>CAZVXK010000090.1:3602-10774 GCA_964631665.1 uncultured Candidatus Cloacimonadota bacterium | reverse complement strand
TTTCCCGCATGGCTTTGATGCGGTCGCCTTCGAAGAACATGTGTTCGGTGCGGCAGAGACCGATGCCCTGGGCTCCAAAGTTCCTTGCCACACGGGCATCCCTGGGGGTGTCGGCATTGGTGCGCACCTTCATGCGGGTGTATTTATCCGCCAAATCCATGATGGCTCCGAAATCGCCGCTAAGTTCGGGATCCACGGTCTCGATCTTGCCTTCCAACACCTGGCCGGTGCTTCCATTCAGGGAGATCCAGTCGCCTTCCCTCAATACTTTCCCGTCAACCGTCATGGTGCGGTTTCTATAGTCGATATTGATAGCACCGGCTCCGGAAACGCAGCATTTGCCCATACCGCGGGCCACCACTGCGGCATGGGAGGTCATCCCACCCTTGGCAGTGAGGATGCCCTTGGCCACATTCATGCCGCGCAGGTCCTCAGGGGAGGTTTCCACCCGGCAAAGCACCACTTTTTTTCCCTGGGCAGCCCAGGCCTCGGCATCGTCGGCAAAGAACACGATCTGGCCGGTGGCCGCTCCCGGAGAGGCAGGCAGGCCTTTGGCGATTTCCCTGGCGCCGGCCAGGCCGGCACGGGAGAACACCGGATGAAGGAGTTCATCCAGCTTGTTGGGTTCCATGCGCAGCAGCACAGTCTTTTCATCCAGCATGCCTTCGTGAAGCATGTCCATGGCGATCTTGACCATGGCAAATCCGGTGCGTTTGCCATTGCGGGTCTGCAGCATCCACAGCTTGCCTTCCTGGATGGTGAATTCGATGTCCTGCATGTCTTTGGCATGCTGTTCCAGCTTGCGTTGAGTTTCAAAAAGTTCCTGATAGACCTGAGGCATCGCCTCCTCAAGGGAAGGATATTTATCCCGTCGCTCCTCCTCGGAAACGCCTGCCAGAGCAGCCCAGCGTTGGGAACCGATTTTGGTGATCTGTTGCGGCGTGCGGATGCCGGCAACCACATCCTCGCCCTGGGCGTTGATCAGATATTCGCCATTGAAGATGTTCTCTCCGGTGGCGGCGTCGCGGGTGAAGGCAACTCCAGTGGCACTGGTCGTGCCCATATTCCCAAATACCATAGCCTGCACATTCACGGCGGTTCCCCAGTCGTCCGGGATGCCGTTGAGCTGGCGGTAGAAGATGGCGCGGTCGTTGTTCCAACTATTGAAGACAGCAAAGATCGCCCCCCACAGCTGCTCCCAGGGATCGTCGGGAAAATCGTGGCCGGTATTGTCCTTCACGGCTTTCTTGAACAGGGTAACCAACAGTTTGAGGTCGTCTGCGCTCAGATCGAGGTCGTTCTTCACTCCTTTTTCTTCCTTCAGGTGGTGGATGATCACTTCAAAGGGATCTTCCTCCTCCTTGCTGGCAGGTTTGAGCCCCAACACCACATCGCCATACATCTGTACGAAGCGGCGGTAGCTGTCCCAGGCAAAGCGTTCGTTTCCGGTCTTTCTGATGATCCCCTGCACAGCGGAATCATTCATGCCCAGGTTCAGAATGGTGTCCATCATCCCCGGCATGGAAGCACGGGCGCCGGAACGCACGGAAACCAGCAGCGGATTTTCATTGGAACCGAATTCCATGTGCATCAGGTTCTCCACATGCCGCACTGCGGCTTTAACGTCGTCCTGCAGCAGGTCGCGGATGGCGGCTTCCCCCATCCGGGTGTATTCATTGCAGGTGTCGGTGGTTATGGTGAAGCCGGGGGGAACCGGCACTCCGATGAGATTCATCTCAGCCAGGTTGGCTCCCTTTCCGCCCAGCAGGTTTTTCATGTCCGCCTTCCCTTCGGCTGTTCCGTTTCCGAAGAGGTAAACGCGTTTGGTATAAGTCATTTATCCTCCATAAAGGCAATGATTTCTAATATAGTTTTTAACCAAATTTTTCAAGGGATGATTTTGTCAATAGCAAAGTGGCTCTGCCAATTATGGCAGGAGAGTGGCAGCAGGTGGGAGCAGACCAATCCCGAAGCCTTTCCCTTCCTCCCGACCTGGGATAAGGGGAAGCCCGGATTCCGGTTTCAGATCTCTTCCGCTTCCTGACCGTAGATCTGTTTGAAACGGGCGTTGTCGATATCGGGCGGAAGCCCTTCGAATACCTTTAGGCCTTCCTTGAGGGCAATCACCCGGGAGCCGTAACGCCTTGCCAGAGAGAGGAAATGCAACGAGCAGAGGACAGTGATGCCCTCCCGGTTGATCTCACCCAGATATTGCATGATGGAATCCGCCGTGGCGGGATCGAGGCTGGCCACCGGTTCATCGGCAAGGATGACACTGGGTTCCTGCATCAGGGCGCGGGCGATGCCCACGCGTTGCTGCTGCCCGCCGGAGAGGTGTTTCACCTGGCGTTTGGCATAGTCTTTCAGACCCACCCGCTCCAGACAACTATAGGCCAGTTCCAGCTCACGGTGGGAAAAGGTGCTGGCCAGGGAATGGTAGCCCAGCCTGCCGGTGAGGACATTGGTTAGCACGGTGAGGTTTTTGACCAGATTGAACTGCTGAAAGACCATGGCGATGTGGCGGCGGTATTTTCTCAACTGACTGCGGGATAGCGATCTAACCGACCTGTTTTCATAGAGAACATCCCCCTCGCTGGGTTCGATCAGCCGGTTGATGCAGCGCAGCAGGGTGGATTTCCCGCTGCCGGAAAGACCCAGCAGGATGATGAAATCGCCTCTGCCCACTTCAAAAGAGATGTCGTCCAGGGCATAAACCTGGTTGTCGTAGGTCTTGCGCAGGTGGACGATCTGCAATTGTTGCATATGCTTGCAGCGATTACTTGAGCATTTCGGCAGGGTCCCTGCCCAAGATCTTCAGGGTGTTGCGCACCACATCATAATCGGCGTCGGTGGCATATTCCAAGCCATCGATGTCATACAGAGCCTGCAGGATGGCTTTGCCCTTGTCGCTCCGGGAAAAATCATACAGGGCTTTCACTACTTTGGCTTCCACTTCAGGGGGTAGATTCTTACGGAAGGTGACTGTGTCGTTGGGGATCCAATCTGTATAGTCCACGATCACAATCTTTTCCAGCACATCGGGACGGGTATCCAACAGCTTTTCACGGGCATCCTTGGGTTTTCCGCTGGCATCGGGTGGAGACCAATAGGTGCAGGCCACATCGGCGGTTCCGCTATAGACGGAGAGGATCGCCTGGGGATGGCCGCCAGCGAAAGTGATCTTGCCAGGGGTGATGCCCTGCTGTTTGAGGATGGCGGAAGGATAGATGTAGCCGGAAGTGGAGGCGGCATCGGTGTAGGCCACCACCTTGCCTTCGATGTCCTGCAGGCTGGTGATCTTATCGTCGGCCCGGGCTACGAACTGCCCCCGGTATTTGGTGAGTCCGTTGCGCACGGTCATGAATTTCACTTCGGCGTCATATTTCTGTTTGGCAAGCACATAGGCATAGGTGGCCAACCAGGTGATGTCCGCCTGATAGGTTCCCAGGGCTTCGATCACGGCGGCGTAGCTGGTGGGGACGGCCACCTTGAACTGATAGCCGGTCTCCCTGCTCAGATAATCCGCAATGGCTTCTCCGCTGGTGACCACCTTTCCGGCTTCCATGGAAGGCACGAAATACATCTTGATCGGATTTGCCTTGCTGCCCAGGTTGCGGTTCGCCTTTTCGAGGCGCGAACTTTCGCTGAGGCAGGATGCCAGTGCCAGCATCAGAAGAAACAAGATCAGTACTGTTTTTCCACGCATGGTGCAACTCCACTTGGGGATTTTTTCACATCTTCAGGGAGGGTGGATATCAGTCAAATGAATTTTCGCTGTTCAGACCCACTCCCAATCCTCAAACGTTTGCTCCACAATCAGTAACTCCCGCTGGAGGGCGGTTTTGAGCTCGGTCTGGGAATAGTCGTCCAGCGTGAAGCCATCATGGTTGAAAATGTTGGAAGGCAGGATGATGCACTCATCAACATCCGCCTGGCACTGGCTGATGACGTCCCCCGCGGTAAGTAATCCACTCACCGTGATCTGCTCCCCGAAGAAGCGGTTGCTCAGCATCTGCACGCGCAGCAAGGCTTCCCCGCAGCTTTGGTTCAGGGTGGCGGCGATCTCAGAGACGGTGGGGAAAGCAGCAGTGGAGGTCAACATCAAATAGCGCTGGCGGTATTTCTGCAGTTCTTTGGCAAAGGAGCGTTTCTTTCTCTTGAAATTGGCCAGCACCAACCGCAGCATGCCGATGCCGTTTTCCAACTGGGGAAAACTGCCGTAATAGGCAAGCTCAGGAATGGGTTCACCAGCTTTGATAAACAGCTCGTCAGCCGCTTGCACGATGGCATCGGAGTGTTTGAACTGCTCTGTTATCCGCAGGATATCCTTCGCCTGCTGCCGGTCGCAGGGCTTGAGGAGAGTCAACTGTTGGCGGAAACGGGTTAGCCCCACGGGCACGACTCCGATGGACAAGGTATTGATATCCCCACTGGTAAGGTCGGTCAGGCTGCTGAGCAGTTCCTCTCCACAATTGTATCTGGGAACGCAGACGATCTGAAAATGGAATTCAATACCATGTTTCGAGAAGTAGCGCAGCAGCCTGAGGATGTCAAAGTCTTTCTGATAGCCCATCAGTTTGGCACGCAGGTTGTTACTTGTGGTGTGCACCGATACATACAAGGGGCTGATATGCTGCTCGATGATACGTTTACGGTCGTTGGGGGTGAGGTTGTTCAGAGTGATGTAGTTCCCAAAGGCATAGGAATAGAGATAGTCATCGTCCTTCTGGTAAAGGCTGGAGCGCAGACCGGGCGGCAGTTGGTCAATGAAACAGAACAGGCAGTGGTTGGTGCAGTTGCGGCACTGGTAGGGCTCCGGTTCGATACCCAGGGTCTTTGCCGTTTCCCGCAGGATGGTAGTATGCTTGCGGTCTCCGGAGGAGCTGAGATAGTCTATCTCCAGCCGGTATTCCGAAGCATAGAATTCCAAGTCAAAGAAATCCCTCAGCGGCATACCATTAATCGCAAGCAACTGGTCTCCTGCCTTGAGCCCGGCTCGGGCTGCCAAACTGCGCGGGCTAACGGAAAGTATGGACAGTGGCATGCTTCAGGCAGCCGGAAGCTGAATCATCAGGTGTAAAATTGCGGGGCATCCCCGGGCATCAGAATGAAGCGGAACAGCGAACCTTGGTTCTCCCAGCTTTCCACTTCGATCCTTCCCCCCATAAGCTTGGCCATGCGCTGTGCCAGGCCCAAACCCAAGCCCAGGCCTCCATATCGGCGGGATGGACCAATATCCGCCTGTTCAAACAGGTCAAAGATTTTCCTGAGCTGCTCCGGGGGAATGCCGATGCCGGTATCCGCGATTTCGAAGCTCAGCTTCAGCTTGCCTTGGTTGATAACTTCATGGCTGAACAGCAGCGAAACAGAGCCGGTCTCGGTGAATTTGATGGCATTGTCCAATATGATGGAGATCACCCGCCCCAGCAGCTGTCCATCCAGCTCCAGCTTCTGAGGAAGCGGTTGCAGCTCTATATGCCCGTCCAAACCCTTGGCGGTAAGCTTGGGCAGATGCTCCTTCCAAACTTCCTCCAGGATTGCGGGGATATCGCAGGCAACTTTTTGGGGTGTGATCTTGCCCATCTCCAGGTTGGTCAGCTCCAGGATTTCGTTGATATAAGTCAACAGCCGGCGTCCGGAATCCAGTATCACCTGCACATAATCTGTCTGCTGCTCATCGAGTTGCGTCCCTCTGAGCATTTCCGCAAAGCCCATGATGGCATTCAGGGGAGTGCGCAGCTCATGGCTCATATTGGCCAGAAAGGCGCTCTTGGCTTGGCTGGCACGCCGGGTGGACTCCTTGGTCTCCTTTAGCAGCTGGATCAGGTCATCAAAAGCGGAGGCAAAATCCTCCATCTGCAGTTGGGTGGCAAGCGCAGTGCGGATATGGTCAAGAGAATCGGGCAGATCATTGTCGGGCATGGGTTCCTCAGGTATTGCGAATGCGGTCGTAACGATATTTGAAACGTTTGATGCCTTCAAAGATGGTGCGTGCCAAGCGGTCCTGGTACTTGGGATTCGCAAGCAGTGCTTCCTCATCAGCGTTGGAGATGAAACCCATCTCGATCAGGATGGAAGGCATGAAAGCGCCCCTCAGCACATAAAAGTTGGCTTGCTTCACCCCACGGTCTTCCGACTTGCTGCCCGCCACCAGGTTTTGCTGCACAAAGAAGGCGAGATTGTTGCTGTTTTCCAGATGCTCAGTTTGGCTGAGGTCGCTCAGGATGAAGGCGAGATCGTCATACTTCTGTTTCTCCCCTTTGCCCTCATAGAGTTCCACCACATCGTTTTCCAAGGCTTCCACGGCGCGGGCATCGGAACTGACCGCCGCGGACAGATAGTAGGTCTCCATTCCCTTGATCGAGCGCTTGGTGGAGGCGTTGGTGTGCACAGATACGAAGAGGTCTGCCTTGTTTTCATTGGCAAAGCGGGTGCGGTCGCCCAGGGACACGAAACGGTCGTCCGAGCGGGTCATCAGCACCGTCACCCCCAATTCCCTTTCCAGCAATTGCTTCAGCTTCAGGCAGACCGCCAGGTTGATGTCCTTCTCCCGGGTGCCTTTTTTACCGACGGCACCAGGATCTTTACCACCATGCCCGGGATCGAGCACGATGCGTTTCACCGAACGGTCGCGGGGCCTCGTAACATACAGGTATCCGGCTTTATATTCCACCTCCTGGGAGAAATGCAGGGGCAGATGCTCCAGTACGAAAGTACCCGGCAGATACACTTTGTCCCCTTTGCGCAACACAGGATAATGCATGTTGAAGACCTGATTCTTGAAGCTGTAATAAGAGGAATCGAGCAGGAAGATGAATTGTTCGCTATAGAGATGCAGATGGACGCGGTGGTCGGTATACTCCTGTTTCAGAACGGAATTGAAAATGGCGTTGATCTCATCAATGCACACATAGTCCCGGTTGTCCAGCACAGTGGTCTCGATGGTCTTGTAGCTGCGTTCCGTCCTCAGATAGACATTGATCTTGCCAGGCAGAACACTGAATCCCAGCAGCAATGCCAGCAGGCAAAAAGTTATCTTGGTCTTGGTCATGGTAGTCAGAATCCGTTGATATGGTTGTGGATGGTTTCGGGTTGCCGGACGGGCTCCAGAAAATCCGGTGTCCAATCCGACGAGCAGGAAAGCTCCTGGACGTAGATTCGGGTAAAACCCA
>CAZVXK010000090.1:0-3502 GCA_964631665.1 uncultured Candidatus Cloacimonadota bacterium | reverse complement strand
AGCCCGCCCACCTGCCTCCACATCTCTTTCACCGCCTGCAGTGCCACCCGGGGATAGTCTTTGGCACCGGAATATTTGGTGCTGTATAGGTTATGGCCATATTTGAAATCCGGTAGATAGATCTGCACCAGTCCGGAAAGCCGACTGAGAGTGGACGCACTTTCATAGGCATTGCTGTTCCAAACCACCGGCAGAGTGAGACCCTGCCTTCGGGCAAGCTTCAGCGCGGCAATCAATTGTATACTATAGTGAGTAGGGGAAACCAGGTTGATGTTATGCGCACCCCGCTCCTGCAATTCCAGCATCTGCTGAGCGCATTTCCCGAGGCTGTAATCCGTCCCCCAACCCTGATGGCTGATCGCATAGTTCTGGCAGAATACACAGGCCAGATTGCAGTGGGAGAAGAAGATGGTTCCGCTGCCCCGGCTTCCGCTCAGCACCGGTTCCTCGCCATGATGCAACTGGCTAAGGTTGATCCTGATCCGATGCCCCGCACCGCAGAAGCCGCTGCCCTGATAGCGGTCGGCACCGCAGGCTTGCGGGCAGAGGGTGCAATGTTCCAGTTCGGGAAAGCGCTCAGTCATTTTTCTTCAGCTGAAAAGCATCTGGCAGCAGATTGGAGATATTGCTGTAAACCTGTTTGAGCCGGTTGGCATAGAGCACCGGCAGATCGGCAGCAAATTCAGACAGCACCTGGCGACAGGCACCACAGGGCGGAAAGAGCTGATCGGAATCCACATAGATCGCAATGGCGGAAAACTCAGTGTAGCCAGCGCTTACAGCTTTGAACACAGCAGTACGCTCGGCGCAGACGGTCAGCGAATAGGAGGCATTTTCCACATTGCAGCCGGTGAAAACGCTGCCATCGGGGCAGAGCACAGCCGCGCCCACCTGATAGCCAGAATAGGGCACATACGCCCTAAGGGCGGCTTCCCGGGCTGCTTGCAGCAGGTCTTTCATGATGCGTTGGGTGATTTGCATGGTGTGTTTCCTATAAATGTCCCAGTAATGCAAGAATCAAGCCACCCGCCACCACCGAACCGATCTGGCCACCCACATTCACCGAAACCGCTGGCATCAGTAGGAAGTTGAAGGGATCCTCCTTCTGCCCCATTTGGTGGATCACACGGGCGGACATGGGAAAGGCGGAGATCCCGCAGGCCCCGATCATGGGATTGATCTTGCGTTTCTTAAAAACATTCAGCAGCTTGGCAAAGAGCACCCCGCCGGCGGTATCGAAGATGAAGGCCACCAAGCCCAGGGCGATGATCTTGAGGGTGGTCACTTTCAGAAAGCTGGATCCCACCATGGTGGAGGCGATGCTGATCCCCAACAGGATGGTCACCAGGTTCGCCAGTTCGTTCTGGGCGGATTTGGACAGGCTTTCCAACACCCCGCTTTCCCGGATCAGGTTTCCGAACATCAGAAATCCGATCAGGGCCACCGCGGAAGGCACGAAAATGCCGGCGATAATGGTGATCAGGAGGGGAAAGATGATCTTCACAACCTTGGGCACCGGTTCGTCATGATAATCCATGCGGATGCGGCGTTCCTCCCTGGAAGTGAGCAACCTGATCACCGGAGGTTGGATGATCGGCACCAGCGCCATATAGGAATAGGCCGCCACCGAGATCGCCGGCAGCAGGTCCCGGGCAAAGCGGTTCGCCACATAGATCGAGGTGGGGCCATCCGCAGCGCCGATGATTCCGATCGCCCCGGCTGATTTGAGATCAAATCCCAACAGCGTGGCCGCCACAATGGTGACAAAAATCCCCACCTGCGCCGCCGCCCCGAACAGCAGCATGAACGGATTCTTGAGTAGTGGACTGAAATCGATCATGGCGCCGATGGCGATGAAGATCAGCAGTGGAAATAGCTCGGTGGCGATCCCAGCTTGGAACAGAATGTCCAGGGGGCCACCTTTATCCAACCCGGCAAAATTGAGGATATTGGTGAGGATGGTTCCGAAGCCGATCGGCAACAGCAAAGTTGGCTCATACTTACGGGCAATTGCCAGCCAGATCAGAACCAGACCGATCACGATCATGACCGCATGGGTCAGCTCGAAGTTGCGCAGGTTGGTAAACAGCTCTGTCATTCACTTTGCTCCAGTTAGTCAGTTCAACAGATGAACAGATGAAAGGTTGTCTCCTGTAATGATTAAGGAAACTCTGTTCATCTGTTCATCTCTTAATCTGTTAATCTTTACCAGTCCGTTTCTCCACTCCCGGCAGCAGCACAGTGAAGCGGGTATAGCGGTTTGCCTTGCTTTCCACCGATATGCTGCCCTTCATGCGTCGCACAAAGTCGTGCACCAGGATCAGTCCTAAACCGGTTCCGCTTTCGTTTCCGGTTCCAGGACGCCGGAAATCGCTGCCGATTTTGAACAGGTTGGCAATTTCGCTTCTGGGAATGCCCACTCCCTGATCCTCCACCATGATGGCGATCTCCGACCCCCGTTTTTCCGCCAGCACTTTGACAGTGGAATTGGGCTGGGAATACTTCACCGCATTGAAGATCAGGCTGCGCAGAATCACTTCCGTAAGATGTTGGTCGCAATACAGATAGATCTTGCGCGGGATTTCCAGCTGAAATTCCACTTCTTTGCTGCGGGCATGGGGCAGGATGGTTTCCAGGCACTGTTCCACCAATTGCAGCAAGCGGAAATGGCTGTTTTGGATCTGGATGCTGCCAGTCTGCGCCCGGGTCCAGTCCAGCAGGTTTTCCAGCAGTTGATAGATGCTTTTGGCGGAGCTGTTGATCTGGCGTATAAAGTCATCAAGTTCCCGCGGATTGAAGTTCTGATAGTTCTGGCTGATGAATTCGCCCAGCGAGATGATCGCATACACCGGATTCTGCAGGTCGTGGGCGATGATGGTGAAGAACTTGTCCTTGATAACATTCAATCGGGACAGCTCCGCCGCATTGGCCTGAAGCTCCTCTTCCAGCTGTTTGCGGGGAGAAATATCCGTGATCAACCCATCCAGGTAGCGCGGATTGCGGGCAGCGTCGAAAACCGCATTGCCCTGTTCCCAAACCCATTTCACTGTTCCCTCGCGGGTGCGGATGCGATATTCCATCTGATAGCTGCGGCGGTTTTTAACTCCCATGATCACCGCATTACGCACCAGCGAGCGGTCTTCCGGGAGGATCAGATCCTCAAAGCTCATCACGCTGTTGTAGAGCAATTCCTCCGGCTGGTAACCGGTGAGCGCAAAGCAACCGTCGGATAAAAAGAGCATCGTCCATTTCGAATCGTTCCGGCAGCGGTAGGCGATCCCCGGCATGTTGTGCAGGAGGTTGCGCATCATATCCGGCAGAAGCTGGTTGAAAGCTTCCACCCCGTCTTTCAGATAAAGCTCTGGAACCTGGTTTTCCTTTGTCTTTGCCATGTTCATACAATTTTCGGGCTGGAATTTATGTCAAACAGAAATTACCGCTTCCAGGCTGCAATAGACGTAATTGCATATATACGTGTGGTTTATGGTTCACCGCCACTTGC
>CAZVXK010000089.1:0-11160 GCA_964631665.1 uncultured Candidatus Cloacimonadota bacterium | reverse complement strand
TAATAATCGGAATCGATCACAAAGGACTTGGGGCTTTCCAGTTCCTGGCCCTGCTGCACCGGATAGGCATGGAACTGGGTGAGCAGGTTCTGCTGATAGGAAAGAGCTTCCACATTCACGCTGCCCTGGCGCGGGATGGCCACGCTGATGGACAGGGTGGGCAATTCCGGGTAACCGCTGTCCAGGGTGGAACCGGCTCCGGTCATGATGATGCGGTGAAACACGCTTTCTCCGATGGCAACTTCCTCGATCTCAAATTCTGGCAAGGTGAATCTGATATCCATGTGGCTGGTGCTTTTATCCACAATGGAGAAAGCCTGTTTATGCTGGATGGGCAGTTGTTCGTTTGCAGCGGCAAAAGCATAACACACACACAAGCCCACCAGTAGTAATGGCACTATTCTTTTCATGTCTTTACCTCTAAACTGGGGATGGAATTAATGTTCTGATAAAAAGATGCAAGATTCGTTCCCAACCAGAATAATGTGGCAAAGCAACAGTTCCTGGAGTTGTGTCTGGACTGAGCCAATCCCGGCACTATCATCCCTGTGGGAACGGGTATGTATGGTTACTATCCATCCAAACATAGCTGAATAGTGCGATGAAAGAAAAACCCCGGCTCTGGAAAACCGGGGTATGGGATCGATTCTGCCTGTTAGACAATTGATTACTTGATCATGAGCATTTTGCGCGTTTGCGTATAGCCCTTGGTTTCCAAGCGGTAGAAATAAACTCCGGAAGCCACATTGCGGTTGCTGCTGTCTTTTCCATCCCACACCGCTTTGTGGTTTCCAGGAGTAAAGTTGTCATTGACCAGGGTTTTCACCAGCTGCCCCTTCACATTGAAGACGCGCAGCTTCACCTCCCCCGCCTGGGCGAGGTCGAAGGAAATGGTGGTGCTGGGGTTGAAGGGATTGGGGTAGTTGTGGTTAAGCCTGGTCACCAAGCCGGGAGTGGGTTGATCGGACGCATCCACCCAGGGGAAGCTGAAGGCCATGGTATTGCTGGGGGCACCTTCAGTATTGAGATACAGCGCGCAGACATAGTATTTGTAGTGTCCTTCAAGGGTGATGGTCTCGCTGAAGCTGGTGGAAGTGGTTTGCTGCAGCATGACATAAGGGCCGGTATCGAACTTCCGATAGACGCGGTAGCCCATGATGGGCAGCACAGGGTCATAAGGTTCGATCCAGGAAAGAATCACCAGACCGAGCGTATTATCAACGTAAAAATCAGCTCCGGTCGGCTCCGGCAGATAGATCAGGGTGAAATCCGCCAGGTGCACAGGATCGTTGGGAGAGATCGGAATGTTGTTGATACTGGCAGGCTGGTGGTATTGCATCAGGGCTGTGATGGAATAGGTGCCATTGGGCAGATACAATCTGTAGGTGCCGTCAGCCTTGGGATGGGTGGCAAAGTGATCGTTCGAGGTAACCAGAACATCGGTCACCGGCAGTGTTGAGACCGTGATCACGGTACCGTGTATGTAGCCGGTTTTCTGGTTCACATTGGTGAGCTCGAAGTTGTCGATGAACCAGCCGATGTTACCCGTGGAGCCATCCGAACCCATGCGGAAGCGCAGCATGACCAGCTGTCCGGCATAGGAATCCAGATTCACCGAAACCGTCTCCCAGTTGGCGTTGCTACCGGAATAGCCGGCCTGGCCGCCCAGCCCGCTCAGGTTGGAATAGGGATATCCGCCCTGGGGGGTCAGCAGGGTCCAGTTGGTGCCATTATTGGTGGAGATGCTGATGTTGCCTCCGTCGTAGCCGGGTTGAAAGCCATACCTGTGTTTGAAACTGAGCACGGCACCAGCTTCCAGGGCAAAGATCGGCGTGATCAGAGTATAGTTCACAAAGTCGGGATAGTTTCCGCTCAGGTTGGTTGCCCAGAGCTTGGTTCCGGAGTATGGTGTAACCTGGGTGGGTGTTCCCCATTGCCATCCCATTTCGGACACGAAGTTACCGTTGTTGGTTTCGAAATCATTGAAGATGGTGGCCATATTGTAGGGTATCATCAGATTCGAATTCAAGGGGAGACCGTTGGAGATGGAGACATTGAACTGGAAGGGAATATAGTCTCCCAGAGCAGCGACTCCCACAAATTGCAGCTCGAACTCGAACTGCATGATCACATTTGCCCCGATCTCGGCATGGGTGATGATGGGATCGGTGATGATCACATCAGTGCTGGCAGTGCTGAGTGTGGCAAACACATCCCGGGCCTGGACATCGGCATTGTTGAGAAGGTTCACCACCAGTATCACCGTTTCCAGAGGATCGATAATGCCATTGTAGTTGCTGTCCGCATCACTGATCATGAAGGAATGGTAAGCCAGCACGGAGGCATCCACCCGCAGGCTGAAGGAACGATTCCAGGTGGCATCGCCACTCTCGATCAGCAAACTGAAATCAACCACAGTACCATTGGGGCAATTGGGGGCAACCGTGAAGATGAAGGGCGTGCGATTCACCCCAAAGCCATCCCCCTCCAGGGGGAAATACTCAGAACTGTCTTGAATCAACGTGATATAGGGATTGTTGGTGGACAGGGTAGCGATCAGGTTTTCCGCCGTGAGATTGCCGATATTCTGCAATTGCACTCCCAATTCGATCGTTTCACCTGGTTCACAGACATTGTTCCCGTTTTCATCCCCGATATAGGTTTCTCCCAGGATCACATGCGCCTGATAGTGGTAGATGGGAACGTTCGTGATATAGATGGCGCGTTGGTTGCCCAGGGGCGAGGCGGCGGTGGGATATTGGTTGCCATAGGAATACTCCAGCCCCACCATCCCGGTATGGTCTTCGATCCCGATGGTGGCATAGCAGCCATGGTTGTAGTTGCTGGTGGAGGAATTGACATTGTTGAAGGTATGATATTGGATCTTGATGGGACCGTCACCCAGGGAGGTTGAATGCACTGACGGGTCATAAAGGATGATCTGGAAAGTCTCCGGAGAAGAGCCGTTATAACCATTTTTCATATTGTACCATTCGATTACGAAGGCATGGTTGTTACGATCGAACCAGGTGTAGATACCACTCTGGGAATGGGTGGCCAGGTCGTCCCAAAAAGCTGCGATCATGGGATTGGGTCCCATGGGGCCAGGCAGGCGGTAATTGCGGAATTCGGCATTTTCCGTAACTCCAAAGGCAAGGAAGCCATTCGAGCATACCGTGATCTGGTTATAGACGATCCCATAGAACTGGAAGGGGAAGGGCAGATTCACCACCTCCAGAGCATCAGCGCCAACCTGATCCCCCTCATCCCCGGAAGCCCAGGCATCTGTGATCGCCAGCGCTGTTCCCAAGCCGCCTTCCGCAGGAGCGATGCCAACCCAGTCATAGACCGGGCATTGATCATAACCGGTGTCCTGATCGTCATAGATCACATAACCATAGCTGTCCGGACCCAGGGGATCCTGCACTGTTACCACCCCCACCGTGAGCGTGAAATCCAGCCACTGGACAAAACCGTCATCATTATAGAGCTTGAGCTGCATGGGAATGATCATGCCGGGCAACAGCATGGGGCGTCCATAGAGTTCAAATATATCGGTGGCAGGTGTCACTTGGACGTTTTGCAGCAGATCCCCGAAATAGGCGGTATTATCGGTAACCGACACCAGATCGTTCAAACTATATAGCTTCCCCCAGATATTGCCAACACCGGTCGGAGTGGTATTGCTTACGGTTACTGTGAAACCAGCTGTTTCCCCGGGGTCGAGAACCTGGTTGCCACCATTGGTTACATGGCAATTATTGTACATAATTTTGGCATTGTGGATGGGGATGAATTCCGATACATCATAGGTCCCGTTCTGACTGTCCGTCAGGATCAAATGCATCCTGATCATGGCATTATGCGGGGCATCTGGAGCGATCTGGATCACCACAGGGTTGGTATTGAAACCAAGCTGTGTGCCGGCGATCGTGCCATAGGTTACCAGGGAATCCACAAAGGTTACCCAGGGACTGTTGGTGGTGGCATAGCCAGCGATCCCCATGATCTGATCTGCACTGGTATTGGTGAGCCCAAACAGGATCTCCAGGGTTTCACCGGCATTAACCAAGCCGTCGTTGTTTCCGCTGGAGGCTCCGGTATTGTCGTCATCGAGCACGATGATCCCTGGCACCAGGGTGCCGCTGTTGTCCACCGTTACTGTTTGCTGCAGGGGCTTGAAATTATGCTTGGATACTGTTATCACGCAATTGCTTACAGTCATTGTCTCCGGTAATTCCAGGATCAGGTTGCCTTCCTCATCGGTGTAGCCCCGGCTGATGATGGAGTTGTTTTGGGTGATGGTCACCGTAGCACCCTCAACCGCCGTATTAATGCTGTCGCGGACGTTGACATCCAGCAATCTCAGCCCCAGCGGAATAGAGCCCAGCGAGTCGATATTGAAATGGTTGGGAGTGCCGGTGAAAGTTTCCATGGTGGGATCTCCCATCAAATTACACCAGTGGGTGAAACTGGTGACACTGGCGGGAGCGGCAACCCCGTAGGTTTGGGACATATAGAGCTTTCCATTGAGCAGGGCTTCTCCCATGGTACGCATTCCATATTGAAAGATACCGCCAAAAATGCCACCGTGGAGCACATTGTTGAAACCGGTGTGGGTGCTGGAGGTGCTCATTCCAATTCCAGTTACGGCGCCCTTGGGCACAGCCGGGGTACCATAACGGATGAATTGCTCCATCTCCGAGGTTCCATTCCAGTAGTTGTTGGTGCCACAGGTGATGTTCACCGCATGGAGGAGCTTGTAGCTGTTAAACAGTGCCGATTCCGCTGGAGGGGCATAGTCAATATAGCCGCGGTAGCTATAAAATCCAACTCCCTGATTGATGGCAGCATTGATCTGGGCAGCCGCGGGAGAGGCATTGTAGATCTCGGTGAAAGTGTAATTGGGATTTACAAACAGCGCCCTTTCTTTGATATACTTGTTGATATACATTGTGGATATGCCCGAGGGAGCCCAATCCCCCACCAGCAGCATCCGGTCCAGCCAATCAGCGGTGGCCAGGTTGATATCCTTCTCATAGAGGTAGATCTTGGCAAAAAGCAGTTGCACCTGGGACAGGTTCTCCACCGAGATGCGGCCAATGAAGCAATCCCCCAGAATATCATTTCCAGCCAGATGGGTATAGGGATAATCCCCTCCCCCGGAGGAGACCAGGAAGGCTGGGATGGAATAGGAGCCGGTGGTATCGCCCAGCAGGATCACATAATCGGGCCGGGTGGCGGGGTTGTTATAGGCAGCCTGAATGTAGTTCTTGATGCTGGTGGTGCTATTCCCGGCCTCGTTGGCTGCAGTGCTGGCAAGGTCCACATCTGCGCCCTTCTGCCGTTTCCAGAGGACATATTCATTCAAAGCAGTGGTAAAATTGGGGTCAGAATTGGTGCCATAGATGAGCAGGTAGCGCGGGGGTGTGTTGTGATACATCAGGTTACGGTAATCATCATAGTTCAGGATCATGGATTCATAGATCTTGTCAAATGAAGGTGAAACCGAAAGCAGCTCTCCCTCCAGTTCATTGATACCGGGGGTGGAGCTGTAGTTCAACCGAAAATCGATGCTGCTGTTTAGCGTCAGCTCCTGAGTGCCGGCATTGTAGCTGAAGGGATTCACCTGGATGTTGATAATGCGGAAATCCCTCAGGATCATGGGATCGCTGTATTCGATCAGTGCGGTGGGATAGCTGCCCCCACTCTGATAATAATCATAATCGATCACAAAGGATTTGGGGCTTTCCAGTTCCTGGCCCTGCTGCACCGGATAGGCATTGAACTGGTTGAGCAGGTTCTGCTGATAGGAAATAGCTTCCACATTCACGCTGCCCTGGCGTGGGATCGCCACGCTGATGGACAGGGTGGGCAATTCAGGATAGCCGCTGTCCAGGGTAAAGCCGGCTCCGGGCATTACGATCCGATGGAAAACGCTTTCACCGATCACTTCTTCCTCGATCTCAAATTCTGGCAGGGTGAATCTGATGTCCATGTGGCTGGAGCTTTTATCCACTATGGAGAAAGCTTGTTTATACTGGATGGGCAGTTGTCCGTCGGCAGCAGCAAAGGCCAGCTGGACACACAGGACTGCCAACAGCAGCATTACGATTCGTTTCATTTAAAACCTCTTGATAAGGGATGGATTCTTAGTAGGGTTGGTTTTACGCAAGTTTTATTCCGTAAATCAGATATTGTAGTAAAGCATCAGTTCGTGGGGATGCACCCGGTTCCGCACCGCTTCATGCTCCGCCAGTTTAAGCTTGACATGGGATTCGATCAATTCCTCGTTGAACACGTTTCCCTCCAGCAGAAAGCCATGATCCTCCTGCAGGCACTCCATGGCTTCCTTCAGATCGGCGGGAATGGACAGCAGGCTGGATTTCTTCTCTTCACTCCAAGCGTATACGTTGTCATCGAAGGGACCAAGGTTATATTGGGCGGGATCGGTCTGGTTCCTGATACCGTCCAAACCTGCCATCAGGATGGCGCTCATGGCGAAATAGGGATTGCAGGTGCCGTCGCCGGTGCGGAATTCGAAACGCTTGGATTCCGGAGTGTTGGCATAGCGGGGGATGCGGATGGCGGCGCTGCGGTTGGCAAGGCCATAAAATAGCTTCACCGGCGCTTCGAAACCGGGCAGCAGGCGCTTGTAGCTGTTGGTGCTGGGATTGGTGAAAGCCACCACAGCCCGGCCATGTTTCAGCACGCCGCCGATAAACCAGATCGCCTCATCGGACAGATCGGCATAGCCGCCTTTTTTATAGAAGATGTTCCTGCCCTGTTTATGGAGCATGATGTGGAAGTGCATGCCGTTGCCAGCCTGGTCAAAGACCGGTTTGGGCATGAAGGTGGCAGTTACTCCATATTCCAAGGCCGTGCGCCGGATGATGTCTTTCATCACCATGGTGTCGTCACAGATCTTGGGAAAGGCAAGCAGTTCGGTCTCGATCTCCTGTTGCGAGGACAAGCCCACCTCGTGATGGTGATAACGCACCTTGATGCCCTGTTCCTCGATGGCATCCACGATCTTCTGCCGGATCTCGTAATAGCGGTCGAAGGGCGTGTCCATGTGGTAACCCTTCACCCCTTGCCGCGCCACGCCATCGATATCCTCAAATTCATCGGGCAGGGCTTCCTTGCTTTCGCAGGAGGTAACTGTGTAGCCACTGGAATAGCGGTCGCTCACATATTCCACGGTGTCAAACAGATGGAACTCCAGTTCCGGTATCCACACACTGCTGTCCGCAATACCGCTGGCCAGCAAGTATTCTTGTGCCCTGAGGGCAACGCTGCGCGGATCTTTTTTGATCCCGATCCGGCTCTCAGCATCGCAGATGGAGCAGATGATGCGCAAGGTGGGGGTTTCAAAGAAGGGATCCAGATGGGCGGTGGAGATATCCGGCATCAACACCATGTCTCCCGATTCCACCGAACGCATGCCTGGTATTGACGATCCATCGAAGGGAACGCCCCGCTCCAGCACGGTCTCGATCCGGCGTGCCGGAAAAGTGATATGATACCAGTGTCCGTCCAGTCCGCAATACTTGAGGTCGATCGCCTTAACTTCATGTAGTGCGATCAATTCCAGCAGTTGATTGATTTCCATGTTCAGTTCCTTTTTTTTATTTATTTGTAATGCAATTTATTAACCAGTCGGAAGTGGAAAGGTGGAAAGGTGGAAAGGTGGAAAAGTGGAAAGGTGGAAAGGCGGGATCATTCTATTGGTTCCCAATCCCGGAATCAGCACAGCATTAACCATTAACCACTAACCTACATCCAGGCCAGCACTAATCACTAATCACTAATCACTAATCACTAAAACGGCATTCCCAGGCCCGTCATCGCCAGCCGGATCAGCGGGATCACCATTCTGCCAAAGATATTGATGCCCAACAGGCTGGAGATCAGAATCAGAGCAAACAGGAAGATCATCCCCTTGCGTTCCTGCGCCGTCCAACGGAAATAAGCCTCGTCGGGCAGGATCATGCCCAGCACCTTGGACCCATCCAGGGGTGGGATCGGGATCAGGTTGAAAAAGGCGAGCAACAGGTTGAAAAAAACCACATAGATACTGATGTAGGCCAAAAACATGTTGAAACTGAGGTGATAGACCAGCGCAAAGCTGATAGCGATCAGGATGTTGGTGAGCGGCCCCGCCAACGCCGTCAAACCCACATCCCGCTTGTAGCTGCTAAAGTTATAGGGATTCATGGGCACCGGTTTGGCATAGCCATAGATCACCCGGGCAGTGAAATACAGCATCAGGGGCAGGATCACCGTTCCGAACCAGTCAATATGTTTCAGCGGATTCAGGCTCAATCTGCCCTGGCGTTTGGCGGTGTCGTCACCTAACCAGTTCGAGACCAGCGCGTGGCTCACCTCGTGCAGAATGATCGAATAAAAAACCAGTCCCACGATGATGGCACTCAGGAAATATTGGATGGCCTGTGTGTTGACTAGGTTCATGTCAGATCGTCCTGATGCGGATGAATTTACGCTTCCCCGCCCGCAGTACCATATTGTCCTTCAGTTCGATCTCGGTATCGGGAGAGCTGATCTTTTCGCCATCGAGGGATACTCCCCCGCCCTGGATCAGGCGTTTGGCCTCCCCTCCGCTGGCACATAATCCACTGTCGGTCAGCAGCTTGGTAATTCTTATTCGGGGTTCCGCACAACTGTATTCTTCAAGGTCATCCGGAATTTCCTTACGGGAGAACAGGGCTTCAAAAGCTGACTGCGCTTCCTGGGCGGCGCAGAGTCCATGGTAGAAGCCAACGATCTCACGGGCGAGGCGTTTCTTGAGCAGCATGGGATTGATGCCAGTTTCCAGTTCCAGTTTCACCTGCTCCAGGGTGTCCTCGTCGGAATTGGCGGCATATTGGTAATAGTTGAGCAGCAGGCTGTCCGGGATGGACATCACCTTGCCAAACTTTTCATTGGGTGGATCGAACACGGCGATGTAGTTGTTGAGCGACTTGCTCATCTTGTTCACCCCATCGGTGCCCAGCAGGATGGGGCTCAAAACCGCCACCTGCTGCTCCTGTCCGAAGTGGCGTTGCATATCGCGTCCGCAGAGAATATTGAATTTTTGCTCGGTGGCGCCCAGTTCCACATCGCTGTTGATCGCCACGGAGTCGTAGCCCTGCAGGAGAGGATACATGATCTCATGCAGGCCCAGCGGAAGCCCCTGCTCGAAACGGTCGCGGAAAGTGTCATGCGCCATGAACTGAGCCAGGGTGAATTTTCCCATCAGCTTCAATACATCGCTCATGCCCATGCTGCCAAACCATTCGCTCTGCCAGCGCACCTCGGTTTGATCGGGTTTGAGCACGCTGTAGAGCTGATCCATGTATTTTTCGCTGTTGCGCAGGATCTCGTCATGGGTGAGCGGAGGACGCGATTCGTCCCTGCCGGTGGGATCACCGATCTGGGCGGTGAAATCGCCGATGATGATCACCCCGGTATGCCCCAGGTCCTGAAAATCCCGCATCTTGCGGATCGGGACCAGATGCCCGATATGCACATCATAGCCCGTGGGATCGATCCCAAACTTGATGCGGAGGGGCTTTCCGGTTCGTTCGCTGCTTTCAAGTTTGGCGATCAGATCCTCCACTGGCAGGATCTCATCCACGGCCCGCTTGATCAGCTTCAATTCATTTTCAAAACGCATTTATCTTCCTTGATTGATCTTATCGCTATGTGTTGAGACCACAATTGTGAGGAACTCTATTTGTCAAGACTTTCCAGCCCCAGCCCTGCCCTGAAAGCTATTTCAATGCTGTCTATCTGACCAGCGTGATCCGGCTGATCGACTGCTGACCCTCCTGGCACAACCGCAGGATGTAGATCCCGCTGCCCAGAAACCGATTGTCCCCTCCCTTGCCATCAAACCACACAGAATGCTCTCCGCGGGGTTGCCTGCCCGCAAATAAACACCTCAATTTTCTGCCCTTCAGGTCATAGAGTTCCAGGCTCACCTCGGCATCCCGCTCCAGGCTGTAATAGATCGTGCTGGCAGGATTGCAGGGATTGGGCAGGGCAGCCAGGCGCGGCAGCGGAGGGCTTTGGTGCTCGTCCTGCGCCAATACCGGGTAGCCCTTGTGGATGAACTCCAGATCCCCCTGGTCCAAGTGCTGCTCCAGCAATGTATTGAAATAGTGCAATGCCATACTGTCCCCGCTCTGGGTATAGTTCAGCCAAGCCTGGATCACCGCAAAGACCAGCGTGTTGGTATAGATGCCCAAATGCCCCACCCCGCTGAAGGATACATAGCTTTTGTAGCTGGAACCCATGTTCTGGAAGATGGGCACCTGATGCTGCGCGGGCGGAGTGATGGTGTCCGAACCACCGGCCAGCGTTAGGGAGGGCAGGCTGACCTGGGTGGCGGCAGCGATCGCCGAGGGATCGGTATTGGCGGCGGCAAGCGTTACCAGGGCGGACGCCACCGTATTGGTGGCAGCCAAAACGCTGGCACCCCCACCCATGGAATGCCCCATCAGAACAGAAAAGGGGGCTACGATGCCGTTCAACTCCGAGCCCGGCTGATCATTTTCCTGCAGCACGCTCTGCACCACGAAAGCCAGATCCAGTGCAAAATCCAGATGGTTGGGGAAAAGACTCCCTTCCGTGGTGGGAAAGGCCATGATCCAGCCTGCGGAGACAAACTCCTGCCGGATAGCGGAATAGGTGGATACGGGCAGGATCCAGCCATGCCCGAACACGATCAGCGGAAAGGCCGTCCTGGGATGCCAGGCGCCTTTTTCCGCCACCGGATAATAGATCACGGAGCTGATCTGGCGGTTGTCCCGGCTGGGATCTATATACACACGGTTGATCTGGGCTATCCCCCAGCCATGCATTCCAGCCGCCAGCAGCAGCATCGCAAAGAACAATAGCAGCTTTTTCATCCTCTCTCCCCTGTGTCGTCATCGTTTTAATTCTGTTTACCGGACAGTCCGGAATCCCTTGATCACTTCATGATCGCTTTCTGGACATTGTTTGAATGATCATTAACAATCTAATCCCACCCTGCTCGAATCGCAAGTTTTCCCTGTCCGAACCTTCATCGCTCCCGTTACCAATACGGAATCATTACGGAGTCATTACGGATTAACTCCGTAATGACTCCGTAATGATTCCGTATTGCTAATAAGA
>CAZVXK010000088.1:0-11419 GCA_964631665.1 uncultured Candidatus Cloacimonadota bacterium | reverse complement strand
AAAAAAATACAGTGGGGAATGCCGGGCGGCATCCCCACTGCTCGGAGGGCATTCTATGTAGGGTCTGTAGGCTGAGTTCATTGATAAATACCCAGCCTATTTTGTCAAGGATTTTTTGTGGATTTTTTTCATTATATCCTGTTGAATGTTTTCCACAATCACTTACTTGGTTATTAACACCTTGCCAGAGAATACTTTGCCATCTATGGTAAGTTGCACCAAATAGATGCCGGAAGCTACATTTTGTTGCCGATCATCCACACCTTTCCAGACAAATTTATTGTTTCCGGCAGATTCTGAGCGTCCGGAGGCCTGATGAACCAGTTGTCCCCTGGAGTTGAAGACCTTCAGTTCCACCGGGGCATTGGCTTTGGCATTGTAGAGGATGTAAAGATTGCCATTTTGGGTGTTGCGGAAGGGATTGGGATATAGACTCAGGATTCCTGTATCCGAAGCAGGGAGCAGATCATCAGAGGTTGCCACGCCGGTGATGGGAACGGAGATCCATTCGCCGGGCCAGGGGTAGCAAGCGCTGTTGGGTGGATTGGCAGCATCCCAGGCCTCGATCTGGTAGTAGAAATTCTGCTGTCCGCTTACGAAATCCAGCAGGACACTCACATACCAGTAATCGGGTGAAGCTTCCGGATCGGTGGCCATGTCCATTTCCACCGGTTCATTATCATCGATCCGGTAGCGAAATACGACCCGGTCGACCAGCACATTGTCCGTCACCACAGCAGAGAAGGAGTGTTCGCCGCTTTGGATGGAGGGCGGAACGTTGCCGTGGATGATCGTGGGCGGCTCCAGGTCTGGCATGATGACAAAGATATGCGGATCCAACTCCGCAAAGTAAGGATGGCTGAGGGAGCGGCCGGAAGCGTCGGCAGCGTGGATGAAATAGCGGATGGTGTCGCCATGGGTGAAGTTGGTCAGGGAAGCGGAGTAATCAGCTCCGGAAAGATAGGATAGCGGCAGTGTCTGCCAGGCTTCCTGGTTTTTCCGATAGCGGACATAGACCGAATCGGCGATCACCGGTTGTCCGCTGTGGGCCTTGATCACAGCATTGAATTCCAAACTGGCGGCATAGGGCAGGATTCCCCAATGGGGCAGATGGCTGATATGGAGCATGTCTTGGTCCGGGATCTCATGAGCCCGGCAATGCAAGGCATCGGTGGATTCCCAAGGGGCGGAGGTGGTTCCTGCCACCCCGATCACTTCGTAGCCAGGCATGGCGTCCCGATAGGATTGGAGCGCAGCGGCATCGTGGGTGCTGTTCATGATCGGCACAAACACTTTGCGGTTCAGGATCAGGGAGTTGGTGTAGGGCTGGTTTTGAGGTGTATAGACCCGATAGACCTTATAGGGATAGCCCCAGGCGCAATTCTGTGAGGCAAAATAGGCGGCGGTCTGTTCGATGGCAGTGTATTGGGAATGGGTGGAGGGCACGCTGCGGATCAGCACCTTGTCCGGAGCCAGGAACTTTCCCCAGCAGTCTATGTGGTCGATATAGGTGTTATTCGGATCGGGCAGCACATGGTAGTTCACGATGCCCATATAGGCCAGCATTCTGGCGTTGACCTGAGCCTGGGTGAGCGAGGAATTTTCGCTGTAGGCGATTGTGGTCTGGGCGGCGGTGTTGATCCCGTCGGTCATATAGTTGCCACCAGTTTGGTAGAGGTTCATGCCATAATAGGTAAGACCGTTCTGATTGGCAAAGACTTCGGGAATCAGATTGTCGTTGGGACGGGGACGGTTGTAGCGGAAATCCACCACACCATAGTTGTCATTGCCGTCGAAGATGAACCAGGGTCCATAATCCCTCGTCCAATATGAATCTGAGGCGGCGATCAGGAACGAGACATTCGCCATGTTCACTCCACCATTGTTGAAGGCGTTGGTGGCGGTATTCTGAACCGTGGTGGAGGATACGATGCAGATAACATTGGCGGTGTTGGAAAGCTGGGCAACCAGGGAAACCGGAATGCCCAGGGGATAACGGATCAGCACATGCGAGGCGGGTTCAAACTCCGCCACTGGGCGCACTGGCCCCACCGGCGGATCTGTTTCAGTGAAGCGCGGTAGATAGGGCAGCAGGTCAGATTCCAGCACTGCATGCCCGGTCAGCAATTGACAGGAGAGGCTTAATATCACGATCAAGCAAAAGGGGAAAAGCCACTTGGCTCTATTCATCTTGGTGAAACTCCATGGTTTAGTCATTTTTCCTGATTTGATACAATTTTCATACCGAAGTTGGATAAATCTGGCGCCGGTTTTAGCAAGGGATTGGATTCTGGCAGACTTATCTGTTATCGATCCTAAGGGATTAGGTTGCCTTGAATCAATATTCTGCTGCGATTAGATACGGAATTGGGCAAGTATCCTCCTCTCTGGTGGATGGGATACAAGTGCGTATTACATAGGGATCAAAAGCCATTATCGGCTTGTAATACCGATGTGACGGACTGCTGATGAGGTTCAGGCATCAAGGAAGGTAGAAGCTTCTTATAGCAGCCCTAGCTTCAGCGATTAAAGGCTCTGCAGAGAGGACAGGGATCAGAGTTGACGATCCAGCCGGATCAGATATCGAATTTCTGCAGCCACTTCACAGCCTGCAGCCGGCATTTCTCGATTTCAGCCTTGTCCAGCTCCGTCTCCAGTTTCCTGATGTCATTGTATGCTTCCTTGTTGCCAGCATAGTGATCCACCCACCACCAGAAACAGGCCTGCCTGTAATTTTGGGACACGCCATCACCATTAAAATACATCCAGCCCATGAAGTTTTGCGCCTGGCGCTGCCGGTTCTCAGCCGCGCTCAGCATCCATTTGGCAGATTTCTTGTAGTCCTTTTTCACACCTTCGCCCAGGAAATAGGACAGCCCCAGGCTGTAGGAAGCCTCCGGGTGTTTCTTCTTTGCTGCCTTGGTGTACCATTTCACTGCGGTCTTGAAATTCTGCTTCACTCCCCGGGCATGGTAGTAACATTGGGCCAGGTCATACTGCGCCTGCGTGTTGCCTTTTTTGGCCATCCGCACCAGGGAATCGCTATAGACCACCGTTTCGGAACACAGCACGCCGATAAGCATCATCATCACTGCAATTAATAATGTTCGCATTCTGAACCTCCACAAATATAAAGTTATGCTAATGAAACCATGCTATCGGTCAAGAGAAAAATCTGCGGGAGCAAAAAACAGGAGCCGGAGGATGTTTCAGGGGCAACTGCTGAAGATTGTGCTTGACAAAAAGATTTGATTTTTTATTGATATTAAAACCGAGGTTATTTGATGAGCAGAAAGAAGTACATTGTTGTTCGGGAGCTTGATCCAGAAAGCGTTACCGGCATCTCAGAGATCCAGAAGAACCACCTGATGAGCCTGGGCTACCGACCCTGCCTGCTGGCAAATGGCAACACCAAATGGCTCACCCAGGCGCAGCGGGTATATCGTGGCACCAAAAGTGTCTCCCGTTTTTCTTTGGGCAGGCTCTTTGCCAAGGATCCCCGTGCTTCCCGACGCCGGCGCAAGCACCGTTCCAGGCTGCATAAGTTCTTTCTGGAGTATTGGTTGATGTTTCTGATCATTGCCGGCATTGCCATCGGAATCTGGTTTTTCATGACCTACTGGCATCCCTAAACATCATCACAGGAGAACCTGGAATTGAGAATAATGCTGACCAACGATGACGGCATCGATGCTGCCGGCATCCGAACCCTGGCCGAGCAGCTAAAAGTTGCCGGGCACGAGATAGTGATCATTGCACCCGACCGTGAACGCAGCGCCGCTTCGCACTCGCTAACCTTGCGTAAGGATCTGCGGGTGAGGCAAACGGCCCCCAACGAATATGCCGTGGACGGAACTCCGGCGGATTGTGTGGTGATCGCCCTGCAAAAGGTTCTCACCCAACCGGTTGATCTGGTGATCTCCGGTATCAACGCAGGCCAGAACATGGGTGAGGATGTGCACTATTCCGGAACAGTGGCAGCTGCGGTGGAAGCCAGTTTCTTTGGTCAGAAAGCCATTGCCGTTTCCATCAATTCCTATCAGGATCAGGTGTTTGCCACTGCCGCAGGGTGGATGGTGAAAATGCTGGACTTGGGTGTGGACCGGCTATGCGGCCAGCATATGATCCTGAACATCAATATCCCGAACCTCCCTTTGGAACAGATCAAAGGCATCCGCCTCACCCGGGTGGGGCACCGTAAATACTACAATTTCATCCGTATCATGGAAGAACACGAAGACGGCTTTTCCTATCGCATTGGTGGCGATCAGCCGATTTGGGACCTGCACAAGGGAACCGATGCCGAAGCGGTCTCAGAAGGTTATATCTCCATTTCGCCACTTGGCTTTGAGATCACCAAGAGCGATGCCTTCCCCGCCATTCTGGAATGGCTGGAAGAGCATAAACTGCTGCAGCTTGAGAACAGATAATGCGCTTTGAGGACCAACGCAAGCTACTGGTGCAGGATTTGCGTCTCTATGGCATCCGCGACGAACGAGTGCTGGATGCCATCGCCAAAGTGCCCCGCGAACACTATGTCCTTCCCCAATATCTGGATTACGCCTATCGCAACCAGCCCCTGCCCATTGAGGCTTCCCAAACCATCTCCCAACCTCTGATGATCGCCATCATGCTGGAAAAGATGGAACTGCAACCGGAGGACATCGTATTGGAGATCGGCACCGGCAGCGGCTACCAGAGCGCTTTGCTGGCAGAACTGGTGCAGGAGGTCTGCAGCGTGGAACGCCTGGAAGTGCTTTCCCTCAAGGCTCAGAAGGTGTTGAAGGAACAGGGCTACAAAAACATCCACTTCCGCATCGGCGATGGCACCCAGGGTTGGCAGAAAGCCTATCCGCCGCACCGGGAATTTGACAAGATCATTGTAAGTGCCGCTGCTTTGACCATTCCCTCCAAATTGAAGGAACAGCTTGCCGAAGGCGGGATCATGGTGGTACCGGTGGGCGCTGGGGGTTATCAGATCCTCACCAAAGTGATCCGAACCAACAATGAATACATCATTACCGAGCACGGTGGCTGCGCCTTTGTGCCGTTGATCAGTGGCTAAGGGAGAATGACCATGGCTGTGACCATCATCCGCAGGTTGAAACACTACTTTATCACCAAGACCCATCATCACGAACTGCGCCGTTATGTAATCTTCAAGGGACTGTCCAACTTTGAACTACATCTGCTGCACAACTATCTTCACCGGCGCCAGTTCAAAGCCGGGGATACGGTGTTCGAGAAAGAATATCCCCTGGAAGCCGTGTTCTTTGTGGAAAAAGGGGAGCTGGAGGTTTGCGGAAAATTCAGCAGCGGAGGCAGGACAGTCCTGAAAAGGAACCAGTTCATCGGCATTATAGACCTGTTTTATGAAAACACCCGTTCCAGCAGCGCCAAAGCCCTCACCGACCTTACCGTGCTGGCGCTGTCCCGCAACGATTTCTGGGACTTGGTGACCAAGAACAAAGCACTGGGCATCAAACTTTTAACTGCTTGCTGCCATTTTCTGAGCAGGCATATTGCCACTCTGGTGTCCGAACCGGAACAATGAACTGGACCAGGATCAGCTTCTATATATTAATAGCCGTAGTAATAGTGGCTGCGGCGATCTTCTATCGTTGGGTGATCAGTTATGTGCTCCTGTCGGTGGTGTTTGCCTATGTACTGGATCCGCTGGTATCCTGGTTTGAATTTCGTCGGGTGCCCCGCTGGTTGTCGGTTTTGCTGGTTTATGCCATTATCGCTGGTGTGATCGCCTGGTTCTCGGCTCTCTTCGTTCCGGACCTGGTGCAGCAGGGCAAAGAGCTGTTCGATACTCTGACTGCAGGGGAAACCAGCGCCAGCGACTACATCATTTCCCTGCCCTTTGTCAGTTCGATCTATCAGTTTTTGGTCAATCTGGACAGTCAGATCCCCAATCTGGGTCTTGCGGACAGCTTCTATAATGCGATACATTCAGCCGAGGAAAACCTGGGCAAGCTGCCCAAGATCCTCATCGACAACTACCAATCCATCATCAGCACCCTCTCCTTCATTGCCACGATACCCCTGATCAGTTTTTTCCTGCTGATGGACAAGCAAAAATTCCGCAAGGCGATCATCAGCTTTATACCGAACCGCTATTTCGAACTCTCCCTGATCCTGATCAACAAATTGGATGAGACGGTGGGCAGATTCCTGCGGGCAATGATCTTTGAGGTGATCGCGGTAAGCATCATGGTCTCGGTGGCGCTGTCCATAGTCCGGGTTCCCTATTCAGTTCTGATTGGCATCACGGCAGGCGTGGCCAATATCATTCCCTATTTCGGCCCGCTTTCGGGAGCGGCGATCGCAGCACTGGTGATCCTGATCAGCGGCAAACCACTCATCATGTTGCTCTATGCCTTTCTGGCTTTGTATCTGGTGCAGGTAGTGGACAACAACATCATCTACCCCGTGGTAGTGGGCAAGACCATCAAAATGCACCCTTTGATCGTGCTGCTGACGGTGCTGGCCGGCGGCTGGTTCGGAGGCATACTCTGGATGCTGATCTCAGTTCCACTGGCCTATATGGTCTATAGTCTGGTGCGCGAGCTTTACACCAATCTCAAGAAATTCCGTTTGATCTGATATCGAGGTATAAATGAGTCTACTGGACAAATGTTACGCTTTTCAGGATGCCCGCAGGGCGATGGCAATGGGTTACTATCCCTATTTCCGCGAGATCTCGTCGGAACAGGATACAGAAGTTATCTGCAACGGCAGGAAGGTGTTGATGATGGGTTCCAACAGCTATCTGGGGCTCACAACCCATCCCCGGGTGAAGGAAGCCGCCATCAAGGCTGTCCAGAAATATGGCAGTGGCTGTGCCGGGTCCAGATTCCTCAATGGCACTCTGGACATCCATATCGAGCTGGAAGCGGAATTGGCAAAACTGGTGGGCAAAGAAGCCTCCCTGGCCTATCCCACGGGCTATCAGGCCAATGTGGGCTGCATTTCGGCCATGGTGCTCAAACACGAATATGTGATCACGGATAAATATGACCACGCCTCCATCATCGATGGCTGCCTGCTCTCCCAGGGCACCATGCTGCGCTATAACCACAACGACATGCGCAGCCTGGAACACACCCTAAAAAAGGTGCACGGCAAGAACTGCCTGATCGTGGTGGACGGCATCTTTTCCATGGAGGGGGACATCGCCTTTCTGGATCAGATCTCCGAATTGGCGCAGAAATACCATGCCAGTCTGATGGTGGATGAAGCCCATTCCCTGGGCGTTTTGGGTAAAAATGGTGCCGGGGCGGCCGAGCATTATGGCTTGACGGACAAGACCGATTTTATCATGGGCACCTTCAGCAAATCATTGGCTTCGGTGGGTGGATTCATTGCCGCCGACGAGCAGTTGATCCACTATCTGAAGCACAAATCACGCGCCCTGATCTTTTCCGCCTCCCTGCCTCCGGCTTCCACTGCCAGCGTGTTGGAAGCCCTGAAGATCATGAAGGAGGAGCCGGAACGCATAGCCCGCCTTTGGGAAAACACCCATTACATGCTGGACGAATTCAAGGCGATGGGCTATGATACCGGAACTTCCTGCACTCCGGTGATACCCTTGCATGTGGGCAATATGATGACTGCCTTCAATATGTGGGCTCGTTTGGGCGAGGAGGGGGTGTTCATCAATCCTGTGGTGCCGCCGGCCGTGCCACCCAATTCCTGCCTCATCCGTTGTTCCTTCATGGCCACGCACACACGTCAGCAGCTCGATTTCGCTTTGGATAAGTTCCGCCACATCGGCAAAGAGCTGAACATCATCTGACCAGATTCAGGATATCCCCTGATTTAAAAGATTATAACATACAATAAATAAAGCCATAACGGGAGGAACCATGGCAAGCAAAAGCAGTGCCGAATACTATGGCAGCTTCAAGGAAATGTCTCCCATCCGCGCCATTGCGGAGACATTGATGAACGACAACAAGGTGCGCAGAATTGACATCCGCCAGGCCTATGAAATGGCGCGCAAACAACCGGGGGTGATGGAAACCAGCCTGCCTGTATATCCGGAATTCGTGAAACTTCACAACCTTCCCTCCGGTGCCAAAGTGTTGAACGACTGCCATGGAAACATCATCGGCAGAACGGCAAAGGCACGACGCTTCTATCATCGTCTCAACGCCACCCAGAAGAACAAGCTGGAAGGCGATTTCCGCGAAGCAGTGTGGCAGATGCAACACTATCCTCTGATCAAGACGGAAGCCATCCTGGGCATGGATCCAGACCTGATGATCAAAGCCACCTTCGTGACCACCGAGACCGATGTGGCAAATCTGTATAACTGGCTGCTCAATTTCGCTCCCTATGAACAGCTTAAAGATCAATATGAACGCAGCCCCAAGCTACCCATCCAGGATATCATCATCATCGCCTTCAACGAATGGACCTGCGACGATCCTTTCTACAACAACGTGGGCGCACCGCAATTGGCTCTGGTGGATGAAAAGCACAATGTGATCGTGAACCTGGGCATGCGCTACTTTGGTGAACGCAAAAAGGGAACCCTCACCCTGGCCTGGACTTCCGGCATCAGGATCGGTATGGCTGCCTGCCATGGCGGGATCAAGGAAATTGACTTTGGCACCTGCACCGATCCCCAATATCACAAGCTGGGCAAGCGTTCCATCGCCTTCTATGGCTTGTCTGGAACCGGCAAATCCTCGCATACCAACAGCCACGACAACGAGGGCACCCTTCCCGCTGGCTTTTCCAAGGTGGTGTTGCATGACGATGCCTTCCAGATCGATCTGGAAAACAAGCTCTGCCGCGTGTGGGAACCCACCCTGTTTGACAAGACGGACAGCCGTCCACCCGATCATCCGGACTGGAAATTTGCCCTCGCCCTGATGAACCATCTGGTGGTGGAAAAAGATGGCAAAGCACTACCCGTGGGGCTGGATGCACGCAATTCCAATGGCAGGGCGCTGCTCGACCGCAGCCTCCTGGGCCGGTATGTGAACCGTTGTGCCTTTCCCACAGCCCTGGTGTGGCTGATGAAGGATTCCGTATTGCCCCCTGCGCTTAAATTCAGGGACAAATACCTTGCCATCGCCATGGGCGCCGCCTTGATGACCCAACGCAATCGGGCTGAGAATGTAACCGAGGAAGAGCTCAACAAACTGGTCTTCGAACCCTTTGCCAATCCCTTCCGGGTCTATGAACTCTTCCGTGATGTGGAGGCTTTCCTTCATGTGGCGGAAACAGGTGCCGCCATCTACTGTTTCAATTCACGCGGTTATTGGAAGGAATCGGACGACATCCTGGAAGCCATTCCCCTCAAAACTTCACTCACCCTGCAGAGCGCATTGCTACTTGACCAGATCGAGTGGGAGGACTGGAACCTGCTTCCCGGTGCGATGATCCCCAACCGGGACAGCATCGAAAGAATCCTGCCGGGCTATTATGATCGTTACGATCCAGCCAGGCGCGGCAATATGGAAAACTATCTTGCCCTGCTCAAAGACCGCTTCCAGCAACGCCGCGAATTCCTGCTGGGCAGCGATCTGAAGGAACGGCCGGAGCTTCAGCAAGCCGTGGTGAATGCCTTGGAGCTGAAGATATAGAAGTTACTCCAGCAGATATAGAAAAGGCGGTGGAATCCATCCACCGCCTTTGATCTTTAACGCTCTCAAGCGTTTGTTTATTGCAGTACCATCTTTTTCTGGTACACATGGTCACGCGTGGTCATTCTCACCAGATAGATGCCATGGGGCAACTGCCTGCCAAATTGATCCACCGCGTTCCAATTGTATCTGTGAATGCCGGGATCGGCTTCTCCGCTGAACAGAGTGGTGATTTTCTGTCCGCGCAGGTTATAGATCTCCAGGTTCACATCCATCTTCTGGTCAACTTCAAAGCTGACCGTGGTGAAATTGGTGAAGGGATTGGGATAGGCTGAGTTGAGCATTGTTTGAGTGATCGCAGGAGGATTGGGATCATCGGTGGGGGGATGGGTGACCACCATGATGCTTCCAAAGTATTCCACCGTGCCATCGTCTTCCACCGCTTCCAGCCAGTAGTAGTAGGTGTCGCCCAGGTTCACTTCCGTGTCGGGATAGTTATACACATGCTGGGAGGAGGTATTGGTGGCGGGGATCAGGCCCAGGTTCACCTGCTGCGCCATCATCAGCTCATTGCTGTGGCCGCGCAGGATGTTGTAACCACTCATGCCGGTCTCGCTTTGCGTGGTCCAGGTCACACCCACGAAACTGCCGTTCTGGACGGCGTTGAATCCTGACAGGACCACCGGAAAAGTGGGATCGGTGTGATTGATGATCTTGATCCGGTAGTATATCGGATAGGGCACATCCTCAAATGGTGAATCCACCTCCAAAAACTGGTAATCGGATTGATAAGACGGACCTAAGGTGTAGTTAAGTTGATACAGCCAGGGTTGGTTGAGAGGATCCCATCCCAAGCGTGCAAAGGGGGCGAAATCTAGCCCCCCTCCTACTCCATGCCATAAGAGCACATACAGACTGTTATCGGTATAATACTCGAGGCTTACGGTGACCGAGTTGAATATATTCACCCAGTACTTGAACCAATCTATATCCCCATATCCCCACAAGTCTCCATTGATCTCAACTACATATCCACCCTGGGGGATGACATTGGCCAGGCCAGGTGAGTTATTAGGCTCTGTTTCGGTGTAAGCTCCCAGCATAGAAAGAGTACACACCACTCCAAGCGTGAGTAAGCAAAAATACTTCATTTGATCCTCCATGTTTCAGGGAACGTTATATATCCTTTATAATACAAGTCTGAAATAGTCAAGCGAAAATTACGCCATCTACTTCATATTTCGGCAAGGCTGTGGAAATATATCAACACTGAGCTGTTAAATAATAGGTTAACCGACGATATAGTAACCTTGCTCCGGCTTCCAACTGTATCAGATAATCCAGTTTCACACGATGTATCAGGCCATTATGGCTCATCTTTGACAGTTGTTCAGAAAATCGAAGAAAATCATGTCAAGTTTTCAAGTACTTACGTATTCTAACCCCAAAAACACTATTATTGTTGTGCCCTAAAAATATAGACTTGACAGTTAAGAGCTAGTAAATAGATTGATATCAGATTACGATGGTATGTAAGTATCATGTATGTATTAAAGAAATAAAGGTGCTGTTTGTGTAAAATTCATTTTTATATGTTGAAAATATTCAACACGGCTCTGTATCGCAATGAGATGATAAAGTTTAGAAAATAATTGATTCTGCCATAAATCCGATTTATTCCTCCATTCAACCATAGAACACCCATCTCTGAGACCAAGCCAACACTAACCTGAAACTCCAATTTCCGGATCACCCATGGCTCCCCTTAGCAATACGGAATCATTACGGAGTCATTACGGAGTTAATCCGTAATG
>CAZVXK010000087.1:0-11428 GCA_964631665.1 uncultured Candidatus Cloacimonadota bacterium | reverse complement strand
TAGGGCTGCCGATCTCTGGTCGGCAGAGGCAGCAGCGCTGCCTGTTGAGGCTTCCATTGTCCGCAGAGCCTGGCTGGTTATATCTGTAGTGCCCGGTCGGCCGCTGAGCTTGAGTGCCCACTGCTGAAGCGGCCTGCCGGCCGCTGTGGCGAACAGGAGCTCGCCACCCCAATATCCCGGCGCAGCTTGCCCTTTTGCCCTTTTGCCCTCTTGCCCTTTTGCCCTTTTGCCCTTTTGCCCTCTTGCCCTCATTTCCCTCATGTCTCATTGTGAAAAAATCATAAAAATAGGGGGCGGATCGGCGTCCGCCCCTACGAGCAATACGGAATCATTACGGAGTCATTACGGAGTTAATCCGTAATGACTCCGTAATGATTCCGTATTGGTAACGGGAGCGGCAGGTGAATTTTGGAAGTTTGAGGCATAATTTGGATAGTTGGGATTTTGAATTTGGTTTGTGATCTGAAGGATGAGGAAGCTTGATTTGGCATTCGAATCTACTATCTGCAACGATCGGCTCTCCGGCCGTGATCCGACATTATGCTTGACAGCAAAGCAGCCGCAAAATATCTATCGGTTATGGAGCACAAACAAGACCCCCACCCCCAAAATCCGGTATATCCGGCGGAACAGCGGAATGGTCTTCCTTCCAGGAGGCTTGGTCTGCTCAGCCTGGGCGACCGGGTTCCTTATGCCAGGCTGGACCGGATCCACAGCCGCTTTGAGCATAGCCTGAATTTTCTGGCTGGGGACCAGGTGGTCAATGTGGGCGTGGGCTCCGGCCCCGCCTCTGCCTTCGGGATCAGGATCAGCGGATTGGAGCTGGATTCCCTGCACTGTGTTCAACGAAGCGGGGCTGAGCTGATCCTCAACGACAGCATCAGGCTTCCCATAACCAGTACTGAGCTCTATTTTTCCGCTCTGGCCAGCAAACTGCCGGAACCACCGGTGGTGGATCCCCAATGTTGGAAGCGGTTTACGATCTTTCTGCAGCGGCAGGCCAGCCGGAGTTTGTTCCACTGCCTGCTGTTTGATAAAAAGGCAGAGATCAGGGGCAGGTTCGCCCAAGAGCTGCTTAAAAGCTATCGCCTGGGCTGGGATTTGCTTCAAAAGGGAAAGTTCAGCTCAGCAGCCCAAACCCTGAAGGGCAAAGGCTTGGGCAGCACTCCGGGTGGTGACGATTTCCTCTGCGGTTTACTGCTGGGATTGTATCTGCGCGGCTTTGGCGAAAAAAACAGGTTGTCAAAACTGCGCAGCGAAATATTCTATTCCTCACAAGGTAACAATCTGCTGGTCAACACCTTGCTATATTGTGCCGGGCAGGGCTGCCCGGATGAGGATTTTACGGATTTGTGCCTGGCCTTGATCGGTGCCAGCAAAAGCCTGGAGCCAGTGCTGGAGCGGATCCTGAGCCATGGTTCCTCCTCCGGTGCGGACAGCCTGCTGGGATTTTACAGTGCCTGGCAGATGGATTTAAGAAAGGAAGGATGATGCATAGCGCAAGTTATATTCTGCAGGGCAGATATCTGGATTCGGTGAAGCTGATGCTGCTCTCGCAAGCCCTGCATAAGGAGGAGGGGGTCCGGGAAGCGGTGGCTGTGGTTGCCAGCGAGGAAAACAAAGCCATCCTGAAAGGCATCGGAATGCTGCTGCCGGAGTTTGAAACCGCCGATCCCAACAGCATCTGCATCGCCGTGCAGGCGGAGCAGCAGGAATTGGCAGAACAGGCTGTGCAGACGGCTTTGCGCTGGATCGAACAGGGTGGAATCGGCGGCGGGAAGCCCACTGCCAGCGGCTATCGACCCCGTTCCCTGGAAGCGGCGCTGAAGATGCATCCCGCAGCCAATCTGGCCCTGATCTCCGTGGCGGGAAAACATGCCGGGGCAGAGGCAAAAAGGGCGCTGGAACTGGGTTTGCATGTGATGCTGTTTTCGGACAACGTGCCGCTGGCGGTGGAACGGGAACTGAAGGAACTGGCGCTGGCCAAAGGTCTGCTGCTGATGGGTCCGGATTGCGGCACCGCCATTCTGGACGGAATTCCGCTGGCTTTCGCCAATGCTGTCCGGCGGGGTGGAATCGGCATCGTTTCCGCCGCCGGAACCGGTCTGCAGGCGGTGAGCAGCGAAATCCACAATCTGGGCGCCGGAATCAGCCAGGCTTTTGGCACGGGGGGACGTGACGGCAGCAAGGAAATCGGCGGATTGATGCTGCGGCAGTGTTTGCAACGCCTGATCGCCGATTCGGATACGGAGGTGATCGTCCTGATCGCCAAACCGCCCCATCCGGGCGTAATTGATGAATTGATGGAACTGATCGCTGCCACAACCAAGACCGTGGTCGTGAACTTTCTGGGCGAAGTGCAGCTTCCTCTGCTGAAAAACCTGCTGCCGGCCCAAACGCTTTCCGAAGCGGCGCTCAAAGCCTGCCAGGCTCTCTCCGGCGCTGATCTCAGCCCCAAAAAAGCCGGCGGCAATCAGCACCGGCATCTGGTCACCCTGCCCAAGACCCCTTCCCGCAAATACCTGCGGGGTCTATATAGCGGCGGCACCCTGTGCTATGAAGCGCAACTGATTTTTGCCCAAAAGCTGGGCTTCCACTGCGCCAGCAACGCCCCCTTACGGGAAAGTGACAAATTGATTGACCCCTGGCACAGCACAGGGCACTGCATTCTGGACTTGGGCGCCGATGAATTCACGGTGGGCCGACCGCATCCCATGATCGACTATTCGCTGCGCTTGAAGCTGTTGCAGGAGCAGGCGTCCCAGGCTGGGGTGGCAGTGCTGCTGTTCGATGTGGTGCTGGGCCATGGCTCCCATCCCGCTCCTCAGGAAAAACTTGCCCCCCTCCTGTCCCGGATCGGGGAGCAAACCGATATCGTGCTGATCGGCGCGGTGATCGGCACCGACGGCGATCCGCAAAACAAGGCGCAAGTGATCGCAGCGCTGGAATCCGCCGGCGCGGTGGTGTGCGAAAGCAATAGCGAAGCCGCCAGCCTGGCCTGCAGCATTGTCCAAAACCTGGAGGAATAGTAAGATGAAGGAATTCAAGCCACTGAAGGTGATCAATCTTGGGCTGCAACGCTTTGAGGATGATCTCAAGGCTCAGGGTGTGGAGGTGCAGGGGGTTCAGTGGAATCCCCCGGCGGCGGTTTCTGCCTCCGCAATTGATATCATCCGGAAAAACGCGGACAGGATCGAAGCTGCCAACACTAAAGTGCAGGAGATCATCGCCGCCGGGCAACCAGAGCTGCTGGGGCTGGAACCCGCCCGCACCGTGATCCCGGGCCTGCATGAGGACATGCTCTTGCATGCAGGACCGCCGGTGAACTGGGACAGGATGTGCGGACCACTGCGTGGCGCCGTCATCGGAGCCCTGCTCTATGAAGGTAAAGCCCGGACACCGCAGGAAGCGGAGGCTATGGCAGCCTCCGGGCAGATCGAATTCGCTTCCTGCCACGAGCACAGCGCCGTGGGACCGATGGCAGGCGTCATCTCCCCTTCCATGCCGGTCTTTATCGTTCGCAACGCCGCCTCGGGCAACCAGGCCTATTGCACTCAGAATGAGGGTCTGGGCAAGGTTTTGCGCTATGGGGCCTTCAGCCCGGAGGTAATCGCCCGCCTCAAATGGATGGAAGAAGTGCTCTACCCCACCCTGGACAAAGCCATCCGCTTACTGGGTAAAATCGACCTGAAAGGCATCATCGCCCAGGCGCTGCACATGGGGGATGAGGTGCACAACCGCAACCGGGCGGGAACCTCACTTTTGATCCGGCAACTGGCACCGGCGCTGCTGCGCACCGCCTCCTCCGCGGAAGCTGCTGCCCAGGCGCTGGATTTTATCAACGGCAACGACCACTTTTTCCTCAATCTTTCCATGCCGGCAGCGAAATGCGTCCTCGACCCAGCCTCCGGAGTGCCCTGCAGTAGCATTCTCACCGCCATGGCTCGCAACGGAACGGATTTTGGCATCCGTCTGGCGGGAACCGGAGACCAATGGTTCAGCGGACCGGCCCTGGTGCCAGATGCGCTCTATTTCCCGGGCTTTTCCAAGGAGGATGCCAATCCGGACATCGGAGACAGCGCCATCACCGAAACCGCCGGCTGGGGCGGCTTCGCCATTGCCGCTGCTCCGGCGATCGTGCAATTCGTGGGTGGCAGGGCTGCCGATGCCCTTTCCTATACGCAGCAGATGTATGAGATCAGCTTTTTCGAGAATAATAACTACCAGATCCCGATCCTCGATTTCCGCGGCACGCCCACCGGAATCGATGTGGTGAAGGTGATCCGGCTGGGGCTCACTCCCTTCATCGACACCGGAGTGGCCCACAAGGAGCCCGGGATCGGACAAGTGGGGGCGGGAGTGGTTTCCGCGCCCCTGGAACCTTTCATCCAAGCCTACGAAGCATTGGCAAGAACACTTCAGGAGTAAGATTATGAACACACAGGAATTTATTGAACTGATGGGAAAGGCAAGGCTCTATGACCTCACGCAGCGCCTGAGCATCCACACCCCGCCCTGGCCTTCCTATATGCCCTTGGGGATACAATATTTCAAAAGGCTCGCCGGTGCCCACATGGGCCAGGGCGCCAACGGGCAGATCATCCAGACCAGCAACCATGTGGGAACCCATATCGATGGCGAGATCCACTTTCACGCCAGCGGCAGGACGATCGGGGATGTCCCGATCCAGGAATGGGTGGGGCCCGGCGTGGTGGTGGACATTTCGGACAGCGTGGGTGACTATGATCTCTATTCGCCCGAATTGCTGATGCAGAAAGCCGAGATCCACAGCGGGGACATCCTGGTCATCAATACCGGATATCACCGCTATGGCTGGGACCAGCCGGAAAGCGACGAACTTCGCTATTTCGTGAAACATCCCGGGCCAGATCCCGCCTTCCACCAATGGGCGCTGGACATGAAATTCAAGTGGATCGGAGTGGATTGCGGCTCGGCGGATCATCCCATGAACACCATCATCCGCAACTGGCATCCCAAGCTGTTTGCAGAGGCGGAAACCAAGCTGAAGGCGAAGTATGGGATGAGCTGGGACGAGCTGTTCCCCAGCGAGGATTATTACCAGGTGATGCATCTGAAGCTCTTCCCCCGCAAACTGGTGCACGCCGAAAACCTGGGTGGCGAGATCGGCCAGCTGAGCAACAGACGTGTGTGGATCGGGCTCTTCCCCCTGCGCGGGATCGAGCTGGAATCCTCGATGTGCCGTATCGTGGCGCTGGAGCCCTGATGTCCGGCGGTTTTGAGTATTATCAGCCCCGGCAGCTTTCCGAGGTGCTTTCCCTGCTTGAGCGATATCAGGACAAAGCGCGGATCCTGGCCGGAGGTACCGATCTGGCGGTATATATCAAGGAAGGGATCGAGCACCCTGAAGCGGTGATCGACATCAAGCGCTGTGCCGGTCTGAAAGGCTTGGATGTTTCTGAACAGGGAGTTTACATTGGAGCGCAGACCACTTTCAGCGAACTGGTGGCGCATCCTGCTGTCCGGATGGATTATGCTCTGCTCTGGGATTGCGCCCATAGCGTGGCTTCGGTGGGCATCCGCAACCGGGCCACTCTGGTGGGGAATATCTGCTCCGCAGTGCCCTCCCTGGATGCGGCACCGGCTTTGCTCTGCCATGATGCCGTGGTGCACACGGTTTCAGCTTCCGGCAGCAGGGACATCTGTATCCATGACTGGTTCCGCGCACCCCGCCAAACCGCACGCCAAGCCGATGAACTGGTGCTGGGGGTTTCCTTTCCCAAACCGGCTGTCCGCTTTAGTGGCATCTATCTGAAACTGGGTCGCTACCGGGGGGAGGACCTTGCCCAGGCAGGGCTTGGCATCCTCTATACCCAGCAGCGGGAATACCGTCTGGCCTTCTGTGCCGTCGGGCCCATACCCACCCGGGCTCGCAGGATCGAACAGCTTATAAAGGGAAAGACCATTGATGCAGAATTGCTCTCTCAAGCCAGGGCTCTGGTGGCAGAGGAGGTCTCCCCCATCACCGACATCCGTTCCAGCCGGGAATATCGCCTCCATATCTGTGAAGTGATGCTCCAGAGGGGAATCCAGGCGGTTCTGGAACGCTATGACGGCAAACCGATACATGCCGCAACGGTTTTGGGAGGTTGACATGGCCAAGCTAACTCTGTATGTGAATAAAGAGCTTCGTAGCGTGGAAGTTGAACCCCGGGAAACGCTGCTGGACGTCCTGCGGGACAAACTGGGATTGAAAACACCCAAGTGTGGTTGCGACCGGGGGGATTGCGGTGCCTGCGCTGTGCTCATCGATGGCAAAAGCGTGCGTTCCTGCCTGGTCTTTGCCATCGAGTGCGAAGGGCAGCAGATCACCACGCTGGAAGGCATCTCCGGCGACAAGCTCACCGATCTTCAGGAAGCCTTCATCGAGCTGAATTCTTTCCAATGCGGATTCTGCACCCCGGGCGTGATCATCACCGCCACGGAATTGCTGGAGCACAATCCCCATCCCTCCCGGGAGGAGATTCAGGAGGCACTGTCCGGAAACCTCTGCCGCTGCACAGGTTACACTCCCATCATCGAAGCCATCCTGGCGCACACCACAAAGGAGGGGAAATGAAAGACTTCCGCTATGTAGGCAAACCCATCACCCGCATTGACGGCAGGGAAAAGGTCTCCGGCGCCGCTATCTATACCGATGACATCGATTTCGGCCCCAATCTGCTCTATGCAGAGATAGTTTCCAGTCCTTTGCCCCATGCCAGGATCCTGTCCATAGACACTGCTGCGGCGGAACAGGTGGAGGGCGTGGTGAAGGTCTTCACCGGCAGGGACTTCCCCTTCAAATTCGGGCTCTATATGAAAGACCGCTATATCTTTGCCCAGGACAAGGTTCGCTTTGTGGGGGAACAGGTTGCCGCCGTGGTCGCCCGCAGCCAGCAGATCGCCAAGGAAGCCGCAGCACTGGTGAAAGTGGAATATGAGGAACTGCCGGCCGTGCTGGATCAAATGACCGCCGTCTGCGACGAATGCACCCTGGTGCATCCGGAACTGGGGGATTATCCCCATGTGCCGTGGTTCTTTCCCAAACCCGGCACCAATATCGCCCACTGGCGCAAGACCCGCCGGGGCGATCTCGAACAGGGCTTTGCCGAGGCCGACCATATCCTGGAAGAGAACTATGAGGTTCCCCGCTATGCCCACTGCGCCATCGAGACCCATGTGGCGATCGGGAAATTCGACCACTCCGGCAGACTGACAGTGTGGAGCTCTTCCCAGTCGCCGCACACGCAGCGGCATCTGTTTGCCGAAGCTCTTGCGCCAATGGGGCTGACCCACAAAGACATCCGGGTGATCGCACCCCATGTAGGCGGAGGTTTTGGCGGCAAGGCAGGCGTAACCATGGAGATCATCCCCGCCGCGCTGGCCACAAAACTGCGCGGTTATGCCGTGAAACTACGCTGGACACGGGAACAGGAATTTGTGAATACCTACCAGCGCCTGGGTGTGGTGGCGAAGATCAAACTTGGCGTGAAGAAGGATGGCACCATCACCGCCCTCGATCATAAAATCTACTGGGATGCCGGCGCCTATGTGGAATATGGCGCCAATGTGGTCAATGCCGTCGGCCTTTCCGCAATCGGGCCCTATCGGATCCCAAACCTATCTATAGATTCCATCTGCATCTATACCAACCTACCGCCCGGGGGCGCCTACCGTGGGTTCGGATATTCCGAGATGCTGTTCGGCCTGGAATCCCACATGACCACCATCGCCAAACAGATCGGCATGGACGAGATCGAGTTCCGGCGTAAGAATGCCATATTGGAAGGAGACAAGACCGCCTATGGCGCTGCCATGAACCCCAACGGGTTAATCGAGGCGATCGACAAGGTGGTGGAAGCGATCGACTGGCATAAGGATTACCAGAATACTGATCCCCGCAAAGCCATCGGCAAGGGCTTCGCCATCTTTTGGAAAGCACCCGCCATGCCACCCAATGCCTCCTCCTCCGCTTTTTTAAAGTTCAACGAAGATGCCAGCATCAATCTGATCATCTCCGGCATGGATATCGGGCAGGGCTATCAGACCGTGATGGCACAGATCGCAGCCGAAATTCTGGGTGTGAATCCAGCCAAGATCAGAGTGGAAACTCCTGATACCGACCGCAATCCCTATGAATGGCAGACCGTGGCCTCCCACATCACCTGGGGCAGCGGAAACGCTGTCAAGCGTGCCGCCATTGATGCCCGGGAGCAGATTCTGGACTTGGTGGAACGGGTGCATCATCTTTCCCGGGACAGCCTCTATCTGGAAGATGAAGCGGTGAAATGCCACACCCAGCCCAGCTTCAACCTGCCCCTGAAGAGCTTCGTGGTGGACGGCATCCCCACCGAGGATGGCAGCTACCGCGGAGGCCCCATCAATGGCAGGGGTATGTTCATGCCGGAATTCTCCTCCGCCACCGGCGATCCCGAAACCAGCCAGGGCGGGCATCCCAACGTCCACTACACAGTTGGTGCAGGGGCGCTGATCCTGGAAATTGACCGTGATACCGGCAAAATGAAAGTGCTCAAGGCAGCCGAAGCCATTGATGCAGGGAAGGCCATCAATCCTGATCTGGTGAAGGGGCAGATCACCGGTGGATTGCTGCAGGGTCTGGCCACCATCCTCTATGAGGATATGCGCTATGATGAAAAAGGAAGGCTGCTCAATGCCAATTTCACGGATTACAAGATACCCACTTCCCTGGAGGTGCCGGAGGAGATCATTCCCATCATCGTGGAGGTTCCCCAGCCGGATGGCCCCTTTGGTGCGCGCGGCATTGGCGAGCATACCATGCTGCCGGCGGCACCGATGATCGCCAATGCGGTGGAGGATGCCCTGGGGATCAGGATTCGCAGCATGCCGATCACGGCCGAGAAGGTGATCCTCACCCTTCTGCAAAAAGGAAAACAAGATGCCTAAGCCCTTGGAAGACATCCGTGTGCTCGATCTCACCCGGGTGTTGGCGGGACCCTTTTGCACCATGATCCTGTCCGACCTGGGAGCCGAAATCATCAAGGTGGAGATACCCGGCAGCGGAGATGATTCCCGTGCCTTCGGGCCCTTCATCGGAACCCGCAGCCTCTATTTCCTCAGCATCAACCGTGCCAAGAAGAGTGTGTCCCTGAACCTCAAACAACCCGAGGCGAAAGAGCTCCTGAAGCGTCTGGCCACCAAGTGCGACATCCTGGTGGAAAACTTCCGTCCCGGCACCATGGAGAAGCTGGGCCTGGGTTATGATGTCCTGAAGGAGGTGAATCCCCGGCTGATCTATGCTGCGTCCTCCGGTTTCGGACACAGCGGTCCCTATAGCTCCAAGCCGGCCTATGACATCCTGGCCCAGGCGATGGGCGGCATCATGAGTATCACCGGCTGGCCTGGCAGCCCTCCCACCCGGGTGGGCATGTCCACTGGCGATATCACGGCCTCGCTGTTCACTGCCATTGGGATCAACGCAGCCCTCTATCAACGTGAAAAAACCGGGCTGGGGCAGAAGATTGATGTCGCCATGCTGGACAGCCAGGTGGCGATCCTGGAAAACGCCTTGGTGCGTTATCAGGCCGAAGGCCGGAACCCAGAACCGATCGGCAACCGCCATCCCACCATCGCTCCCTTCCAGGCCTATAAAGCCAGCGACGGATACTTCGTGATTGCCATTGGCAATGATTCTCTCTGGCAAAGCTTCTGCCAGGCGGTCGGTTTAGCTCATCTTACCGATGACCCGCGCTTTGCCACCAACAAGCTCCGCTGCCAGCATCTGGAGGAGCTGAACCGCATCCTGGACACCCTGTTCAGCCAAAAGACCGCCACCCATTGGCTGAATCTCTTGGAAGCCAGCCAGATACCCTCCGCCCCGATCAACGATGTCCAACATCTGATGCAGGATCCACAAGTACTGGCCCGCAACATGATCGTGCAAGTGGAGGACAGCATCGCCGGAACTGTGCAGATCGCCGGCAACCCAATCAAGATGGGCAATTTGCCGGAGGAACCAACCCGGGACAAGGTTCCGGAGATCGGTGAACACAACCGGGAGGTGTTCTCACAGCTGCTGGGCCTTACTGATAGCGAGATTCAAGAACTTTATGACAAGGGGATCTGCTGAGATGAAAACCGCATCCGTATCCGAAACCCTGAACGCCTTGCGCTGTGGGGCAGTGAGGCTGGAGGACCACATTACTGCCACCTGCGACCAGATCGAACGCAAAGATGGCGCTATCCAGTCCTTTTTGCCCGAACCCGGACGCCGGCAAAGGCTGCTAAGGGAAGCATCCCGTCAGATCGACAAGAAGAGCGCCCCGCTTTATGGTATCCTGATTGGGGTGAAAGACCTTTTCCGGGTGGACAGCCTTCCCACCCAGGCCGGTTCCCGCATCCCACCTGAAGAATTCAGCGGTCCCCAGTCCGAGCTGGTCACTGCCCTCAAGAAGGCGGGAGCCCTGGTTCTGGGCAAAACCGTCAGCACCGAATTCGCCTATTTCAATCCTGGTCCCACCCAAAATCCCCGCTATCCAGGCTTCACACCCGGTGGTTCATCTTCCGGATCAGCCGCTGCCGTGGCGGCCGGATTTTGTCCCCTTGCCCTGGGCACCCAAACCATAGCCTCCGTGATCCGTCCCGCTGCCTTTTGCGGCATCGTGGGTTTCAAACCCAGCTCTGAAAGGCTTTCCTGCGCCGGAGTGTTCCCCTTTGCCCAGAGCGTTGACACCGTGGGACTTTTTGCCAACTATCAGGAGGACATCCGGATCGCCATGGAAGCCTTGTGTCCGGATTGGATCAAGGGCCTCAGCGGTAGCGGGGAGCTGCTCTTCGCCCAACCGGACAATGAATTTCTGGCCCAGGCCGAACCCGATATCAGTGCATCGTTTGAGACCCTGATCAACAAACTCACCGGCTGGGGAGTGAAGATCATCAGCACCAGCGTGCTTTCGGACATCAAGGTGATCAACTCCCAACACCAGAAGATCATCGCCTATGAATTTGCCCGCAACCACCAGAGCCTCTACACCAAATACCGCCAGTTCTATTCCGCTGAATCCGAGAACCTCTACCGGCAGGGCATGATGGTTCAGAGAAGTGATTATCAGGAAGCCCTGGCAGAGATGAACATCTTCCGTAACTGGATCACCCAGTTCATGAAGCGTGAAGGTATTGCAGCCTGGCTCAGTCCTGCCACCGTAAGTTACCCTCTGAAGGGGCTTTCCGTAACCGGATCCCCCCTGATGAGCCTCCCCTGGACCTTTGGCGGTATGCCATCCTGCACGCTGCCCGCCGGAGTGAACCGTCTGGGGCTGCCCTTCGGGCTTCAGATCACAACTGCCCCTGGGGAAGACGAAATCCTCTTCTATCAGGTGATCCCCCTCTTGCAACAATTTCTGGATCAGCGCACCCCGCTGCAGGGGAT
>CAZVXK010000086.1:0-11615 GCA_964631665.1 uncultured Candidatus Cloacimonadota bacterium | reverse complement strand
AACAATGATAGAAACTTCGCTGAAAATGAATTTCGTTTACGTTTCTGAATGCATACGGTTTGAAGTCCAGGCGGCCTTATAATCTGATGTCCACGTGTAGGTTACGAAGGCCGCCTGAACTCCAAACCAGCTTTGCTTTTCATATAACAAATGGAAAATAGCACATGAATGATACCGGATGCCATGCCCCACTCAATTTAATAAACCCAATTCCCAGTTCCAGCCCCTGCGTAGCACTAATCACTATTCACTAATCACTAATCACTGCTCATCTCCTCCCCACCTGCGCCGTGGAATCCCTCAGATAAAGCGGTTCCAGCTTCGCCAACTGTTCGAAATCGTAGGTTTCGGTTTGGGGAAACAGCTCAGCCAGCCCAAACAGCGCGGAAGCGGTGAAGACCTGATGCGGAACTGGAGTGAAGCCAATTCCCCGTTCCCGGAGCAAGGGCTCCACCAGCGGAGCCCCGCTGCCCAGCAGAAAGGCGTTTTCCAAATTCCAGAGGCAGATCTGCTCCGGGAAGCAAACCTGGGGCGGATTCAACTCACCCAGGTTCTCATCATAAAGAGCGGCATACACTTCCTTCATTTTGGCATCGATCACAGCCAAAATCTTACGGCCGCAATTGTAGCGGTACCAAGCCAGCATTTGCAGAGAGTTGAAGGCAAGCAGGGGGATCTTGAGCCCGAAGGCAATGCCTTTGGCAGTGGCCAGACCGATCCGGAGCCCGGTGAAGGAGCCAGGCCCGATGGCCAGCAGGAGGGTCTTTAGATCAGAAGGCTTGCAGCCACAGAAAGCGAGGGCGTGATCGATCTGGGGCATCAGGGTTTCGCTGTGGGTGATGCTGATGTTGAACCAAGCGGAATAAACCACGCTTCCAGCCTTCCACAGCGCCAGGGAGCCGGAGGTTTGGGTGGTGTCGAGGGCGAGTTTCAATTACCGGTGCTGATCCAGTCGTCGTATAGTCTTTCGAAGAGGAGTTTGTGTTTGGCTTCGTCAGCGGCGAGTTTGCGGAAGAGGGTGGAGATGTCGCTATCGCCAAATTTGACGCTCATTTCGGAATAGAGTTTGAAAGAGGCTTCCTCGCGCTTCATTGCCTTGATCAGCACATTCTGGTAGGTGAGGTCCAGGCTGTCCACATCGGCGGTGATGTATTCGCTGATCTTGAGATTGGGCACTTTGGGGATGTCGGCTTCGGAAACACCGGTCTTGCGGATGTTCTCGATCACCACGATGTGCCCCATTTCCATGGCTTCGAGGTCTTTCAGCATGTTGATCTGATCTTTGAATTTGACTTCCTGCTGCAGGTCGTGATAGAATTTCACGGCCTCCTGCTCGCGGGCGACGGCAAAATCCAGGATCTCATTGAATTCTTGTATGGTCATGATTCCTCAATATGGTTTTTGGTATAAGAGTTGGAAAGCCCGCAGAGGCGGGCTTTCCGGCAGGTAAACTGATCAGTCCAGCGGTTCGAACATGTCCTTGCCAACGCCGCATTCCGGACAGACCCAATCTTCGGGCAGATCATCGAAAGGGACGTTGTCGTTCTCGGCGGGATCGTAGATCCAACCACAGGCAATGCATTGGTATTTTTGCATGTTATCCTCCCTTAATAGGTTTCGCAGTGCAGTTCAAAATAGGATTGCGGATGCAGACAGCAGGGGCAGGTTTTAGGGGCTTCCGCACCTTCGTGGATATAGCCGCAATTGAGGCATTTCCAGAAGAAGGTGCCATCCTTCTTGAACACTTTCAGGTCTTTGATATTATCATAGAGCTTGCGGAAACGCTTTTCGTGCTCCTTTTCCACCTTGGCCACCATGCGCCAGGTGAGAGCGATGTCCTTAAATCCTTCTTCCTCGGCGATCTCGGCAAAAATGGGATAGAGCTCGGTCCATTCCTCATGCTCACCCTTGGCGGCATAATCCAGGTTCATCAGGGTTTTATCTGACGACCAGGCAACGGGATAGGTAGCCATGATGTTGATCGGCATACCTTCCATGCCCTGATTGAGCAGATGCTTGAAAAACAGCTTGGCATGTTCCTTTTCATTTTCCGCGGTTTCATTGAAGATGTTGCAGATCTGTTCATAACCTTCTTTTTTGGCGGTTTTGGCGGCATAGTTGTAACGCATGCGAGCCTGGCTTTCGCCGGCGAAGGATTTCAACAGGTTCTCACAGGTGCGGGTTTCTTTGAATGACATATCTCGGTTCCTCTCGATCGGTATCAGGCGTTTTTCCACAATCCATGCAGATTGCAGTATTCACGGACATACTGAACATTGGCAAGTTTGATGGGGAAGATGGCTTCTGGGGCTTCACCCGGTTTCAATTCATGGCGCCAGACCTGTTTTTCGGTGATGACCTCGATCAGCGCAATATAGTGTTTCTCTTCCATGGGATGGGGCACGGCACCGACCACGACCTTGATCTTGTCTCCCAGATCGGTGATCTCGGGCACATGTTTTTCACGGGCGGCGTCCACGGAGTTTTCCTTCAACAGATTCATCGGTTCGCCACAGCAGACCAATTCACCTGCACCCGTATAAAGCACCTCCACCACGTTCCCGCAAAGAGGACAGTGGTATATCTGACGTAAAGCAGTCATTGATTCCTCCTGTATTTTTCTTTTGAAACAACTCTGAAAAAGCGGCAGAGATTTGTCAACAGAAATTTGCTGCCGGGAAGGGGAAATATTTTGCTTGCCAAAAAAAGGCTGATTGTTTAACTGGTTTAAATTGGTGATTTGAAGAGGTGTCTTCAGAGATGAAACGCATGGTGATGTTAGCGCTCACGCTGCTGCTGTTGGCAGGTTGCGTGGAGTATGAGGAGGAGCTTTGGCTGAATGCCGATGGCTCCGGAAAGGCGAAGCTGCGCCTGGTGCACCGTTCGAACTTTGCGAACACCCAGGAGATCATGCGCAAATCCGAGCTGCCGGGGATCCATCTGATCGATTCCAAAGTGACCAAAGTGGGTCCTGATGTGGTCTATAACGTCACTTTCAAATTCAAGGACATCGAATCTTTCAACAATGTGAACGACCGCATCGGAGCGGCGGATTTCTGGGGCAAGATCACCATCAACCGCGAACCCGATGGCAACCTGGTGTTCAAACGCCGCATCGCTTTGGGCAGCCAGGAAGAAGTGGATGAACTGGAACAGTGGTTCAGCCTGCAGCAAACCGACCATCCCGTTTGGAACTACAAGGTGCATCTGCCTTGGAAGATCATCGCTGCCAATGCAGACCCGGAAAATGTGGACAAGAAACACCGCACGGTCAGCTGGAGCTATGACACCCAGAAGATGTGGAACCGCTATGAGGTGATGACGGTGCAGATGGAGAAGGGCTATCCCTGGCTGGCGATCGTGCTGATCGCCTTGGTGGCGTTTCTGCTGCTGTTCTTCATCCTGTGGATGATCCGGATCGCCCGGCGCTCACATCTGCTGGACTGGCATGCGCACCGGCAGGACGGGATGGGGACTCAAACTTCAGAAGACAAGATTAAACAGGACAAAGAGCCAGATCACAATCCCTGATCCCAGTGCCAGCCAGTGGCCGAAACTGATCTCGGTATAGCGTCTCCCGAGCTTGGCATTGCAGGCATTGATATACTTCTGCATCGGAAGGATGAAGACGAACTCAAAGTAGCCCAGCAGCAGGGTTAGCAACCATCCTGAATTGTGCAGGCCAAAGTTGCTTCGGTAGGGAATGGCTCGGTTCAGTTCTTTGTCGGTGGTGATCTTCCGGAAGATCGCCACCACCCGGAAGGGATTGATCATATCCCGCCAGAAAGACATCCCGAAGCTGTTGTCCCGACGCACATAACGCAGGAAATGCCAGTTCTTGAACAGCCAGTAGGTGAAATAGACACCGCAACTGATGATGGCGCCAATGATCAGCCGGTGCTCCGGAATGTGGAAGAAGAGTGGGGCGGTGCTGTCATCCTGCTCCAGTTTTTGCAGATCGATATCGGACATCGGCAGCTTCATGTCCGATTGCTGCAGATAGCGTACCAGTTCGGGAATCTCGTTGATCTTCTTCCAGACCGGATTCCTGCTGTCCATCACGGTGGAATCCATGGTCAGTTCATCACTCAGGATCAGGTCCAGGATGCGGGAGGGAGCAACCGGGCCGCGAGTTCGCCCTTCGGATAAGTAGAAATACTTTACCATAAGAAAGAGGGCGGAACGGTGGCTCCGCCCATTACTTGGATCAGAGAGTGCTCATGTAGGCCAGCAGGTCAACCACGCGGCAGGAATAGCCCCACTCGTTGTCATACCAGCTGAAAACCTTTACCAGCTTGCCCTTCACCTGTGTGCAGAGGGCATCAAATACCGAGGAATAATGGTTTCCCACCACATCGATGGATACAATGGGCTCTTCGGTATACATCAGATAGCCTTTCAGATAGGTTTCGGCAGCTTCCTTCATGGCGGCATTGATTTCATCTTTGCTGGCTTCCCGTTCCAGATTGAGGGTGAGATCCACCAGCGAACCGTCCGGCGTGGGTACACGAATGGCGCTGCCATCCAGCTTGCCTTTCAGCTCCGGGATCACCAGTCCGATGGCTTTGGCGGCACCGGTGGAGGTGGGAATCATGCTCATGGCGGCGGCACGGGCACGGCGCAGGTCGCTGTGGGGGAGATCCAGAATGCGCTGGTCATTGGTGTAGGAATGGATGGTGGTCATCAGGCCATTGACGATGCCGAATCTGTCCTGCAGCACCTTGGCGACGGGGGCAAGGCAGTTCGTGGTGCAGGAGGCATTGGAAACGATCACATGTTCCGGTTTCAGGGATTGATGATTCACACCCATCACAATGATGGCATCCACCTCGTCCTTGGCCGGGGCGGTGAGGATGACCTTCCGTGCGCCGGCTTTCAGGTGTTTGGAAGCCTTGTCTTTGGTAGTGAAAATGCCGGTGGATTCGATCACATATTCCACCCCCAGTTCCTTCCAGGGCAGGGCTTCGGGGTCTTTTTCGGCAAACACGCGGATCGCCTTGCCACTTACCACGATACTTTCTTCGTCATAACTCACCTCACCCTCAAAGATCTTGTGGATGCTGTCATATCTGAACAGGTGCGCCAGGGTCTTGTTGTCCGTGATATCGTTGATCGCCACCACATTGATCTCGGGATGGTGTTTGAGGATGGCACGCAGCACGAGACGGCCGATCCGTCCAAATCCGTTGATTGCTACATTGATCATAAGTTCTCCTTATTAAGTCTATTCATCGATTAGTAAAACTGCCACCGGAACAGCCGGAAAATGGCGTTTGAGCCGTTCAATATCATTGATCAGCTGTTCCCCATAGGATACCCCCGAAGACATTGATTTGTACAGATTATGACAAGGAACGATCTCGATCCCCACATCTGCTTTACTCTCGTTGAAGAAGTACTGGAACTTCGCCATGTCATAAAACATAAAGGCATACTTACCGAATTGTACTTCGATCAGCACTTTGTCTTTGGCATAATCAATCTGTTTGAAGCATCCTTTGATGATGGGTTGGTCTGAGCTTAACTGAATGCTATACTGATCTTTCAACTCCTTGAAACCTAATCTGTCAAAGTGAGCTCTGAATTGCTTGTTCATGTCGGTTGGTGAAACCAAAGCTCTGCCAGGCATAGTCTTCTCCCGGCTGATCTTGGTTCGAACGGGTTTGATTCTGGAAATAACAGAGTAAACGCTTGCCCAGATACCGGGATATCTGACCTTCATGATTTCTATTCCACCCAGATGCGAGTATTCATACACTATGTTCATGTTTCTTCTCCAAATCTGTGAAATCAAGCTCCAACTGATGTTCAAGCGGAGGATTCAAATTGATGGTTTGAGGTGGTATGGATTGTGGATGATCAGGATCATAAACAGGTCTTTCCATTGGCCTGATCTTGAGCTTTCCAGTTTGGGCCTGCTGAATCCTCTTAAGAGCCACTTGGTAGTATTCCTGGTTCATTTCTGAACCGGCAGATCTCCGATTGTGGATGATAGAAGCTATCTGCGTGGTTCCCACACCCATAAAGGGATCAAAAGTCCAATCCCCTTCATCTGTCATGGCCAGAACAAGACGCTCGATCAATTCCACCGGAAACTGTGCGGGATGTATCGTTTTTTCAACATGATTGGATTTGACATTGGGAATTTCCCAGACATCGGAAGGATTTTTTCCTAAAGGATTACAGGATAATTCTCCCTTTTTTTCACCCTTGAAGTGCTTCTTTCCAGGATATTTCTGTGGGATTCGGATATTATCCAGATTGAAAGTATAGTCATCAGATTTGGTGAACCACAAGATCACTTCATATCTTCCAGACAGTCTCCTGGATGCGTGAAGCCCATGACCAAAATGCCAGACGATACGATTGCGCAGCTTCAATCCCAGATCATTAAAAATAGGATAAAGCGCTATATCGAGAGGCAGAATTTCACCATTATCCACATAATTTCCCACTTGCCAGCAGATACTGCCAGAGTCTTTCAGTATTCTGTAACATTCAATTATGACCGTTTTTTGCCATTCCAGGTAATGCTTCAGGGGTTGTTTGCTTTCATACTCCTTCCCAATGTTATAGGGTGGAGAAGTAACCACCAGTTGCATTTCTGAGCTTGGCACTGTTTGCAGAAACTGAATACAATCACCCTGGAACAGGCACAGATCAGCCTCTCTTTCCCAATTCTTGGCGATTTGAAGCATAGACCTATATTAAAATGCTCTTATCGGCACTGCCGGTCACCTGGCAGAAACCCATCACGGTCTGTTTCATCCGCTCTTCGCCTTTGACCAGCCACTTGCGGGGATCGAACTTGCCCTTGTTGGGCACATAGCTGGCAGGATCGGTGTCCGGCGGGCAGACGATGGCATACTTTTCCTTTTCCCAATAGGCTTGGATGGCGGCAGCCATGTCCATCTGGTAGTGGGTGTCCTTGTTGATCTTGACCACGCCGTTGGCGATGGCGGTGGTCTGCTGCAGGTCGGTTAGCCCGGAAGCGCCATGCAGAACCAGTCCCCGCTCCACTCCATGTTTGATCAGCAGGTCGTCAATTTCCTTGATCAGATCGAGGCGCAGCACCACATTCTCACCTTTGGTGACGCCATGGTTGGTGCCCACGGAGGCGGCAAAGAGATCAACATTGGTCTTTTGAACGAATTCCAGGGCTTCCTCGGGGCGGGTGTAGAGCTCGGTCTCGGATACGATCTCATCCTCGGTGCCCTTGATATGGCCGATCTCGCCTTCCACGATGATGCCATGCCTGTGGGCAACATCCACCACCTCTTTGGTGATGCGGATATTCTCGGCCAGGTCTTCCTGCGAGGCATCGATCATGACCGAGGTCACCAGGTTGTTCTCCACGCAGTAAACAATGAAATCGAAGTAGTTGGGCGTGGCGTGGTCGATATGCAACCCGATGCCACAGTTTTTGAATTGATCGGCAAAGGTCTTCACCATGGTGGAGATCAGCCGGGCGCCGGCTTTGATATCCTGCGATTCGCCGGCGGCATATTTACAGGCGCCGCTGCTCATCTGCATCAGGCCATCGGAATTGACAGCGGCATAGCCTTGCACGATGGCGCGGATCTGGGTGTCGAACACCACATTGGAAGCGATGATGCCAAAGCGCTGGCGCTTGGCTTTGAGGAATACCTCCCCCATTTGCTTTCCGGTCAGAAACATACGTGTTCCTCCTCTAACAGGAATAGTTTAGTAAATTCACTATATTTAGGACAAGAGCAGGACGTCAAGAGAAAAATCACTCCTCCGGCTTCTCTTCCTCCTCCAGAATTTCCTCCAGATCGCCTTCCAGTTCCAGAACCTGGATGCTTTCTTCAGCCGGCAACTCCTGCACTTTGTTCAGTTTACGCTGGATCTGGCGGCTGCGGGAGTGGGCGGTTTCGATCACATTTGAGGCTTCCTGCAGCTTCTTTTGGGTCTTTTGCAGCACCAGGCCGAATTTGCCGAATTCGCTCTTGATGGCGCTGAGGATCTTCCACACCTCGCCGGTGCGTTTCTCGATAGCCAGGGTGCGGAATCCCATTTGCAGACTGTTCAGCAGCGCAGCCAGGGTGGTGGGCCCCACGATGATCACCTGGAACTGCCGGCGGATAGTTTCAAAGAGGTCTGGATCCCTCAGAACTTCGGCATAGAGGCCTTCGAAGGGCAGAAAGAGCAGGGCGAAATCGGTGGTCAGCGGCGGATTGAGATATTTGTCCCGGATATCCCTGGCGCAGCCACGGATCCTGCCATACAGGTTCTTGCGGGCTGTTTCCACGCCGGCCAGATCGGTGAGTTCAAAGGCATCCACCAGCCGATGGTAATCCTCGATGGGAAATTTGGCGTCGATGGGAAGATAGACCGCCTCCTGGTCTTCATTGCGCCCGGGCAGTCGGATGGCGAATTCGACTGTCTCATCCCTGCGTTTGTGGGGTTTGAAATTCTTCTCATACTGCTTGGGGGTGAGCATCTGCTCCAGGATGTTCTCGAGCTGGATTTCACCCATCACGCCACGGGTCTTAACATTCACCAGCACTTTTTTAAGATCGCCCACGCCGCTGGCCAGGCTCTGCATCTCGCCCAAGCCCTTGTGCACCAGTTCCAACCTTTCGCTAACCAGCTTGAATGAATCCCCCAGCCGCTTCTCCAGTGTTTCGTGCAATTTCTCATCCACCGTGATGCGCATCTGCTCCAGCTTGGCCTCGTTCTGGTTGCGCATCTGTTCCAGGCGCTGTTCCATGGCGGTGCGCAGCGTCTCGAACTGGGTCTGCTGGGTGGTGGTGAGCTCCTGCAAACGGCGGGAAAGGGATTCTGAGAGGTTGTCCAGGGTTTTGCCAAGTTCCTCGCGGTTTTTGGAAGCATCGGTGTTGATTTGCTGGTTCAGCTTGGTCAGGGCGGCGGTGGTTTCCTCGCGGTTGCCTCTGTTTTCATTCACCAGGCTTTCCTGGAGGCGGGAGAGCGTGGTGTTCACTTCGCCACGCATGTCGGTTCCGATCTTCAGCAAATCGTTGCGCAGTCGCTGCAGATCGTCCCTCAGATAGCGTTCGAAGGAATCCAGGGCAGTGGCGATGTTGCGGATCGGTTCCTCCAGCCTGCCACTGGCCTGGTCTTTCCTACCCAGCACAATGACCAGAATAATTACGGCCAATGCGGCATTCAGTATCAATAATATCGTGGTCAGCACAGTTTCCTCCCGATGCTCATTGCAGCTTGCGATAGAGGTAATATAACGAACCGATCAGCGTGATGTCCTCATGCTCGCTGGGATTGATCAGGATGGGCTGGTATTCTTCATTCACGGAGAACAGCACGATCAGCTTGCGCTTGGGATCCAGGCTGAGGCGTTTCAAGGTGATCGCTCCATCCAGCCGCACCGCGCAGATCAGTCCGGCCAGTTTTTCCCAGTTCTGGCCCTTGCGGATGATCACCACATCGTTGTGCAGCACCATCGGTTCCATGCTGTGTCCGTTCACCCGCAGGCAAATGTAATCGTCAATTACACCATTGATCATGCTGCGCCGCACGCTCACCACATCCAGTTGTGAATCCACCGCCTCCACCGGTGGCCCGGCGGCGATCTCGCCACTCACGCCCAAATCGAAGGATTCGGACTGCAGCATTTCCTCTTTGGAGCGCAGCAGTTCGGTTAGTTCACTGGTCAGAAAGGACTTGATCTTTTCCAGCCGCTGGGTGGTTTGCCCATTTTCCGCACCCTGCAGCGCGCCATACATGGTGCCGTTGCCCGTGATCAGCCAATGCAGGTTCACCCCATAGTGTTTACTGAGCAGAAACAGGGTATCCAAAGAGGGTCGGATGATGTTGTTTTCCATCTGGGATATCGCCGAAGCATTGATCTTCAGCACCTGCCCCAATTCCACCTGAGACAGTCCAAGGTTCTTGCGCAGGGCTTTCAAGCGTTCTCCGGTCATGTGTTACCTCCACTTGATCACTGTAACCTCTACAGCGATACTGGTTAATCTGAGGTCAAGATATTCAGTGGAGCTATAGTTGTCAAGGATTATTTTACTAAAACTGATTTTTCTGCCTGGGGGAGTGCCAGTTTCCCGATAAACCTTGACAGAAATCGGTGCTTTCCTCAAAAGTGCCATCACAGATTAGAATACTCTGAGAGGATATCTTACACAACATCACCGATCTTCAGGAAGGAGCCCCGGAAGCCGCAGAACTGACGCAGAAATAATGGAGATAGAGAAGTAGAGATATGAAGGAAATATATGATGTAGCCATCGTGGGGGCGGGTCCGGCTGGTTCCGCCGCGGCGCTCAATCTGGCTGCGGCAGGGCTGAAGACCTGCATCATCGACAAAAGCAGTTTCCCCCGGCCGAAGCTCTGTGGCAGCCTGCTCACCCAGCGCGCCTGCAAAGCTTATGACCAGGCGTTCGGAGAGGATTGGTCGCCCGTGATCCTGCAGGAAGCGCAGGGTGCGGATTACTTTATACGCCATACCCTGGTGCACAGCCTCAGCGGCCAGCCACCTCTGTATCAAAGCGATCGCCTGTTGCTGGACGAATTTTTGCTGAAGCAGGCGGAAAGGGCGGGAGCGGAGGTGATCACCGGGAATGGAGTGAAACAGGTGAATGTGGTGCGGCAGAGACTGCTGCTGGAGGATGGAACCAGGCTGGGATTTCGTTACCTGTTGGGTTGCGACGGGGCGAACAGCCTCGTTGCCCGCACGCTTTATGGCATATCGCTGCCCCAGGGTAGAGCAGCCGCTGCCCTGGAGATCGATGTCCCGCTGCGGGATACGGATTATCGTGCAGCCCAGCCCCAGATCTTTTTCGGGATAGCGCGTTGGGGTTATGCCTGGATCTTTCCCAAAGGCGAGGTGCTCACCATCGGCCTGGGTGCGCTGGCAGACAGGAATCCACCCCTGAAAACCGTCTTTGCCCAGTTCCTCAAACAACGTTTGGGCTACGTGCCTGCCATCAAATTCCAGGGTCACCTGATCCCGTTTTGTGCCTACCGGCGCCATCCCGGCCGCGAAAACATCCTGCTCTGCGGCGACGCGGCCGGTGTGGTGGACCCCTCCACCGGCGAGGGTATTTCCTTTGCCCTGCAGAGCGGATATCAGGCCGCCCGGGCAATTGTGGCGAATTTCTCCACCCCCGCCAGCGTATTTCGTGCCTACAGCGCTGATCATCAAAGAGTTGTGAACGACCTGCACATCACCGCCCAGTTGAACTACCTCATCCTGCCCCGCCTCACCGAAAAGCTGTTCCTGCGTGTGTTTCCCCTTTCAGACAGCTTTGCCCGGCTGCAGATGCAACTGATGGCAGATCAGATCAGCTATCCAGAGTATAGAACAGCTATACTGAACAAGCTGAAGGCCGGTCTGGGCAGAAGGCTTCGCCGCCTGATCGGATTTTAGATCCAATAATCTGAGCTTGAAGTGGTAATTATATTTGAAATACCCTGACCGCAGATTCTGATTTCTCCAAATTGATTATAGTCCAGCAGTCTGAACCAGGGAATCCGGTAAATTTGCTCAGGATGTCATTGGCTGACAGAGGATTCACATTGCCCTCTGTCCACTCTTCGCCTCCTGCCACCCCCTCATCCCTCCCGTTAGCAATACGGAATCATTACGGAGTCATTACGGA
>CAZVXK010000085.1:0-11692 GCA_964631665.1 uncultured Candidatus Cloacimonadota bacterium | reverse complement strand
AAGATTCACCGTTGGGATCGAAGAGGTCGTAGAAAATATCCACCAGGCCGCTGCCGTCCACACGCTGCGCCACGCTGATATTGTAAACGATGGGCGGGGTGGGTGCCACCGGTTCCCGGGAGAGGGTGAAGCCATCCCAATGGGCGTATTTGCCGATGCCGTCGTGGCTGGCGGAGACCTTGAGCCGCACCTGCCCGTGGTAGGCGGGGATTTCGATCTGGCATAAAGTCCAGGCCTGGGCGTCGGGCAGCAGGTTCGTCCACGGGCTCCAGGTGTCGCCGCCGTCGTAGGAAAGGCTGTAGCGTGAGAACTCAGTGGCGGGGTTCAGATCCAAGGTGTAGTAGTGGAAACTGAGGGTGTAGGTGTAGCCCAGGGGCAGGGTGGCGTTGTCGAAGGTGAGGGTGCCTTCGGTGTTGTCCAGGTCCCAGCTCGCCCAATACCAGGAGCCGGAGTGGGCGGAGACGCCGTTGAGGGTTTGGTTGAGGCGGCCCCAATAGATGAGACGGCTGCCGGGGGGATCGGCTGTGTAGGCCCAGGTATCCGAGGCGTCCTGTTCGAAGCCTTGGAAAAGGAAGGTTTCGGCGGAGAGGGGAAGGAAGAGGAGCAGCAGGAGCAGCAAGGTAACGCTGGCTTTAGCCGGCCGTTTCGCTGGCTTTAGCCGGTTGGGGGGGATTGCGAGGGGCGGAGTTGCCGGCTGAAGCCAGCGAATCGACCGCCTGAAGGCAGTGTTACGGGCGTTCATTGTCCACCTACTTCGCGGTAGAGGTCAGCCAGGATCTCGCTCCACAGGCGTTTTTCCGTTCTGTCCTTTGCCAAGGCCTTCAGCAGGGCTTCGAGTCGTCCGTCGTAATCCTTGAAGGCGATCACACGGTAAAACATCTGGTCCCGCCAATGCGCCACGTTCTGATGGGTGTAGCTGGTGCCGTCCACCTCCGCCAGGAAATAGTAAAACTGGTCGTCCTCATAGGGGGTTTCGTTGTAGAGCACCACATAGCCGTCCGGGGTGATCGGGGTGCCGTAGATGGTCTGGGTCACGGGCAGCCAGGTGATGATGGCATCCCGGTTGTTTACGGTGCTGATGGTCACGCTGTCCGGTGGAGCTGGCGGAACGTAGGTGATGGTGAAGGTGCCCAGCGATGACTTCTGGCTGAGATTGCCAAAGCTGTCGCCGATCCGGACCCGGACCCGGGCTTGGTAGCTTTGCACGGAGGGGATCTCCCAGGGCCAGGAGCCGCTGTTGGGAATGGCTTCTGCGATGGGGAGGTAATCCAAACCGCCATTGAGGCTGTACCAGAGATAAACGGAATTGGGGTCGAGGTTGGTGTCGGATGCGCTCCACAGAATATCGTTGGTATCGCCGATGTACCAGGCTTCGCCGCCATTGGGAGCGATCAACTCCAGCTCCGGGGCGACGAGGTCGAGGGTGAAATAGGCGCTGTCGTAGCTCGCGGTGAGGGCCAGGGCGCCGGCACCGACGAGGCAAAGCAGCATGATCAAACAAGCCTTGTTCATTTCTTCCTCCTGAACACATATATAATACGTATACTATGACCTGTTATCTGATTTTCATTTTTATGATGGTATGATATTCAGTCAAGATATTTCTGCGGCGGTGGCTGCATCTATCTGCGGGGCTGGGTATTAAGAGCCTCTGGCACCAGGCCGGGATCGCCGGATTCATCTGTTCATTGCGAGGGGAAACCGGATATGAAGTTTATGCATTGGAACGAATTCATTTGATTGTACCGCCAGGTTGGGAGGGTGTGAAAAAGCCCGGGACGGGCTATACAATATGCCCAGGGTTCCGCTGCGCTCCACCCTGGGCTATGGTTGTTTCGCTCCTGCGGAGCTTGTCAATGCCGAAGCGGCCTGTCGGCCGCTGTGGCGAACAGGAGCTCGCCACCCCTGGTGTTCACACCCTCCAGGCAGGATGCCTGGAATCCTCTTCCCTCCCGTTAGCAATACGGAATCATTACGGAGTCATTACGGAGTTAATCCGTAATGACTCCGTAATGATTCCGTATTGCTAACGGGAGAGGTGAAGCGGAAAGTTAATGGTTAGTAGTTAATGGTTAATGGTTAATGCTGCGTTGGGGATGTTGAAAGGCTCCGGAAGAGCGAAACAACTCAGCCCAGGGTGGAAACCCCTCGGGATTCTACCGTCTCTTCCCATCTGCCTCTCTTGCTGAAAGATATCGCAGGGAAGAATTGCTTGCAGACAAGGTTCCGATTTAAGGAGAGTCGCCTCCCTGGGGAATGGCACGGTAGATCAAGTAGGAAAAGAAGATCCAGAGGATCACCAGAATGACCACCCGCAGGGCCATGCTGCTGACATTTCCAGCAGATATCCAGAGGACGCGCACCAGGAATACTGCTCCCACCAACAATCCCCCCAAAAAGGCAGAGACTATGATCCTTATCCAATCGAGCTTTCCGTTTTCTTTCTTCATCGTAACTCCACTTTGCCTTGGATCATTGCTGCTGAGTGCCAAAGATTGACGCAACATCCAACTGGTTGTTTCTCAGTTCAATAGATGTTATCTGAGCAGCCTGAGTTATGGCACATTGTCAATGACAAATGATAGATTACAGTATCTTTCAGCTTTGGAAACCCGTCAAGCCCTTTTTCAAAATAGGCTTTGCCGCGAGGAATGAACTCCGGATAAACAGATGTTCAGGATTCCGCGAGGTCGGGGGCCCTCTCAGACATGGTTTGATCAGAAGTTAGTGTTTGGTTTGGGGAGGATGTGTAGTTTCCTGGTCAGAGACGAAGATTTCCCTCTGCTGCAGGGCATGGCTGGTGATGAAATGCAGCTTGGCCACCTCGCGCAGCCGCTGGAGCGAATAGCGGTCGATGAATTCCCGGCCCGCCTTCTGCACCGCCTTGCCGGAGCCCTTGGGGAAATCCATCTTGTAATATCTGTTCAGGTCCTGCCGGTGCAGCAGAAACTGGTAACGGGCGATAACTGAGGCTGCCGCCACCGCCGGATCGGCCTCCGCTCCAGATACTTCCACGATCGTGATGTCTGTCCCCTTGTCCTTCAGGAAGCGCTCCACCTTGCGGCTGCGGCTGAATTGGTCCACCAGGATGCCCTGGATGCCGGATCGCTTGTGCAGCAGTTCCAGGATGGCGGTGCCGTGCTGCCAGGCCAGGAGGTCGTTCAGGTTCTTGTATTGCCGCTTCATGGATTCGATCAGGTCGTTGTATTTAGGGGGCTTGAGCACGATGCAGTTGATCTGGCCCCGAAACCGCTCATAAAGCTGTTTGGCCAGGGCAATGATTTCAGAATCCCCCAGCAGCTTGCTGTCCTTCACTCCCAGCTTTTTCAATTCTCCAGCCCGGGAACGCTCCAGGGCAAAGGCGGCAACCACCAGCGATCCGAAATAGTCCCCTTTCCCGCATTCGTCGCTGCCGATCCAGCTCTCCCAGTGATGCAATTGCCCCTCGGGAACCGCATCCGAGCTGACCAGTTGTTCCAGCTTCGCCTTCAAGGCGCTTCCCGCCGCCGCCCCCACCACCTTGCTCAATCCCTTCTTCTCGGAATAATAGAGGTTCAGCACGGCTTTCTCGGTGCCTCGCAGCAGCCTCAACTGGATCCCCCAGGCGATCTCGCGCTGCTCCTGCAGCTCGATCCCTTCCTGGGCCAGTTGAATCAGCAGATGCGCCAGATATTCTTCGATGTGCCTGTCCATATCGTCCTTGCAGCTTTATTTGGGGAGCAGCAAAGCGCAGGGGAGGAGATCTGTCAACCATTAAAAAAATCCGGAAAAAATAATTTGTGCTTGACAGAAATCGGCTTATACTAATTTTAGCACTCAATTGTATAGACTGCTAATAAAACCGAATTTACTCAGTATGGAGGTAATACAAAAATGGCAAAACAAATGCTCTATGCACACGAAGCTCGGACGGCGCTCAAGAAGGGCGTTGATCAGCTTGCCGATGCTGTGAAAGTGACCCTGGGACCCAAGGGCAGGAATGTGGTGTTGGACAAAAAATTTGGCTCTCCCACCATCACCAATGATGGCGTAACCATAGCCAAGGAAATCGAGCTGGAAGGCGAATTTGAGAACATGGGCGCCCAGCTGTGCAAAGAAGTGGCGGAAAAGACCCACGACATTGCCGGCGATGGCACCACCACCGCCACGCTGCTTGCGCAGGCGATCATCGAAGAGGGATTGAAGCACGTGACCGCGGGCGTGAATCCCATGTATCTGAAGCGCGGTCTGGAAAAAGCCAGCAAGATTGTGGTGGAGAAGATCCACGAGTTTTCCAAGACCATCAAAAGCAGTGAGGAGATCGCCCAGATCGCTTCCATTTCCGCCAACAACGATCCGGAGATCGGCAAATTGATCGCCGATGCCATGGAAAGCGTGGGCAAGGAAGGCATCATCAACATCGAGGAAGCCAAATCCATCGACACCGGCCTGGAGAAGGTGGAAGGCATGCAATTCGACCGCGGCTACATCTCCCCCTATTTTGTGACCAATCCGGACAAGATGGTGGCCGAACTGGAAGACCCCTTCATCCTGGTGCACGACAAGAAGATCAGCGTGATGAAAGACCTGCTGCCCATTCTGCAGGAGATCTCCCAGCACGGCAAACCCCTCCTGATCATCGCCGAGGACATCGAAGGCGAAGCCCTGGCCACCCTGGTGGTGAACAAGCTGCGCGGCGTGCTGAACGTGGTCGCCGTCAAAGCCCCTGGCTTTGGTGACCGCCGCAAAGCCATGCTGGAGGATATCTCCGTGCTCACCGGCGCCACCCTGATCAGCGAGGAAATGGGACGCCGCCTGGACAGCGCCACCATGACCGACCTCGGGCGCGCCAAGAAAGTGATCGTGGAAAAGGAAAACACCACCATCCGCGAAGGCGCCGGCAACCAGGAGAACATCGACGGACGCATCAAACAGATCAAGGCCCAGATCGAGGAAACCACTTCCGATTATGACAAGGAAAAGCTTCAGGAACGCCTGGCCAAGCTTTCCAGCGGCGTGGCCGTGATCCGCATCGGCGCCGCCACCGAAACCGAAATGAAGGAAAAGAAGGCCCGCGTGGACGATGCCCTGCACGCCACCCGTGCCGCAGTAGAGGAAGGGATCGTTCCCGGCGGCGGAGTTACCCTGATCCAGGCCGCCAAAGCCCTGAAGAACATGAAAGGCCTCTCCCACGAGGAGGAAGTGGCTGTCCAGATCCTGATGAAAGCCCTGGAAAGACCCGCCTACCATATCGCCGACAATGCTGGCGAGGAAGGTGCCGTGATCGTGGAGAAACTGAAGGGCTACACCGACATCCACATGGGCTTCAATGCCTACACCGGAGTGTTTGAAGACCTCTTCAAGGCCGGCATCATCGATCCTGCCAAGGTGGTCCGCAGCGCCGTGCAAAACGCTTCGTCCATCGCCGGACTGCTGCTCACCACCGAGTGCATCGTAACCGATATCAAGGAACCCGAACCACCCGCTCCGATGCCCAATCCCGGCATGGGCGGAATGTATTAAACAAACTCCAATACCCATACATCGAAAGCCTTCCCCGCTGTGGGAAGGCTTTCTTTTGGGTGAGTGGTTAGTGGTGAGTGGTTAATGCTGCGCTGAATGGGTAAGTTATATCCTGCATCAAAGGCTTTCTCTCTCTTTCTCTGTTTTGAAAATACTGTTATCCCAAGGCCAGGACGATTGTCCGCACCTTCAGCCCATGCGCAGCACTAATCACTAATCACTAGTCACTAATCACTAATGACAAAACTCTCCCACATTCCCTCATAGCTCTGCCAGCTCCCATCCTTGCGCACCAGGGTGATGGTGCGCACCCGGTTGCGCTGATCCTTGTCCACCATTTCTCTCCAAGTCGCTGAAAAGCGGTAGTTGTCCAGGCTGGCGGCTGCTGGCTCATAACCCAACCAGAGGAAGCTTTTGCCCAGCCCGCGCAGTTTTTCGGCCAGGCAGATGCTGTTCTCCTGGTCGTGGTTGCCGATCAGCACAATATCATAGCCGGAGGTGTCCACCTGCTCCAACAGGGCTGCGATCTCTTCTGAAACCCTGCCCCAGTTGCGGGGATATTCCGCCAGGGTGAGTTCCAGCCTCAGGCTGTCCAGTTCTGAAAAATCAAGGTGTTTGAGCTGGAAGGCGGTCTTGCTGTCCGAGATGCGATAACCCAGGTTCAGATAGTACTCTCCCCTGGGCACGCGGATCTGGTAACTGCCGCTGCCCTGGTCTTCAAAGGAATTGTCCATCCAGTAAAAGGCGCCGTCCTGATAGCGGGTGAGCTGCAGGGAGCTGCGGATCCCGGACAGCGGCGCGCCGATCTCGTCCGAGGCCAGCACCTGGAGTGTGATGAATGCCCGGTCATCCTTCACATCGGCTTCCGGCGCGCATTTGACCAGGTCATAATAACCCCACTGCCCCGGTTCGAGCATCACATAGATCAGGTTCGGTTGGCGGGTGAAGTGGGCCGGGATGCCATTGGCGCGGGCCAGGCTGACCGCCAGAATGCGGTATTGATAGGGAGTCAGGTGTTTTCGCTGCACTGCCACGTCCAGCGGAAGCAGGCCTTGCAGGGCTTGCGAGGGCTCGATGCGGTAGTTCTTTTTCAACCAGGCCATGGCGTTGTTCAAGCGCTCCAGGTTGGTTTTCCCTTTTTTATAAAAAGCCTTGGGATAGAGTTGGGGGACACCCCTGCGTTTTTTGAAGGTTTGGGGCAATTCCTCATAATGCACTGCCGGTCTCAGGACGGCGGCCAGATCGTCGGTACTCAGGTCAGTATCCTGATGGCGCCGGTAGAAGTCATACAAGGCTTCCAGTTGATCGGAATCCGCCTGCCAGAGGTATTTGGGATCGTCATTGAGCAGGAATTCACAAAAGCCCGGTTCAGGAGTGGGATGGCGCCGGAGGAAACGCAGCAGCTGTGTATAATTGCCCCGCGAGGCGGCGGCCAGGGCACCGATCAGGGTATCGGCAGAGGCGGCCTGGCGTTCGTTGAAGTTCTGATCCTGCGCGTTCCAATTGGCTTTTTCCCGTTCCACGCCAGCGTTCCACACCGGCGGCGCCTGTTTCCATTCATAGGGATTGGCGGGATATTCCAGCCAGGCATTTTGGTCCGCCAGGGGCTCATCCTTCAATACCAGCGCCAGATATAGTTCGGTATCCTCCGTGGAGGGAACCAGTTGCAGGGCTTTGTTGCCATCCTTGAAGGCGGAAAGGTAGAAGTCACCGCGACCCACGCTGAGGGTAAGTTTGCCCTCGGCATCGGTCTGGACAAAGACCAATGGCCTCAACGAGCCCCAGTTATAGACCATCACTCCCACCTGGGTCTCAGGCAGTGGATTGCCCTCCGGATCAAGGGTTTGTAGCCTCAGGGTGCGGGTGCGCTCCCCGGCATAGTTACGGATGGAATTGATCACACAGTCATATTTGCCATGGATCAGCACCTCATCCTGCTCCGAGGGCAGTGAACCGTCTGCCAGGATCAGCACGGTCTTGTCGATCAAGCCGCTGAACCAGGTTTGATCGGGATAATAGGCCGCGTCCATGTCCCCGGTATAGTGCCAGGCACCGTCCAGCCACACTTCCGCCCAGGCATGGTTGTTGTCCGTATGCGCCCACCAGGGAGAACTGGCGGGGCGGGCAGGCAATCCCACGGTCCGGGCAGCGGCCACGAACAGGATCTGCATCTCCTCGCAACGCCCCAGAATGCTTTTCTGGGTGATGTCCAAAGGCGTCTGGTCCCGTCCCGAGGTGGGCTGGAATTTCAGCCTGCCCACGCACCATTGGCTCACGGCCCGGTAGAGCTCCAGTTCGTTTTTCGAGCTTTCCATCACCTTGCGCAGCCCGTCGTTCAGCAAAGGCAGGCGGTAGGCTTCGATGCGTTCATCGGAGACGGTCTGTTTCGCCACATAGGACAGGAAGAATTCCGGAGAATGGTCCGTGCCGAAGCGGTTGAGCAGGATCAGAATCTGCCGGTAGTTACTATCGACATCGGCGGGATCGGCACAGGCAAGGTTGGCATCGCTCTCATAGGCGATCAGATATGCCATCAGGATGTCCGGATTGCGCCGCAGCAGATCGCGGTATTGTTTCTGCAGGGATTTGGGTAGATTCCGCAGGTTTTGCTGTGCCTTTTCCCGCAGTGTGTTGTATAGTTCTGGATTGCCAGAGGCGGTGAAGGCATCCGGCAAAGCGGACAGCCAGGATAAGCAAAGCAGGAGCAACAGTGTGGCAATAAGTCTTGTAAGGTGCATGTACAAACTTCCTATGAGGGTTTTTTATGAGCTTAGAATATATAGCTTGATCGGTTCGGATTTCCCGCGCAGTTCCACTTCGCTGTGATACTCGAAGCTCTGGTGCAATTCGGGGTTAAGCCTGGCCAGGGTGCCCTCGGAGATCAGCAGCCGGTTGGGAGGTGAGCTATTTTCGATGCGGGCGGCTGTATTGACTGTATCTCCGATCACCGTAAGGTCTTTGCGGTCGAGGGTTCCGATATCGCCCTGCATAACCAATCCGCTGTTGATGCCGAGGCGGATCTGCACCTCCTGTTTGTTGGCCCTTTGGCGAAGCCGGTTGAGCTCCGGAATACCTGAATGAAGGATGCGCATGGCACTTTGGACCGCGTCGTTGGCATTGTGAAATACCGCCATGATGGCATCCCCGATGAACTTGTCGATATCGCCAAAACATTCCCTGATGATCACATCGCACACGCTGAACAGCCCATTCAGCATCTCCACCACTTCCTGAGGTGTGTTTTGCTCCGTGAACCTGGTGAAATTCACCACATCCAGATACATCACGGTAATGTCCACGGTCCGCGGTCTGCGGCTTTGGGCATCTGCCTGCGCGCGGTGCATCACATCCTCGTAGGTGGTGGTGGAAACATATTTGCGGATAATGGTATTGAACTTCTCCTGGAGGGTGCGATACTCCTCCTGGTGTGTGATATCCCGAAAGACCTCGATGCCGGCTATGGCAATGCCATTTTCATCCAGGATGCTGGATACATGGGCATCGACGGGGAACCGCCTGCCGCTCTTACTGAGCGGATACACTTTGGCGGTGGCGATGCCATTGATATTCATCGCCTCCAGCAAGGGGCAAAGGCTGTTGCAGAGCAGGACGCCGTTTTCATCGATATGGTTGAGTATATTATCCGAACAGCTGCGTCCCATAACTTCCTGGGGCGAATAACCGGTCATTTCCGCTGCAGCTTTGTTCCAAAAGAGAATACGGCGCTGCCGGTCAACCACATAGACCCCATCGTAAAGGCTGTTTAGCATTGCCACGATCTCCGAAGCGGGATTCTTGATTTCGCTCAGAATACTCATTGGTTCCCTCCTTTGCCAATATGTTTGAACAGGATGGTGCGCAGGGCGTTCACGTGCATGGCGATGATCTTATCTTTTTTGGAACTGGGTGGGTGGATCACGCTGATCCCGGAAGCATTGATGCCGCCGATCTCCACCAGGAAGGCATCCGTATCGTGCATATGGAAAAAGTAGTTGCGGGCATTGCCCACGCGGGAACTGCCTCCGGAGCTAACCTCATAGTGCCCCTTGGCATAGTCCCGTTTCAGCAGTTTGGCATACTCCGAGGTGAATTTCAGCAACCGTTCATAACGCTCCTGCTGCCTCTGATTTCCGGCATCGATGGCGGGCAGGAAGATCTTTTCGCTATAGGCGCCGGAGGCGGAACTGTGAAAGAAGATCCCGATCTCGAAGCGGTGTTGTTGCGCCAGGGCGATCACCGCCTTCACCTCCTCCTCCGAAGCGGGCGCGTTGCCCTTGTAGTTGGGATGGGTAACCGCCACCGGGGAGTCTTCATCCCAAAACACCGGATAGTTGCGGTTCAGGTCCACCCCATCGGTGCGCAGGTCGAGGATGCCGTTCCGGTTCGTATCGCGGTTGGTCTTGCGTTTGTATTGGTATTTGCCGCTGCTCACCACACGGAACCCCTCGGGATTGATGGTGGGCAGGATGAAGAACTGGTACTCGTCCAGTATGCTGTTGATCTTCTTGTCTTTAGCCGCACGCCGTGCCAGTTCCTCCGCCCAGGCCAGGGACAGCTCCAGCCCCAACACCTCATCGCCATGATGCTGGCCGATGATCAGAACCTTCCGGGGCGCCTTCGCTCTGCCCACCCAGAGCAGATACAGCGGAAGATTCTCGGTGCTACTGAATCCGATGATGTGCAGCCTCACCAACGCCGGATTGAGTTCGGATAGGGCTTTCAACCGGGCGAACAATCCCTCCTCCCTCAGATAACCGGAGGAAAGGGGATACACATTGCCTTTGCTGACGGCACAGGCAACCGGCAGCAAGAGGAACAGCAGAACGGCAAACCGGACACAGGGAAAATTGTTCATGAGAGCCAGATTCCGCAGAGGGGAGTTTTCGTCAATGCTTTTAGGAGTGATTAGTGATTAGTGATTAGTGATTAGTGCTGCGCCGGGGATGAAAGCTGGAGGTGAGAGGGTTGTGGTTAGTGGTTAATGGTGAATGCTGCGCCGGGGGTATCAGTTTTATCCTTGAGCGAAGCCCCATTCATTTTTTCCCTATTTCCTCCTTCCCTTTAACCATAACTTCAGTCCTCCATCTCCACCCTCTGCGTAGCACTAATCACTAATCACTAATCTCTAGTCACTAAAGAAAAGTTGCCTGCCGCAGCTACTCCACTATCATATCTTTAAAAGAAACATGCACCGGGAGGAGATATGCCCCTGCCTTTTAACATGAACCGGCTGCTGGATACAGAGCGCAAGTTTCCGGATCGCTTCACGAATATGACCACCAAGGACTATGGCCTGCTGTTCTGGAATGAAGGCAACAAGGCTTCCTACGACAGCAACCATGCCATGATCACCGACTGGATCGGGGTGGAGGCATCCCTGCGGGACGTTGAGTTTTTCTACAAATCCAAGGCCATCACCCCCCGGATCTATCAATCTTTCAAAGCCAATGAACTCGAACGTATCAAACCCGCCCTGGAAAACCACAATTTCGTCATCGAACCCCGACAAGACCAGTTCTTCCTGCATCAGAATCCCAGCACCCTCATGCCCGCTGCCGCTTTGCAAATCTCACGCATCAAATCCCTCGACATCGACATCATGGAAACCATCGCCATCGAATTTGGCGGCGACTGGACGATCAAGGTGGTGGAACGCCATCTGTTGCATCCCTCCTATCATCTGCTGGGTGGATTTGTGAACGGCGAACTGGCTTCCTTTGCCTCCGTGAGTGTATTTGCCGGCTACAGCCGCGTGGACGATGTCTTCACCCGCGATAAATTCCGGGGCCGGGGCTTCGCCGGTGCCATGATCCACCACTTGGTGCAATATCATAAAAACATCACGGACAATTATCTCTATCTGGTGTCCAGCGATCCAGCCGCCATCAACATCTATAAAAAAGCCGGATTCGTCCAGCTGCCCCAGGATTTTGAATGCTGGATGGCTTGGAAGGAGGGGTGAGGAAGCAGCCGCTGACGGGATAATGCACTGAGGGGCATTGAATTGAGAGGCTGTAGAGAGAGTGGTTAAGCCCTGTAGGAAGGGGACACATTGTTGCCCGGAGTGCAGCGCAGCGGAACCTTGGGGTGGAAAGACTAAATCCATGTTCAAGCCCCGATGGAGTTGGTGTTTGATGGCGTTAACAGCGCTGGAAGGGCGGAGTTGATGGCGTTAACAGCGCTGGAAGCG
>CAZVXK010000084.1:0-11733 GCA_964631665.1 uncultured Candidatus Cloacimonadota bacterium | reverse complement strand
GAGATGAGGAACCCAGGCATCTTGCCTGGCGAAGAGATGAGGAACCCAGGCATCCCGTCTGGAGCGTCTACCTGCAGGGCCGGCCAGCCGGGGAAGATTATCTGGATAAGTAGTTCAATACCAGTTCAGACAGGCCGCTTTCTTACAGCCCAATAGCACATTCCGGCAAACAAATCAGCGGAAGAGAACCAGTCTTTTCACCTGGTTGACCGAAGGTGTTTTGAGCTGGTAGAAATAGATTCCGGAGGGCAGATCGCCAGAGCCAAGCTCGATTTGATGGATGCCGGAGCCCAAGCGATAATTGGCCAGGCATTGGCCACGCAGGTTATAGACCGCCAGATTTCCGGTTTCCCTACGGGAGATCACGGCTTTGAAGTGCAATGTGGCACCCGGACGAGCCGGATTGGGCCAGGCATCATGCAAACAGGACGCTGCCGGCAGTTCCGGAACCAGCGGATCATCGGTCTCCACTCCTGCGCCGGAAAGCTTGGCAACGTAGAGGTCGAACGAACTGGCAGTCAGGGAAAAATCCCCAAAATTGGCAACTCCGGAGAAGGCTCCATGCAGATATACATTTTCATCTTCGTCCACTGCGATGCCCCGGCCATAATCGTTGAGTGGGCTGCCGGCCCGCATTGCCCACTGCCAGTTGCCGGCATTATCGAGCTTGGCAATAAAGATATCGGACAATCCAATGCCACCCAGGAAAAAGGGACCCAAATTGATATTGCTCTGGTAATATCCGGTGACATACACTGCGGAAGCGGAGTCTGTGGCGATGCCACTTCCCGAGTCCGAGTTTATCCCGCCTGCTTTGTCCGCCCACAGCCAGTTGCCGTTGCCGTCCAGTTTGGCAATGTAGATGTCCCGTCCGCCGCTGCTGGTGAATGTGGAGGTGCCAAAGGTGGCGGTGGCAAAGAATTCACCGGTCAGATACACATTGGAGGCAGCATCCACGGCAATGCCATTGGCGTTGTCGGCATAAGTGTCATGGTCGCCGCCCCCGTTTGCCACCCACAGCCAGTTTCCGGTGCTATCCAGTTTGGCTGCAAAGACGTCGTTCCGTCCGTTGCAGGTTACCGAGATGGTGCCAAAGGTGGCGGTCAGGCGGAAAATTCCGGTTATATAGGCATTGCCATCGCCATCCAACGCGATGCCATGAGCCTCATCCAGGTTCGTGCTTCCGGCACTCACAGCCCACAACCAATTGCCGCTGCCATCAAGTTTCGCGGCAAAGATGTCATTTAAACCCAGGCTGATGAGCGAAGTGGTTCCAAAGGTGGCGGTTCCGGCAAAGATACCGGTCAGATAGACATTGGCGTCTGCATCGACGGCGATGCCTGTGCCGGTTTCCGCAGCAGCGCCCCCGGCTTGGACTGCCCACAGCCAGTTGCCATTGTTATTTAGTTTGGCGGCAAAGAGTTCGGTGCTTCCTGAACTGACCAGAGTGATTGAGCCAAAAGTGGCGGTTTGGCTGAAGAAGCCGGTAAGGTAGACGGTGCCGTCATTATCGAGGGCGATTCCATAGGCTACGTCCTCTCCGGCTCCGCCGGCCTGCACAGCCCACAACCAGTTGCCGTCGGGATCGAGCTTGGCGGCATAGAGGTCGTTGCTTCCGTTGCTGATGAGAGTGGTGGTGCCCAGGGTTGCTGTGCCCTCAAAGTATCCTGCCACATAGCTGTTGCCATTGGCGTCGCAGACGATGGCGTTGCCCTGTTCGGCATTGGCACCCTGGGATTGGGCGACCCACAGCCAATCCGGAGCCTGGGCTGACAGGAAACTGGCGACAGCCAGTAGTGTTACACACAGTATGGCTTTCAGCGAAGTTTTCATCTTTCCTCCCTTGTGAAAGAATCCATATTTATAGATATAAAATTGAACCGGCTGCTGATGTCAAGAATAATATTCGCCGGATGGGATGTCCGGGCAGTGGGATAGAATTGATGAAGGGGAAAGACGGGGGATGGAAGGCAAAAAAACTGGCTCCGGAAGAGGGATTCGAACCCCCGGCCTAGTGGTTAACAGCCACCCGCTCTACCGCTGAGCTATTCCGGAACGCATTGTGAAAAACCAAATCTTCAACCCCCCCCTTTCTGTCAATGAAAATCCTCCTGGAGCTGCTGGCAAGGTATCTTGTTGTGGCTTTTCCTGGAAGCCGGTCAAACGTAGTGTATCCCATGGAATTCATCCAGCCAGTGGACAATTGTTGAATGGAACAGAGACTTCAGTTCCAGAAAGGATATCTCATCCAGCGCTCCGCTCCATTCATCCATGAAAGTCTTTTTGAATTCGATGGCGAGGCAGATCAGGCGGTCGGAATAATGATGATTGAGCCAGCGGGAAAGATTTCCACCGGTAAATTTGACGTCCTGTCGGCAGTCGAGGGCTTTGCCCTTGAAGATTTTTCCATCCAGGAGTTGTTGCAGGGCAGCGGCAGCCGGATAGTGCTTCTGGGACAGGTTGCTGCGGCCAATGATGATGTCCGGATTCTGGAGTTGGGGATCAGGCTCTGCCTCTGGCCCGCCCCGGCGATGGTTGTAGCTGTGCAAATCCAGCACCACCAGGAAGGGATGAAGTGTCAGCAGACGATCGATCTGGTAGCGCAGGAGGGCATACCAGCTCTCATAGTCGGCGCGAAGCCTGCCCAACAGGGCTTCAGGTATCTCCTGCGTCCGCACCGGCAAGCCCCAACAATCCTCCGGTTTCAGATACACCGCCTTTTCCGGCAATCGGTTCAGATCAACCACAAACCGTGAGGTCTGCAGGACAATATGATTGGGAAACAGCGCGGCGATCTCTCCAGTGAAGGGATCTTCCTCTCTCAGCCGGTCTGCTTCGCTGATGCCACAGATCTTCAACAGCTCCGTTGGCATGGCGTGGCCGTTGTGAATCGCAGTTGCAATCAAAGGGACTTGATCATCAAGAAGTTTGTAGTCAGTATTTATCATTAGTGAAAAAGTTGAAAGGTGAAAAGGTGGAAAGGAAAGAGCACAGGTTGTGCTGGGATAACAACTATCAAAGTCTTTACCTCATGACGGATTGCTGCCTTCAAGCTTGTGAATCAAAGCTATAAGCATGCTCCGGATGTGCTTGATTTTGTCTATCAGATAGCAATCCTCTCTGATATAGTCAAGTCTTTTAGATAATTCTATCTGGGTTTCCAATTCGGAGAGTGAGCCATTGGCAATATAGAGAAACTGAATAAACTCCTTTGTGGTTTTTCGGCCTGATCCTTCGGCTATATTGGAAGGGAGGGATATGGCACAACGGCGCATTTGGGTAACTAGGCTGTAGGTTTCCTGCTTGGGAAAGGTGGCAGTGAGTTTGTATATCTCTACCACCAAATCCATACTGACAGAATACAACTTCAGATCTCTGTAAGAGTACATCTCTTCTCCTGTATTAGAATCATCTCATGGCTGAAAATGTTAGCCATTGGCGCAGCGTCCTTTCCACCTTTCCACCTTTTCACCTTTCCACTAATCCACCCATTCCCTTCTCATACTTCTTCAGATATATCCCCGCCACTTCTCTGGCCAGATTTCTGATCCTGCCGATATAGGCGGCCCTTTCGGTTACGCTGATCACGCCCCGGGCGTCCAGCAGATTGAAGGTGTGGGAACAGCGCAGCAGATTGTCATAGGCAGGATAGACCAGTTGCTTGTCCAGCAGTTCGCGGCATTCCTTTTCATAGTCCTGGAAAAGGTCAAAGAGCAGGGCGGTGTCGGCATGGTTGAAGTTATAGTCTGTATATTCAACCTCTTTGTGGAAGAAGAGTTCTCCGTAGCGGGTCTGGTCGTTCCAGGCCAGTTGCCGGTAGTCATCGATATCCTGGATATACATGGCGAGGCGTTCCAGCCCATAGGTGAGCTCCACGCTGATGGGGAAAACATCCACTCCGGCAACTTGCTGAAAATAGGTGAATTGGCTGATCTCCATGCCGTCCAGCCACACTTCCCAACCCAGGCCCCAGGCACCCAGGGTGGGCGATTCCCAGTCGTCTTCCACGAAGCGGACATCATGCTTTTCGATCTCGATGCCGATGGCAACCAGGCTTTTAAGATAGAGGTTTTGGATATCGTCCGGCGAGGGTTTGATGATCACCTGGAATTGGTAATAGTGCTGGAGGCGGTTGGGATTTTCGCCATAGCGTCCGTCCTTGGGGCGGCGGCAGGGCTGGGCATAGGCAATGGCGATTGGTTTGGAGCCCAGAGCGCCGAAGAAGGTGCCGGGGTGGAAGGTGCCGGCGCCCATCTCGATATCATAGGGCTGCAGGAGGTTGCAGCCATGGGAAGCCCAATAGTTCTGCAGGGTGCGGATGATATCCTGGAAGGTCATCGGGGGTTCCTTGTATGCTGTTGGCAGAGGTCTCTGATCTGTTGCAGTTGGGAGCGCAGTTCCGCCAGGGTCTGTTTCAGTTCCGGAGCGAGCGGTTCCGCTTGGGTGGAGGCTTTGCCCTGGCGGCTGCTGCGGCGCTCCTCCTTCAGTTTCTGACGGGCGCCTTCGATGGTGAAGCGCTGGTTGTGCAGCATATCCTGGATCTTCTTTAGCAGCAGGATGTTTTCCTCGGAATACTTGCGGATCCTGCCTTCCTCGCGGCGGGGCTTGAGGAAGCTGAATTCGCTTTCCCAATAACGGATCACATAAGGCTTCACACCCAATAGGTTGCTCACCTCGCCAATAGTGTAGAAATACTTCTTCATGATCGCCTCGGCATGGTCTTCACGCAGGATAAGAGGGTGATCAGCAGCGCAAAGGCCAGCACCAGCATAGGCCAGCGGTGGATCCGGCGCTGCAAAGTGATCTCCGGACTGGTATAGAGCGGAGCGGTGATATTGGTAACTTCAAACAGTCTGGTCTGGGCCAGGATCCTGCCCTTGGGGTCCACCACCAGAGAGATGCCAGTATTGGCGCTGCGGTAGATCTGGATACGGTTCTCCACGGCCCGGAACTTCGCCATCATGGCATGCAGCCAGGGGCCATAGGAAGTGCCGAACCAGGCGTCGTTGGTGATATTCACCAGGTAGTCGCATTTGCGGTAACGGTGCTGGAGCCCATCCCAAGGGATCGCCATGCGGTGATGGATCTCCGGGAAAGCCAGTTCATAGCAGATCGAGGGGGAGAATTCCAGATTGCCGCTCTGAAAATATTCCAATTTGGTGCCGAATTCCCAATTCGCCTGCTGGAAATTGAGCACCCAGAGGAAAGGAAAGGTATCCAGCCAGAGAGTGCGCTCACCCATCGGAACCAAGATGTTCTTGAAATAGAGCTCGCCAAACACTGGGCCTGGCCTGACCAGTGTGGCGGCGTTGTAATAGAGCTCCTGGTTGCGGTGTCCGGGTGGGGCGGGCTCGAAGTGCGGAAACCCGGTGAAGATATCCACTTTGACAGTATCCAGGATGGCTTTGAGATCAAGCTGTGCCTGCAGGTCATGCCTCAGATAGCGGGTTACCGCACCCTCAGGCCAGATCACCAACCGGGCGGAATCCTCCACAGCCTTTAAAGTCAGCTCCTGAAACAATGCCATGGAGCGGTAATACTGCTCCTCATCCCATTTCAGGTCCTGCTCGATCGAGGGCTGCATCACATGGATCTGGGCCTCGTGTTTCTCCAATGGTTTGTAGCGCAGGCAGTAATGGCCATAGCCCAACCACAACCCCAGTAGCAGGATGATTATTACAAGCGGTTGCAGGCGGCGCTTATGAGCCAGCAAACGGTAAATCAGAACGTTGAACAGCAGACAGAGCAGCGACAATAACACCACACCACCCAAATCGGCGAGCTGGATCAGAATGGTATAATCCGCCAGCGAATAAGCCTGATTGAACCAGGGAAAGCGCGTCTCACCGAAATTCTGCACATACTCGAAACTTATAAGCACGGCGACAAATCCCATATAGCGCAGCTTGGGCAACAGGGCATAGATGCGGTAGATGGCATAAAAGGCAATGAAATAGAATCCCGTATAGACCAGCACGATGCCAATCAAGCCCGGCGGGGTAACGGCCCCGATCCAATACATCACCACCAGGATATAGACAACCGCCTTGATAGCAGCAACCCAGAGCAATTGCCGGGGTCTGCAGTTGCAGCGCTCGAATACCATCAGGAAGGGGATCCAGCCGATGAAGACCAGCCAGCCCAGATTCAACGGCAGACGGGACAGTGCCAGCAGCAGCGCCCCCAGGAAAACCAGCAGATAGTCACTGCGTCGCATCATTCCCTCGCACATAGCGGATCCGGAACAGTTGCAAATGCCGGTCATAGAGTGCGCAGATGGTTTCCCGGTTCAGGGTGATCAGCACCGGGGTCGAAGCGGTATCCGGCAGGAAGAGCCGCTCCGCTGGAATGGGATTGTTGAAGTTATCGAACACCACCTGGCCGGGAAGGGTTTCCTTGTATTGCCCCAGGATATAGAACACATAGGTGCAATTCCGCAGGCGGCTGTAGGCATAAAGGTAATCCCGGCTGCAGGCTATGGATACCGGCTGCTCTAGTTGGAATCTCCCAAAGCGGTAAAGCTCGGCGGCATCGAAAGGTGAATAGCATACGATCTCCTGGGTAGCGGCATCGAATACGAACAGGGCGCCATCGCCGCTTTGGCAAAAGAGCTCCGGCTGCTGCAGTTCACTGAGTTTGAGTTCGGCGATCACCATCCCTTCCGGAGAGTATTTGCGCAGCAGTTTCTGCATCGAATCCAGCACCAGCAGGTTGCCATCGGCATCCACTCCGATATCGTTGAGACGCTGGAAATTGGTGCGCTCAAACCCCAGCCCTCCCAGGGTGTTGATCCTCTGGTTATGATGAAAGATCTGAACTTCATGGGTTGATTTGTTTTGCACGAAGATCACTCCGCTGCGCTGGTCACAGACAGCCTTGTCATAGTTGCCATACAGCTCCAGACGGCTGATGTTTTGCAAGGTTTCGATCTCACGCCGGGTGCTGGTTCTCAGGCTGGCGCAGCCCCAAACCAGTAACAGCAGAAGGAAGACCAGGCTGTTCAGTTTACACATGTTCTTTTCCTCAATCCTGCAGGCGGATATCCTTCAGTTTGCCCTGGATGCTGTTCTTGCTGCCAAAGCGGTTATATTCCAGGGTATAAACGATGTCGATCACCGAGTTCTTTTTCAGCAGGGACAGATAATCGCCCAAATTGTAACCGATCAGGTCCAGCTGGATGCCGTCCTTGACCACTTTCAGCTTCAGATGGTTCCTGCCCACATTGTAGGGATAACTGGCCACGTTCACCTGCCGGGTCAGAAACACCGGGCGTTGGTTATCAGGCCCGAAGGGTGCCAGGCGTTCCATCCAGTCCAGTAAAAACTCATTGATATCATAGAGTTCCAGATTGTGATCGATCACCAGCGGAGGGCGGATCTGCTCCAGGCGCAGGTTGTCCGCCACATAGCGGGAAAGCTCGTTTTCAAAGCGGTCAATGTATTCCTGGTAGAGTGTGAAGCCCACGGCATACTTGTGCCCACCGAAGCTGTGCAGGTTGTTTTCCGTGTGTTTCAGGGCCGCGAAGAGGTCAAAATCGGCCACGCTGCGTCCCGATCCGCAGCCATAACCTTCCTTGAAGGAGATCATCAACACAGGCCGGTAATACTTTTCCACCAGTTTGGAGGCCACGATTCCAATCACACCCGGATGCCAGTCGTCGGATGAGATCACCATGCAAGGAGTGGTATTCAGGTCTTTGTATTTCTTGTCGATGATATCGCAGGCTTCGTGGAAGGTCTTCTGGTCTTCCTGCTGGCGCAGGGAATTCTGGTGTTCGATAATCTCCGCCAGCTCCAGGCTCTGCTTTTCATCACAGGAGATCAGCAGTTCCACTGCCGTGGTGGCGCTGCCCATTCTGCCGGCGGCATTGATGCGCGGAGCGATGCCGAACACGATGTCCGTGGTGTCCAGATTCTTCTGGTTCATTCCGCAGATGGACACCAGGGCGTTCAAGCCCAGATTTTTCTTGGCGATCAGATGCTGCAGCCCGATCGAGGCGAATACCCGGTTCTCATCGATCAGGGGGACGATGTCCGCAATCGTGCCCACCGCCACCAGATCCATATATTTCAGCGTATTTTCCTCGTTCTCGATGCCCAGGCGGCGATAGAGCGCCATCAGCAGTTTGTAGGCGACGCCCACTCCTGCCAGATGGGGAAAGGGATAGGTGCAGCCAGGCAGCTTGGGATTGATGATGGCATGCGCCGGCGGAAGCTCATCCTTGGGATTGTGGTGGTCGGTGATGATGATCTCCATCCCCTTGGCATTGATGGCATTTACCTCTTCCAGGGCGTTCACGCCACAATCCACGCTCAGGATCAGCGTGGTGCCGTTTTCCTTGATCTGGTCCAAACTTCCCAGCGACAGCCCATAGCCATCGATCATACGATGGGGGATGTAGAAATCGATCCGGGCACCGATGCGCTTCAAACCCAGATAGAGCAAAGTGGTGGCAGTGGTGCCGTCCACGTCGTAATCGCCATAGATGGTGATCAACTCCTTGTTTTCCAATGCTTTCAGTATCCGCTGCACCGCCTTTTCCATATCCGGGAACAGGAAGGGATCATATTGGCGTTTCATTTGCGGCTGAAAATAGGCGCTGATCTCCTCAACGCTGTCCAATCCTTTGCGGAAGAGCAGTTCGGCAATCAGGGCCGGGCATCTGAGCTCCTCGCTGATCTGCCGAACCCGGGCATTCTCATCCGGTGGCAGGGTTTCCGGTACAAGCCATTCCTTCTTCATTTAAACACCTTTTTTATTTTTATTTAAATATTTCAGTCCAAGCAGGATAGAGCCGGTTTGCTCAAGCGATGCTTCAGGTTTAACAGCTCACAATATCAGCCAGTTAGAGATTCTATCCTGACGATAACTAAAGATATTGGCGCTGCAATCCTGTAAAGGGAAATTTGGCTGGCATTGTATATCAAGCCGGGCAGGGGTTAGAACAAGCACAAGGTAGAAAATCAATTTTTCCAAAAGGATAATCCAGGCAGCACCAAGAGTCAATTGTCTTTTGGATATTTTTCGGCCATGCCATGGCTCCCTTTAGCAATACGGAATCATTACGGAGTCATTACGGAGTTAATCCGTAATGACTCCGTAATGATTCCGTATTGCTAACGGGAGCGAGGCAAAGGGAAACGAGGATCCATTCTGACAGAAAGTATAGAGAATTTACTTTGGATCAAGCAATTAGAATGATGACTGTCAAGAGAGTAGGGAAATGGGTGTTCCTGTCTCAATTCTGTTCTCAATGCGGAGAAATCCAATCTGGGCCAGAACCCTCATTTTCCGATTGGTGAAGGCTGATCCGTCCATCCGGCGGTCGCAGTCCTGGCCTGCCCGGACGAATTATCTTGACAATCCTGCGCATTGGATAAACCTTGCCGCCAAGATTCCACCCAAGGGGGAAGATCATGAAAAATGTGTTGCTGATCCTGCTCATATTTCTGGTGGGCATAACCGGCCTGAGCGCGGCGAAGGAGAACCGCATAGCGCTGGTGATCGGTAATGCCGCCTACAGCAGCTCCCCGCTGAAAAATCCCGTGAACGACGCCTCCGCCATGGAGCGCACCCTCAACGACCTTGGTTTCACGGTAACGGCTGCCTACAACATCCGCAGCTATCAGGAAATGATCCGCCTGATCCGTGAATTTGGCCAGGCGTTGCAAAAGGGCGGTGTGGGCTTGTTCTATTATGCGGGGCACGGAGTTCAGATCGCCGGAAAGAACTACCTCATCCCCACGCAGGCCGATATCCGCAAGGAAGGCGATGTGGAACTGGAAGCGGTGGATCTGGACCGCGTGCTCAATGAGATGCAATATGCCCGCAACGACATGAATATCATCATCCTGGACGCCTGCCGGGACAATCCCTACGCCAGCAGTTTCCGCACCACCACCCGCGGCCTGGCCTCCATCACCAAACCGGTGCCGGATTGCCTGATCGCCTATGCCACCCAGCCCAATGGCGTGGCCCGGGACGGGGATGGTGAAAATGGCGTGTTCACTGAGGAATTACTCAAGGCCATGAACACCCCTGGCCTCAGCCTCACTCAAGTGATGATGCAGGTGCGCAACAGCGTGAAGAACCGCACCAACAATGAACAGCTGCCTTGGGAGAACAGTCTGCTGACCCGGGATTTCTTCTTTATCGAGGCACCCCAGCCAGAGGCCAAACCCCTGGCGACCCAGGAACCTGCACCCGCCCCCACCACCGTAGCCATCGCCACCGAACCGGTGCGCACTCCCACTCCGGCGCCGGTCAGCGTCCCTTCCAGCTCTGACCCCAGTGTGAGATATGTGCCCCAGGACAGGCCAAGCAACCAGATCATGTTTAATGCCCAAGTCAATCTGGGGGTGGAATTTCCGGGCTTTCACGATTGGTATTATGACGGTTAGTATGGAAGCATTGATGAGAGTTATGATGTGGGTACCGGATTCAGTGCCAGTGTCGAAGGATTTTTGGATATCTCCCGGATGGTGATGTTTGGTTTGGGTTTTGAATATCAGGTCTCGAGGGCCCTTCAGGATCCTGACTTTGCTGTAGATTTCAATCCCTCGGTTTCCTACATCCCGATCTATCTACTCGGCAAAGCCAGCCTGCCCCTGATGGATGATGTTGCCGTTGAGGGTTATCTGAACCTGGGCTACAGTGTTTTTGCCCCCAATAGTGACTACATTGGCGAAGACATCGCCCTGGGAGGACTCTACTTGGGGTTGGGGTTGGGCATGTCCTACCGCAATTACATACTCACCCTGGGCTACAAGTCAAGCTCCGGCTGGATTGACGCTGATTTTCTGGATGAACCGATATCGACTGTAAATGGCCAGATCGGGATAAGTCTGGGCTACCGGTTGCTTGGGAGAAAGTGATCGATTCAAAGAGGCTGTGTCCATAGCAGGACTGGGACTGTAGTCAAATGCATTGCCCAGATTTCACTTATATTATCCACATATTGACCAATAGTTAAACAGGAGATCAAATGAAGTATCTGATCATCTTGCTGCTGCTGATGGCAGTATTCGGCTGTAGCCGGAAGGGAATGACGCTTGAGCAGGTACAGAGCGTGAAACTGGAAGTCCAGGCTCTGCTGGATACTTTCATAACCAGCGCGCAAAAGCTGGAAACCACGGCGATGGAACAATATCTGGGTGATGACCCGCAATTACGCTTCTATATTCAGGGCAAAGCCTATCGCAAGGCGGAGCTGATCTCCCTTTTCAAGGAACTCTACGCTCCTCTGGAAAGCCAGAAGCTGCAGGTCATCGAACAGAAGATCACGGTCCTCAGCCCCGAGGCAGCCGTCTGGACAGCCATCGCTTCCTCCCTGCAAACCAAGAAAGATGGTGGCGTTGGAGCTCTGAACCTAACGGAAACCTGGCTCTGGCAAAAGCTGGAGGATAAATGGGTGGTTACCCACTACCATGAATCCTTCAGGGATGCCCTGCCACCCCAACCTGAAGATAGCGCTTTCCAGCAGAGCTGACCCAGCTTGAAGAGGGTGTGATAAAACTCCTGTTGCGAATCCCAGCGGAACGGTATTTTCATGGTCAGTTGTAACAACTTTTAATGATGGTTCAGATGCATTTTGAAATCAACCTTCTATCTGAGTCCCAGCGGGACGGTATTTCAGATAGCATTTGGAAATCAATCCTCTTTCCGAGTCCCAGCGGGACGCAGGCTGTTGACAAACCTCCACAGTATAACATAGAAAAATATAAAAAATATACA
>CAZVXK010000083.1:1990-11889 GCA_964631665.1 uncultured Candidatus Cloacimonadota bacterium | reverse complement strand
TGGGATACAAGATTTTACTGGCAAATCCCCGGAATCTCCCTTGAGCCATTGTCTTAATCAAGCCTTTATCAAGCGTTAATCAAGCGTTAACAATTAACGCTTGATTAACGCTTGATAAAGGCTTGATTAAGGCTTTGGAACAAGGAAGAAAAGACGGAAATCCCTTATTTTAAGCCAAAATCCCTCCGTTGGACCCGGAGCTGAAAACGGAAGCCGGGCATACCCTTGCGGCAGGCAAGACGCCTGCGTTCCTCTCCCTCACAGCTTATCTTTACATCTTTCAATCATTCTTTCTTTCTTACATCCCGTTTCTCATATCTCTTGTTCTTTTCTCATCTTCTCATTGTCTCATTGTTAAGAATCCTCTCCGTGCCTCTGTGTCTCTGCGCCTCTGTGGTGAGAGATCAGACGGGACGCCAGTCTCACAGTTACCGGTGCAGCACCAGTTTGCGGGTGAGGCTTTCCTTGCCTGCAGTCAGCCGGCAGAAATAGATGCCATTGGGCAGCGGCCTGCCCTGCCGGTCGGTTCCATCCCAAACCAATTGGTGTTCCCCGGCGGTTCCGGTCGTGTGCACCAGGGTCTTCACTAACTGCCCCTTCAGGTTATAGATCGCCAGGGTTACCGGGCTGGATTCTTTCAGGGTATAGGTGAAGATGGCGCTGCTGGAGAAGGGATTGGGATAGTGGAAAAGCGCAAGGGCGGGAACTGGAACCACCAGGTTTGGAGAGGAAACATAGGGTGACTGAAGCAGCAGTTCGATGGCGCCGGCGCCCAGAATCCCGCGCCCCAGCGCATCGGTCCAGGGGCGGTTGGGTTCGGTGATCCAGGTGTGGCCGCTGGTGGCATTGGTATCGAACACCAGGTTCTGATATTCGAACAGGTCCAGGATCACGGCGATCTGTCCGGAAATAACGGTGGGATCATCGATCTGGAACACCAGGTCCGGCTCATAGAAAGGATTATAAAGGTCTCCGATGGTCAGCAATGTCTGCTCGGTGATCGCCCCGCCGGCAAAGCGGTTGATTTTGGCATTCACCAGCCCCGGAGTGGCAGGAGTGCCCCAGGGATCGGGCTGCAGGTTGAACCTGATCCCCTTCACCAGATATTCCTGGCTGCCCAAATCCAGATCGATCGCCGCCTTGATCGGCACCGCCCCCCGGCCATATTCGTCCCAGACAGGGGCAGCGGTCAACCAGGAGAACCAGTTTTCGTTGGCAGGATCAACGATGCGCACCTGCGAAAGCTTGGATGAACTCAGCCCGTTCAAGGCCTGCGCCCAAACCGAGATCTCATGTACACCCAGTTCCAGCGCCGCTCCGTCCACCGCGATGGTATAGGGCGGCTCGAACAGGCTCTGATAGTAGATCCCGTCCAGATGGAAATCCACCACATTGATCCCGCCATTGGGAGCGCTCACCTGCGCGGTAACCTCAAAATCCGTGTTCGCCAGAATGGAGCCGCTCACCGGACTGATGGAACTGATCACCGGCGGCAGATTGGCAGAGGGGCTGGAGATTTGAAAAGAAATGGTCTCGCCGGCTGCGGAGATGCTGTGGATGTTCACTTCGAAAGGGCTGCCATTGATCAGAAAGGCGGAGGGATTGGTGAAGGAATTGAATTCCGTGCGCAACGCGTCTGCACTGAAGGTGGCATCGGCGATCTGCCCATTCACATTCACGGTGCCGTTGGGGCGGAAGATATACACCTCGTCGGGCGGGCCATTGGCATTGCCATCGAGGGAGGGATTGATCCGGTAGATCAGCAGCCCGGAGCCGGGCAGGGTGGATTCAAAGATGTCCGCATCCTGCTTGCGGTATTCGAAGATCAGGAACTGGTCGCTGCCGGAGATGTTGTAACGGTAGATGTTGTTGGTGGGCGAGGTCACCGGATTCAGGGTGTAGGTGCCACCCTCGGTGGCCAGCGGGACGGAGGAGATCCAGCCGCCATATTTGTATTTCATGTAGGCGCCCATATGACCGTTGCCGCTTTCCATGATATCCCAGCAGCCGGCAGGGGTGATGCCGTTGTAGGTGTAATGGTAGAGGTCGGGGGCGCCCACGCTGTGGAACATTTCATGGCAGAGGGTGCGCACGCTGTTGTGGTCCTCGGGCTGGAAGGTAAAGTCCCACACCAGTTTGCCGTTGATATAGGCATCCGCATAATACAGCACCCAGCGGTGCGCCCAGAGCAGATCGTTCCAGGCGGTGTGGGGGCCACGGATGATGAAGCACACATTGTCCACGCGGTTGTTGTTGTCGGCGTCGATATTCAGTGTGGAAGGCACCTGGGAGGCGATGGCAGCGACGGCATTGGCCAGCAGGGTTTGCTCCCGTAAGGCACGCTGGTCGAAATCGAGGTAGCCGTTGGGATTGGTGATGGCGTTGTAGGGCATGTAATAGCTGCGGGGATGGCTGTCCTGATAGGAAAGATTGAGGGCAGGATCGCAGACCGGATAGTGGTGGGTCTGATAGTCCAGCAGATCATAGCTCACGCGGTGGAAGTAGTTGCGCAGGGAGTTGGTGCCGGCGCCGGTGGCATTGAAACGGGCGTCGTAGAAGCCGCGGGAGAGCTCGAATTCGGTCTGGTCGCTGAAGCGGATGAAGATGTTGATGTTGTTTACCAGGCCGGTGTTGGGCCCGCGTGCGTCCCGCAGGTCATGGGCATGCATCAGTGCAATCTTGCGCTCACGAGCAGCCCGGGAAATGGTGAGATGGGGCTGGATGCCCAGTTGCCGGGGATCAATCTCTCCCACCCGCCACTGCGAGGGAGCCGGTTCGCCAGCTTCGGGGATGGCATAGTAGTAATAACCATCCACCTGGCTTTGGATGATGGTGTAGCCTGCGGCATCATGCAGGCGGTTGGCATATTCGTCGCCGCTGGCATATAGCTGCAGCACCGTTCCGTCCGGCTGCACCACCTCGGAAGGCAGGTTTTCCAGCCAAGCGGCAAAGACCGCCAGGGGCAGGGCGCAGAAAAGCAGGATCAGAATTCGTTTCATCAATACTCCATACGGGCGGCATCAGATTTGGAACCGTCGCCCAGATTGATCATCCAAATGCAAGATTCAAGCCATTTCCCATTGACAGATCTATATCCTCCCCATTCAGCTATGTACATTTGCCAATAAGCAACTTGTCCTCGAGAAACCTATTGGAAAGTTCCAAAAAAAGTCTTGCTTGGAATGGCTTGGTCAATTTTATGGAGAAAAAAAGCTGGAAGGAATGATAATGGAGAATATCCGCATTGGAATAGTGGGAAATATCGGGGTCGGGAAATCCACTTTTATCGAAGCTGCAAGTTCGGCGCCCCTCAACAAGGTTTTCACCTCCGTGTATCCCAAACCAAATGGTACCGAAGGGGTCTTTGCCTTCCCGGAGAGATTCAATCCCATCGTGCTTGATTCTTTCTACAGAGATCCCGTTGCCAATGCTTTCATGGCGCAGATCGAATTCTTCAATGGCAGGTTGGATCGCCAGAAGAAGATTCATACCTGCAGGGGGATCGTGCTGGAGGACAGGACTCTCGCTGAGGATTATCATATCTTCGGAAAAGCCCAGCGAATCCTTCAGAATATGTCTGAACCTGAATTTATCGCCTACCAGCGCACCTACAGGCTGATGACAGAACAGATCAAAGAACCTGACCTCCTGGTCTATTTCAAGGCAGAAGTTCCCATCCTCCAGGAAAGGATAAAAGAGCGAGGCCGCGAAAGTGAACTGGCTATTTCCGCTGAATACCTGGGATTGCTGAACAATCTGTATGAGGATTTTATCGCCCACCATGTGCAATGCCCCGTGCTGATCATCGACGCTGAAAAAGCAGTGGAGAAGGCTGAGTGGCTGCGCCGCACTGCCAATACGATAGCCGAACAGATCAAGGCTCTGAAACTGCGTGTATCCAGCCCGGGTATCAGTGAATGGGTCTCTCTGCCTCAAACGGAAGCCACTCTGAAAGCGATCGATGCGGAGCGCAACCTGGAACAATACTTGGCAGAACACCCGAAACTGATATCCATAGCCGGAAACGTTGGACTGGGGAAATCGACCCTGGCAGCCATCATGGGACGCAGTCTCAAGATCAATACACTATATGAAAAACCAGAACAGAATCCACTTTTGGAGAAGTTTCTGGGTGACAAGAAAACCTGGTGCTATGATCTCCAGCTGCATTTTCTTCAAATGCGGGCTCAGCAAAGGAAACTGGGTAAAAGCGGGACGGGCAGCTATGTGAAAGACCGCTCACTGCCAGAGGATTTGCTGGTGTTCTGCAACCAGTTCCATGCGGACGGGTTGCTTACCGATGACGAGCTCGACAATCTGACCACCCAATTTCAAACCGTAAACCGGCAACTGCCCTCCTCAGATCTGATCATCCATTTACAGGGGAGCCCATCCCTGGCCTGGGAAAGGATCCAGCAACGCGGCCGGGAAATGGAAATTGAAGGCGGCTGGCAGTTCACGGAGATAAAAAACCTGAATCACTGGTATAAAGCCTACGGATCCAATGTCGTAAAGCTCGGCTTTCATGACGGCCCCCTCTTGGAGATCGATGTCGAAAAGCTTGATCTGACCAATCGTATCCACGTGGGCTACATCTTTGAAAGAATTCTGGAGATACTCAAAACACAGGATTCAGACAATCCTTAGCCTGGCTTCGGGAGCTGGCCGGAGAGCCTGCCTCTGAGCCTGCTTCTGCCTCTGTAAATTGTAATTGCAGAGAAATGGTTGGAGCCCATGGGTAAAAAGGCAAGCGGGACGCTTGCCCTTTGGCCGGATCGGCGTCCGCCCTTACCTCCCTCCCGTTACCAATACGGAATCATTACGGAGTCATTACGGAGTTAATCCGTAATGACTCCGTAATGATTCCGTATTGGTAACGGGAGCCATATCAGATCGAAAGAGGCAAAAAGCAGAGATAACACTTTGAAAATAATAAAAAAACAAACCCAAACACCAATGGGAGAAAGCACAAGACCAGATAAACGGTCAGGCAAGAAACCAGAAAAAGGCTGCATCCACCATCAGATCAGATCAAAAGAGCGGTGCCACTGATCACGCTTCCAACACAACCAGCGCTGAAAAAAAACATCAACGGGCAGCGCTGGCAACAATTTGTTCCACATTTGCACCGGATATTGCATCCACTATGAGAAAAAATAACATCCCGTAATAATCGAGGTAAGTGATGAAACGACCAATCCTGCTCCTGATGTGCATTATAGCAGCACTGATACCAGTATTTTCAGGGGCGATGAGCGGCACCGACCGCAATGCCTTCCAGATCCTGGGACAGACATCCAATTCGATCGACATAGCTTTCCAATTGCCACAGTGGCGCCAGGAAAGCGAATCCCGCCAGGGTGAGAATTTTAACCGGGTAGTGGTGGACGACGCCAACTATCTGTTCATAGACGAGGATGAGACCCTGCCGGTATTCAGCACCTGCATTGCCATCCCCTATAGCGGGGGCGCTGAACTGAGCGTCCTGGGCACTTCGGCGAACACGGTCACACAGTTTGTGGCCGATTTCGACGGCTTGCTCACCCGTGAACGCCAGGCCGGCAGATACAGCGCCAACCTCTATCCCGCCAGCCGGGTGGCGATCTCGGAACCAATGGTGATCCGGGACTACCGGATCGTGACCCTGAACATCTATCCCTTCCAATATGACCAGGCCCTCAGCAGCCTGAACGTTTCGGAGAGCATCACCCTGCGGATCAGCTTCAACAACCTGCCCTCGGTGAACGAGATCCCCCCGCCGGCCAAGGTTTCCAAGAGCTTTGAGGAGATCTACCGGGCTCTGATCCTGAATTTTGACGAAGCCTCCACCCGCAACCTGACCTACCAGCCTCCGGTGATGCTGATCATCTATAGAGATTCCAGTGACCCCACCTATCAGATGAAGGTGAACGACTATATCACCTGGAGGCGGAAGCGGGGCTTTGTGGTCCATTCCGCCAGCACCGCCGCCAACCAGGCTGGCAACACCGCCACCAGCATCAAGAATTATATCCAGAACGCCTGGAACACCTGGACCGACCGGCCTGAATACATTGTCCTGATGGGCGATGCCGGCTCGGGCTCGTTCCAGATCCCCACCTCCGGCAGCTATGACGACTATCAATATACCCACCTGGCCGGAGAGGATATTCTGGGTGATGCGGTGATCGGCAGGATCTCAGTGGAAAACACTGAACATATCATCAACTATATGGCGAAGCTGGACTATCACGAGCGCACCATTCTCAGCAACAGCACGGAATTCCTGAACCGCATGCTGCTGGTGGGCGATTCCGCCTCCTCGGGAATCTCCACCATCTATACCAACCGCTATATTCGCCAGATCTCGGAGTATATCAATCCCGCCTACACCTACACCGAACTCTACCAATCCGGCCCCAGCCCCAGCGCCATGAACACCGCGCTCAATGTGGGCGTGAGCTTCTTCAACTACCGTGGCTACATCGGCATGAGCGGATGGAACAGCACCTATATCAATCAGTTGAACAATGCCAACCGGATGTTCCACGCGGTGATCATCACCTGCGCCACCGGGAATTTCTCCGGCACCACCGGCACTACTGAATCTGTGGTGCGTCTGGGTTCCGCCTCACAACTGGTGGGTGCCATCACCGCCATCGGCATGGCGACCAGCTCTACCCATACCCCGATGAACAACATCCTGGATCTGGGCATCTTCCAGGGGATCTATGGATTGGGCATGCGGGATATGGGCAGTGCCCTGTTGTATGGCAAGCTCTACCTGAACAGCGTCTATGGGGTAAGCAATCCCACCCAGGCGGCGTTCTTTGCCCAGATCTGCAATCTGATCGGTGATCCCGCCACCGATGTCTATGTGGGAATGCCCAACCGCCTGACGGTTTCCTATCCCTCCTCGCTTCCGGCGGGCAGCACCGATATGAACGTGATCGTCCGCAACACCTCCAATCAGCCGATCGAGTATGCGGTCGTGGTGCTTTCCAACACCACCGGGCTCCAGGTGCAAACAACCACCGCAGCCGATGGCACCGCCCTGCTCAGCTTTCCCGGTACCACCACTGGCTCGCTGACTCTTACCGCCAACAAGGATGGCTATGCCATTAGCAACAACACGGTAACCATCAATTCCGCCGGTGGTTATGTGCTGGATGAGGTCTTTTACGATGACGGTTATGGCGGAGTTTCCTCCGGCAATGGCGACGGCAATGTCAATAGCGGGGAGACCATCGAGATGTGGCTGAGCCTGCGTAACAGCACCGCTTTCAGCGCCGTGATCAATGGAACGGCCAGCACCACCAATCCCTGGGTTACCATTTTGGACGACCGGGTTACGATCGGCACCATTGCCGCCGGTGAGGTGGTGCAAAGCAGCACTCCGGTGATCTTCACGGTTGCCCCGGGCTGCCCGGATGGGCACCGGATCGTTTTCACCATTGCCGATAGCGGCCCGATGACAACCTGGTCTTTTGTGATGCCGGTAACGGTCTTCAACGGCAATATGGAGATCCAGAGTTTCACGATGATCGGCGCCACCAACAACATCGTGAATCCTGGCGACGAATATCCCCTCACCTTCAGCATCAGCAACAATGGTTTGCTGGACATTCCCAATCTCTATGGCGTGCTGCGCTCCTATGGTGTGTTTTTCACCATTCCGGATTCGACCGGCTATTTTGGCAGCATTGCCGCCGGCGCCACGGCCAGCAACGGGGACAATACCTTCACGATCCATGCTTTGGGGCAATGCCTTCCCGGCATGGTGATCCCGCTGGAACTATATCTGTATAACTTCTTTGGCTTTTCGCAAACCCTCAGCCTTAGCCTCACCATCGGCCAGGTTACAATAAACTCCCCTCTGGGTCAGGATGCCTATGGCTATTTCATATTTGACTGGGGCGATGTGGGGTATCCGCAGTGCCCCACCTACAACTGGATCGGCATCGCTCCGGCGGAGGGGGGCAGCGGAACCGCCCTCTCTCTTTACGATCCCGGTTCCTCCAGTGATGAGGGTGACCAGAACAGTGCCACTTCCATCCAGACCGTGACCCTGCCCTTTATCTTCCGCTTCTATGGGGTGGACTATACCCAGGCTTCGATATCCTCCAATGGCTTCATTGCCTTTGGCGCCTCGCAGAATTCTGACTGGCGGAACGGACGGCTGCCCGGTCCCGGCGGGCCCAATCCCATGATCGCCGTATTTTGGGACGACCTGCAGCTCAATGCCGGCAGCTATGTCTATACCTATTTCAATGCCGCCCAGCACTATTATGTGGTGGAATGGTATAATGTGATCAACGGTTATGACCGGGTGACCCCCGAAACCTTCCAGGCCATCCTCTATGACCCTGCCCACTATCCCACTCTGACCGGTGACGGCCAGATCAAGTTGCAATACCACACTTTCAACAACATCGACCTGGGTTCGGGAGACACCCATCCCCACGGCAATTATTGCACGATCGGCATCAAAAACCAAACCGGAACCGTGGGTTTGGAATATACCTTTAACAACCAGTATCCCACCGCCGCCCGCCCGCTTTCCCACCAAAAGGCGTTGTTCATCACCACGGCACCGATCCCGATGAACAACCCCTATCTGACTGTGGAACAGGTTACCGTGGTCGATCCCGATGGCGATGGGCTGCTGGAACCGGCTGAAACGGCAGGGCTTTCCGTCCGGCTGGGCAATATTGGCATGGTGGACGCCACCAATGTAACCGCCCAACTCTCCACCAGCGATCCCAATGTATCGGTGCTGGTATCGACCGCCGCCTATGGCAATATTCCCGCTTCCGGTAATGCTTATCCCTTGAGCAATTTCTCCGTGCAGGTGGTTCCCAATTGCCCCCACGGGCATCAGGTGGAGTTCGAGCTGGTGATCAGCAGCAGCGAGGGAAGCTGGAATCAACAATTCACAGTGATGCTCCACGCTCCCGATCTGGTGTATGGCAACATGATCATCCAGGACAGCTCCGGAAACAACAACGGACGCCTCGACCCCGGTGAAACTGTGAATGTGATCATTCCCCTGAACAACGCTGGCGGTTCTCCCGCCGCAGCCGGAAGTTGCATCCTGACTTCGCCCACTCCCGGGATCACCATCAATTCCGGCACCTCCAGCTTTGGCAGTATCGCTCCCGGAGGCAGTGTGAACCTCACCTTCAATGTAACCGCCTCCTCTTCAATGACGGTGGGATCAATGGCGATCTTTGTGTTCAACACCACGGCAGGGGCCTACACCGCCACCCAGTCCACCCTGGTGGAGATCGGCGCTCCCATCGAGGTCGTGATCGGCACCGGCACCGCCACCCAGAGCTATCCTATCGACCGCTATTACAACTACAGCGTGCATGAGGCGATCTATCTGGCCTCCGCCATCCCGGTTACCGGCTCCATTAAATCTCTGGCCTATTACAAAGGCAGCGGGGCCGATGTGAATCCGATCGAAGCGGTGAGCATCTATATGAAGCACACCACCGCCAGCACCCTGTCCACGGGTAACTACAGCCTCACCGGTTACACCCTGGTCTATAGCGGATCGTTCACCAACAATGCCACTTCCGGCTGGATGGAGGTGCTGCTGGATCCCATGTTCGCCTACGACGGGGTGTCCAACCTTTCCATCCTGGTGATCAAGGGATTCCAAGCCTGGATCAGCAACTATCCCAACTGGCGCTACTCCAATGCCGGAGCCAACCGGGCGCGGCAAAACCGCAGCGACAGCTCCCTGCCCACCTCCCTCTCCGCCACCTCAAACCTGCCCAATCTTCAGCTCAAGATCTTCGCCGTGGCCGGAGCCATCTTCCCGCCGGAGAATCTGGCCGCCACAGCTTCCCATCAGACCGTGATCCTATCCTGGTCTGCCCCGGCTTCCGCAAATCCGGATTCCTACCGGGTCT
>CAZVXK010000083.1:0-1890 GCA_964631665.1 uncultured Candidatus Cloacimonadota bacterium | reverse complement strand
GTGATCCTATCCTGGTCTGCCCCGGCTTCCGCAAATCCGGATTCCTACCGGGTCTATCGCAACAGCAGCCTGCTGAGCACGGTAACCTCCACGGGCTATACCGACACCGCGGTGAGCAATGGCACCAACTATTCCTATTATGTTACGGCGCTGTATGGTTCCGATGAATCCGATCCCTCGAACACCGTTACCGCCACTCCCAATGCCTATGCCCCGGAAAATCTGGCTGCCGTCCCCGGCAATATGCAGGTGAGCCTGTCCTGGACTGGTGTTGCTGGCCGGGAGGGAGAACAGCCGGAACGGACCGCAAACCGCCTTCAAAGCGGCTACAGGGTCTATCGCAATGGCACTGCCATCGCCGATGTTACCACCACCGACTATCTGGATCAGGGACTCATCAACGGAGTTCTTTATAGCTATTATGTAACCACCCTGTATAGCAACCCGGATGGCGAATCGCCGCCTTCCAACACCGCCACTGCCATGCCCACCATGGTTTCCACCGTGATCATCGGAACCGGAACCATGATCACACCCAACAACTATATCAGCCCGGTAAATATCGCCTATATGAGCGTGCACGGTCAATCGGTCTATACCGCTGCCGAATTGATCGCCGCAGGAGTAAACGGCCCTGCCTATATCACCGGAATGGGATTCTATGTAGGCAGCCCGCCCGAGCATCCGCTGGTGAATTATGTGATCCGGATAAAGCATACCACCGCCACCAACGCCCAGAACTGGCACACCCAGGAAGACCTGGAGACGGTGTGGACCCATCCCTCCTACGAACCCATTGCGGGCGGCTATGACATGCTCACCTTCCAGACCCCCTTCCTGTGGAACGGAACGGATAACATCATGGTGGATACCGCCTTTGGCATCGTAACCGCTTGGTCGCATACCGGAACCCTGCAATACACCAGCATGAACAATGGCTATCGCAAGGTGTTCAGCGATACGGTGAATCAGACCAATATCTTCACCGGCGGAAACACCTCGAACTTCCGTCCCAACATCCAGTTTTCCGTCCAGTCCACCGCCTCGGGACCCCTGATCCTGCTCACACCCGATACCCTTGACTATGGCAATGTGGAGATCGGCGACAGCAGTACCCTGCAATTTACCATCGAGAATACCGGCGACCTGCTGCTCACGGGATTGATCTCCACTCTCGAGGGATACACCGTAACCGAAGCCTCAGAATCAGGCTATTTGGGGCAACCCTCCCTCTTCACGGACAATAACGGCCGTAACACGCTGGAATTCAATGTGGATGGAGAGCAAAGCAAGACCTATAACCTCACCTTCACCCCCACCGCAGAGATCAATTATAATGGAAGCGTGGAGATCACCAGCAATGCGGAAAACCTGCCAGAGACGGGGATCGTGGTGAATGGAACCGGCTATCTGCCCACCCTGGATGCGCCTGAGGTCTCCATAACCGCTGTTCCAGGCTCGGTTACGCTGAACTGGGCTGCAGTTCCCAATGCCACGCAGTATCAGATCTTCCGGGCCACCGATCCCTTGGGCCAATTCACCCTGATCGGAACCAGTTCCACACCGGGCTTTACCGACAGCAGTGGTTTGCCCCAGGCTTTCTACTATGTGAAGGCAGTGAGGACCATCCCCACCCGCCGCTAAAACAGACCCCCTGCAAACCCATCATACAGTCCCGCTCTCCTTTCCCCGGAGGGCGGGAGTTTTTTTGGGGTGATCCAAAGGCTCTGGACAGGGGAGGGAATGGGTTCATCTGGTTTTCTCTAATTTCCTTGTTTTTTCCTCTGGTTTCTTTTCTTTTCCCTTTATTACTTCTTTCGCCTTTTTTCCAAAGCCTTGATTAAGACTTGATTAAGGCTGTCATTTCGGGAGGGCATGAAGATGAGAAAA
>CAZVXK010000082.1:0-11896 GCA_964631665.1 uncultured Candidatus Cloacimonadota bacterium | reverse complement strand
ATAACCCAGGGTTCCCACCCTGGGCTAGGTTGTGTCGCCCCTGCGGGGCTTGTATCGTTTTGGATGTATCCTATAATCCAAGGTTCCCACCCTGGGCTAAGTTGTTCCGCCCCTGCGGGCGCCCCTGCGGGGCTTATCCTATAAGTTCTGTTTTCAATGATCAAGAATCAATCCTCATCTGAATGGGATGCAATCGATTAACAAGCGCAATCCCGTGCCACACCATTTAAAACCTCTCCCACAACTGCTTGGCCAAACTTCGGGAGCGGGACATCACCTCTGCCTCGTCCAAATCGAGTAGCAATTGTCCGTTCCACATCAGCATTTCCCCGGCGCAGATCGTGGCGCTCACATTCGCCTGGGAAATGCCATAGATGAGGTGTCCCAGCCAGGTCTGATCAGTCAAGGGGGTATGGGGATCGTAATCCACAAAGATGATATCGGCAGGGCTGCCGTTGGCGATGGTGCCATGCCCCGCAGCCCAGTATTTTTGGGCGATGCGGGGATTGTTTTTCACCAGCGTGTTTGCCAGTTCCATAAAGCCCGCAGAGGGATTGGCCTGTTTCAAATGCTGCGCCCAGAGGCCGACCCGCAATTCCTCCAGCATATTCACCGTCATGGCATCGGTGCCCAGTCCCACGGTTATGCCCAATTCGGTCATTTTCACAATATCGGCGATGCCCACGGCATTATTGAGATTGGATTGTGGATTGGTTACGATGGCGGCTCCTGATTCCGCCACCAGCATCATTTCCCGGGCATTGAGATGGACACCGTGAGCCAGGATGCTGTTTTTGTTCACGAGTCCCAGATCGCAGAGCCGTTCCACCACTCGTTTGCCGTGATGCTGGATGTTGTATAGCTCGTCCGATTCGGCTTCTGCGGCATGGATATGGGTGCCGCAGTTCAGTTCTGCCACCAGGGTCGAGATCTGATTCAAGGTATTGTCCGACAGCGTGAAAGCCGCATGCAGGCCAAACAATCCCTTCAGCTTGGGATCCGGATTTTCCTCAAGGGATCTGAGCCACTGGACATTTTCCTCGATGCCTTCCTGTGCCTTGTCCAGGCCATCCCGGTCGGAAACTTCATAGCAAAGGCTGGCACGGATCCCGGCTTTCTTCATCGCTTTTGCGATCAGGGCCAGCGATCCCCGGATGGCATAGGGGCTGGCATGATGGTCAATGATGGTGGTGCAGCCTTTTTTGATTGCATAGAGGGCGGAGACCAGGGCGCTGATATAGATGTCGTCTGCCAGCAGTTTCTTATCCAGGCGCCACCACAGGTTTTCCAGCACTGCATTGAAATCTTTGGAGGGAGCGGCTTTGCCCAGGCCTGTCACCAGAGTGGAATAGAAATGATGATGCGCATTGATCAGCCCCGGCAGGATGAGCTTGCCATCAGCGTCGATGCGCTCGCAACGGAGCAGGGAAAATTCCGCTTCCGGCGCAATGCGGATAATGACCCCATCCTCCACCAGGATCGCATGGTGCTCCAGCAGGGGCGCCTTCGGGTCGAAAGTTAGGATCGTACCCCCCGTAACGATGTATGCATTCATAAGTATCACCTCAGCTATTTATCGAACTTACAATTAAAACGGACTCGATGTTTCTGTCAATGGAAAAGCGGGTGATGAGGATATAAACAAAGAGGAAAAGAAGACCAGAAGGGAGATATCTCCGAAGCGATCACCTCCATAAGTCAGAATCCAGACAGCAGGCATTAACACGGCGTAACGATACACTTGCCTGGTCCAACCGGTACATCACTTGGGTCTCACGTTTTTTTAAACCATCTCCCGGTAGTGCTTTAGTAATGATCAGGATACTGATTTATGGTGAAAAGCAATACCAAATTGAAGCCCATATGTCCATCTCTCACATTTGGTCTGTGTTTTTTTCATTTTGGACAGATAGACAGTATCTTGCTCAAATCCTATAAGCTCAGCTCCCCAGCTTGTTCAGAATCAATCCGCCACGGCCCGCACCTGGTAGAACCTTTTGGGCTCGGTGAGGGGCGCCACCCAAAGGGTGCCATCGAAAACTCCTGTGCCATCCACGCCAAATCCTTCATCCGGCGACTCGGAGGAATAGACCCGATATGAGGTGGCTCCGGACACAGGCTGCCAGGACAGCTGCACCTCGCTGCCGGATTGGGTGATCTGGACGTTGAGAGGGGCGCCGATGTAATCGTTGGTTTCGTTGTACAGCAGCATCACTTCATCCGCCGAGAGCACGCGGTTGTAAACCCTGAAATCGTCCAGATCGCCATGGTACCAGGTATTGTCGCCGGCGACACAAAGTCCGAAATCGAGCGGATCATCCGTGCTGTGTATGAATCCCGTCCAATAGGCAAAATTGGTCTGCACTCCGTTGATATATACTCTTTGGACGGTTCCGTCATAGGTTCCCACCACATTGAACCACTCATCCTCGACCGGGGTGTGATTGGAATTCAGGTTCCTCCAACTATAGCCACTCTGCTTCAGGTGAAACAACACCTCGTCCGTGCTGTTGTTGAATTGGAAGCCATAGGTTTCGTTGCCCTTCATCACGATGTCCTCAAAGTATCCCGCGGTGGCGGCATGTTTGATCCAGACCGAGATGGTGAGGTTGGTCGTGATCTGAAGGTCGGGATGATTGGGAACGCGGATGAAGTCCTGCTCGAGGGAGTTGAAGTGGTAGGCGCCCTGGGGATTGCCAAAGCGGTCGGTGGTGAGGGTGGCTCCATACACCGTGCCGTGATGCCCGTTGCCGCTGGCGTCGTCGGCATTGCCGTGAAAGGGATAATGCGCCACCAGATTGTCCGTGGGCACGGTAGGTTGCGCAACCGCCTGAAAGTGCAGAGAGTAGAGCAGCAGCGTCCACACGGCTGCCAGTATGATCTTGTGCATCTTATTCTCCTTTGGTCGTATATAGAAAATTGCGCACCACGCGGAAACCGAGGTGGTCGTAATATGTGGACTGAGAATGAGACCGGTATTCTACGGTGCAGTGCGATGCCCCGTACCAGGCGCAACCTCCCCGCTTCACATGGGTGAAGGAGACCGGGCCAGGCCCGGTGGGATCGGTGTATTCGCCGGTGGGATAATCCTGCAGCCAGTAGTCCCACACCCATTCCAGCGCATTTCCGCTCATGTCGAACAGCGCCAGCTCGTTGGAGGCTTTGGTTCCCACCGGGTGCACGTTTCCGGCATTGTATAAATACCAGGCCACCTGGTCGATATCGTCGCTGCCGCTGTAGGTATAGCCCATTGAGGCGTTCCCGCCCTTGGCGGCGAACATCCATTCCATCTCGGTGGGCAGGCGGTAGCCATTGGCTCCGAAATCGCAGCAGATCAAATAATCCAGATAGGAGGAGTTAGACCATTCATAGGGCCAGAGGTCGGTGTCTGTGCCGTAATCAATGTAGAAATAGCAAGGGGTGAGGCCTTCACGCTCACTGCGCCAGTTGCAATATTGGATTGCCCGCAGCCAGGGGATGTTGGATACCGGCAGGTCGGGATCGCCCTGGGAGTAGGAGGAGGGACCCATTACCTGCAGATGCTGGCCGCGGGTGACTTCGTATCTGCCGATGTAGTAGGAGGAGAGGGTGACGGTGTATAAAATTGTGGGGTTAAAGGTTCCACCTGCTACCAAGTACAGGGAGGCTGGCAGGGGGGCCACGGTGCCGTCCTCGGCGGAAACCTTTACACGGTAGGAGCCTCCACCCAGGTTCTCGCTTTCGGAACCGATATCCCACACGATGTGCTTGCCGGTGCCGGTGGAGACGCCCGTCCCTATGTCCCCGCTCAGGCACGACAGGCTGGGAACCTTGTTATAGTAGTTGTCACTACTGGAACTGTATTTCAGGCTCACGGTGCAGGAGGGGGTGTCGTCATCCTCCAGGTCGTACCAGATATCCACCAGTTTGCTGCCATCGGTGCGCTGGGCCATGGTGATGTTGGAGATCACGGGCGGTTCGGCGCAGAGGGGAAGCAGGATAAGCAGCAGCGATGTGATAAGAAGAGCGTGTTTCATGGCCTGCCTCCTGATAGCGTCCTCAAATCGGCAAGGGTGGGCGCTTGGGGAGCCTTGATCAGCGCGGCTACGCGTCCGTCGTAATCTTTGTAGGCCACCACGCGGTAAAAAGACCGGGGATAGTTCTGCGCAGCGCCGCTGTGGGTGTAGCTGCATCCTGTAACAATATTTGCCAAGAGCGTGAACTGGCTTTCGTCCCCTGCATCGGGGCTGTGGAAAACCAGATAACCGTCGGGAACCAATGGGACCCCGGTCACGGTTTGGGTAACCGGTTCCCAACTGATCACAGCGTCGCCGCCGGAGACGATCGAGGCGGTAACCAGTTGCGGCGCCTGGGGCGGAACAAAGGTGATGGTAAAGGGGATGGCTGAGTCTTGCTGGCTGAAGTTGCCCTGGCTGTCTGTGGCCCTGATCCTGACCAGGGCTTCAGCCGTGTCGATGAGGGGTAGGGGCCAGGCGTAACTACCGGTGTTGGCGATTCCATCCGCCACCATCTCAAAGCTGTTTCCGCCATCCGCGCTGTAGCTGATCTGCACCGCAGTGGGTGGCAGCCACCAATCCGTGGCGGTCCAGGTGATATTGTAGGTTTCCCCGGCATACCAGACCTCCCCTCCGTTGGGCGAAATGAGAGCAAGCACCGGATCGCGGTTATCCAGGATGACGGATACGCCGGAAGTGGCGAAGCCCAGCATGGCGGGCATAGCAGTGGCCGCAAGCAGCAGCCCCAAACACAGCAGATATTTCATACTCCATACCTCCATTTTCTTTCAAAATCTGAATAAAACCAAGCAATTCCTTTAGTGGTAAGATGTCAAGCAAAACAGGGAAAGGGTGGAGTTGTTTGGAACCAAAGGATCAATCCCCCAAAGAAATTCCCAGACCCCGTGCCGTCGCCACCAGATCGGAATGGACATCCACCAGATTGTATTCCTTGATGGCTTCGCTGATCGGCACACCGATGATATTGGGATGCCGGTAGGCCACCATGTGTCCCCATTTCTGCTCCAGCACCAGCTCAAAGGCTTTGACACCGAACATGGAGGCGAGGATGCGGTCAAAGGAATTGGGCCTGCCGCCGCGCTGCAGGTGGCCCAGAATGGTCTCGCGGATATCGATGCTGCAGCCGGCTTCCTTCAGTTCCTGGGAAAGGTGCAATCCCGCCCCGCCCAGGCGGATCTTCATCGCTCCGGGCGTATCGTCCTTGCAGAAGGTCATGCTGCCCTGCTGTGGATGCGCACCTTCGGCGATCACGATGATGGCAAAGCCTTTGCCGGAATCCACCCGTTGGTCGATGGTTTCCATCACACTGCTGATCTTATAGGGAATCTCCGGGATCAGGCAAACTTCGGCGCCTCCAGCGATTGCGGCATGCAGTGCGATCCAGCCTGCATAGCGTCCCATCACCTCCAGGATCAACACCCGGTGGTGGCTGGCCGCGGTGGTTACCAGTTTGTCCACCGCATCTGTCGCCACATCCACCGCGGTCTGAAATCCGAAGGTGAAGTCCGTGTCCGAGAGGTCGTTGTCTATGGTCTTGGGCACGCCGATGATCGGGCAGCCCAGTTCGAACAGTTTCTGTGAGATGCGCTGGGAGCCATCGCCGCCGATGTTGACCACGGCTTCGATATTTTGGTAGCGCAGCCGCTGCAGGAAGTCCTCCGACCGGTCCACCGTTTTCCAGTTGCCGTCACTATCTTTCACCGGCCAGGCAAAGGGTCCGCCCTTGTTGGTGGTGCCGATAATGGTGCCGCCCTTCACGTGGATGCCCGCCACGCGTTCCATATTCAGCTCCACCAGATGCATGGGATCGCGCAGGATGCCATCGAAGGCGTCGATGCTGCCCAGAACCTCCCAATTGTGCTCATGCGAGGCACGTTTAACGATTGCCCGGATCACGGCATTCAGCCCGGGGCAATCTCCGCCCCCGGTGGCGATTAAAAGACGCTTTTTCATAGTTTTCTCCCTGGATGCACAGTCATACCAATACCCTGTGTTAGCACAGCAGCTATCCGTCAAGCTATTTGTGCCTGTCGAGGAAGGAGGATATCTTTTATCTTGATTACACAAACTGGTTTAGAAGCGGTTTGTTCGTATTTCAATCTCGATCTGGCTGTTTCTGCAGTTCTTGCTTACTCCCGTCTTTCTGCCATATTGCCTAATCTATTCAGAAATATGATCTTTACTTTGTGCTAGGCACTGGAAATTTCCAAGAGATCCCAAAGTCCAGGCTGCCTTGGCTCCCATTACCAATACGGAATCATTACGGAGTCATTACGGATTAACTCCGTAATGACTCCGTAATGATTCCGTAATGCTAATGGGGGCGGTGGGGAAAAAGAGGCAGAAAAAACAGAGCCAAGCTCAGAGCTCAGTTCAGTTCCATTCGCTGTTTAAGCAACAGAAGTATCATCAAATCCCAGGATTTTCCCTATCTCCCACTGCTTTTTCTGCCTTTGTTAGCAGGCTGTGAAAGTAGCACGGGCAAAATGTCTCTTGACAAGAACCACTCTTCCGGACAATGTTACCCTCAAAAGATCAGAGTCTTTCAACGGTGGAAGACAGTCCAGAATGGACAAGGAGATAGCAATGAATCAGGAACCTGAATCCGGCAATGGCAACAAGAACCCCAAACGCCACATACTGATCATTATCGGGATCGTGGTGGTGTTGGTGATCCTGGCCATAGCCCTGCCCCGCTATTGGAGCCATGTGAAAAACAAGCACGCCCGGGAGGCGCAACAAGCCATCACCGAATTGAAGAGCCGGGTGGACAGTTTTTGGCAGACGAATGGCCGAATGCAGGGCTTCACTCTGGAACAGGCCATGGCGGATGCCAAATTCAGCAAAAAACTACAGCGGAACTGGCAGTTCGTGGTGGTGTGGAAAAGCAACGAGATCTTCAATGTGGAGCTGATCGAGAAGCTGAAGGCGGTGTCGCCCACGGATTATGTCTATGTGGCGCCCTACCGGATCATTCTGGCGATCGCCACCAAGGCCAACCCCATCCGCGAAGGCAGCAAGATCTGGTTCGATGGCGGCAGCGGCGAGTTTCACGGCTATGGTGTGGATACCGTGGTGGAGCCGGATTGGGGCAGCATTTTCCCCGATCCCTGATCTGCTTTTCTCTGCTGCTGGGGCTGTGAAATAAGCTGAAGCAGCCCTTGAAAAGCTCCGCAGGAGCGAAACAACATAGCCCAGGGTGGAGTGAAGCGGAACCCTGGGTCAGCGAAGTTGATATATGATAAGCCCCTTGCGGGCGACACAACCCTTGGTATACATCGTTTTGAATGAAGGTGTCGCCCTTGCAGGGCTTGAAATTTATAAATGTTTACCCCACCCCAGGGTTTCGCTGCGCTCCACCCTGGGCTATCTTGTGTCGCCCGTACCGGGCTTTTTTCACAGCCACTGCTACTGGTCTGCCGGGCTCGTCCTTTGGGGCGAAACCAAGCCTGGCCGGGCAAAGATTTAAGCCGTGAGCCGGTCTGGTATGCAGATAAGCATTGAATTGGAACAAGTTTTACTTGACATATATCATTGCTTTGTTTTTAGTGCGAATTTGTGAGAGTAGTGCATTGGAATCGTTTCCCCTGCATGCTTTCCATCCGACAGCTAAATCTTTTTAATACACAAAGAAAGGAGATGTTATGAGAGTTAGCATTCACAAACTGCTGCTTCTGCTGATCTTCTCAGCTGTGGCGCTGTGCGCCTGGGCCGATGTGAGCGAATATGCGTTCACCAGCTCCATTGGCACCTACACTGAGATCACCGGAGGCACGGTTCTGGGAACCACCCCGGAACTCGATAACGAGAGCTTCGATGGCATCAATCTGGGTTTCACCTTCACCTACAATGGTCAGACCACCACCCAGATCAGCGTCCAAACCAATGGATTCATAGCTTTTGGCCCCACGGTCGCCAACAGCTTTCTTGCCATCAGCAGCGCCACCGGCACCAACAACGTTGCCGCGGCATTGAACCGTGATATCAAAGGCAGACCAGATGGCTCGCTGACCTATCTGCTCAGCGGAACCGCCCCCAATCGGGTGTTCACCGTCCAATGGAAAAATTACCGCCGCGTTCCCACAACCGGTGCCAATGATGTGTTCAATTTCCAGATTCAACTGCATGAGAACGGCAATCAGGTCAAATTCGTCTATGGTCCGTTCACCGCGGTTACGATCACCACAGCCGCCACGGTGCAGGTGGGACTGCGTGGAGATTCCAATGCCGATTTCAACAACCGCACCACCACCACGGACTGGACCGCCACCACTGCCGGGACAGCTGCCAATGCCAGCTGCACTCTCAGCGCCACTGTGTTCCCTCCCGATGGGCTGACCTTCACCTTTGCCCCTGCCCAACAGGGCAATCCGCCCAACCCGGCACAGAATCCCAATCCCGCCAACAACGCCATCGATGTGCCGATCGGAACCAACCTGAGCTGGTCTCCCGGCGGTGGCACTGTTACCGGCTACAAAGTCTATCTGGGCACCAATACCCCACCCACCAACCTGGTGAATGGAACCGTCCAGACCGGCACTGTCTATGACCATCCCACCGATCTGCAATACAACACCCTTTACTATTGGCGGATCGTGCCCTTCAATGCCGATGGCGATGCTGTGAACTGTCCGATCTGGCAATTCACCACCTTGGCGGATCCCACCGTTACCACCTTCCCCTATGTGCAGAACTTTGATGCCGTAACACCCCCGGCCCTGCCAGTGGGATGGACGACCATCAATGCCAACGGTGATACCTACACTTGGGAAACCTTCGCCGGAAACGCGCATACCGATCCCAACAGCGTCCGCATCCGCTACAATGCCTCCCTGGCGATGAATGACTGGCTGATCACACCCCCGCTGCAATTCACCGAAGACCTGTTCTACCGGCTGAATTTCTTCTATCGCTGCTACAATGCCACCTATCCGGAGCAGCTTTCGGTGTATCTGGGAACCGCACCCACTGCCGCCGCCCTGACCACCCTGATCTGGGAGAACACCAATATCACCAACGTAACCTACAACGAAGCCCAGGAGCTGTTCCCCATCACCACCAGCGGCACCTATTACATCGGTTTCCACGGGCACAGCGCTGCCAATATGTTCTATCTCTATCTGGACAGCGTCACCATCACCGAGATCACCGAGATCCTCGATCCGCCCACCAACCTGGCCGCCGAGGTGCAAAACAACAACAATGTGCATCTGAGCTGGGTAGCCCCTGGTGGCACACCGCCTGCCGGTTTCGAAGATGGGTTTGAGACCTATGCGGATTTCGCCCTCACCTTCGATCCCTGGGTTTGCGTGGATGTGGATCAGAGCGCGACCTATGGCATGACCGGCTATTCCTGGCCCAATGTCTATGCCGCCCAAGCTTATATGATCTTCAATCCCAGCGCCACCACACCTCCCATCACCACTCTGCCCGCGCATGGCGGAAACAAAATGGCGGCCTGCTTTGCCAGTACTTCGGCTGTCAACAACGACTGGCTGATCTCACCGCCGGTTACGCCTGTGGCTGGTGATTTCCTGAATTTCTATGCCCGTTCCTACACCGCCCAATATGGTCTGGAACGCTTCAAGGTTGGTATCTCCACCGGTGGCACCACCCCGGCGGACTTCACCATCATCAGCGGCACCAACTATATTCAGGCACCGGTTGACTGGACGCTCTACAATTATGACCTCAGCTCCTATGCCGGCCAGAGCATCCGCTTTGCCATCCAGTGCGTGTCCGACGATGCCTTCATCTTCTTTGTGGATGATGTCTCGGTGGGGCCGATCCCGGTGTTCAGGACCGACCACCTGGCTTCCATCCCGGCTGAAGGTACAATCCAACGCAGCACCGGTGTGGCGGTTCCTGCTCCTCAGATCAGCACTCCGCTCACCCGCGAGCTTCTGGGTTACAAGGTGTATCGCGATGGTTCCCTGATCAGCACCATCACCAATCCCGCCACAGTGGTCTATGACGACATGGGACTGGCTTTGGGAACCTACAGCTATACTGTAACGGCGATTTACACCAGCGGCGAATCTGTGCCTGCCGGCCCTGTCTCCGTTACCATTGTTCCTCCGCTGGAGCCCCCGCTCGACCTTACCGCCACTGTGGACGGCAACGACGTAACCCTGAACTGGACCAGCCCGGAACCCCCGCAGCAAGGTGTGTGGATCACCTGGTGCAATGATGTGCTGGGAAATTCCATCGGCACCAACAGCGCCGGAGTGTGGGATATAGCGCACCGCTTCGACCAGACCGACCTGGCCCCCTATCAGGGCGATGTGATCACCCAGGTGCGGTTCGTGCCCTCCTATCCTGATTGTGTCTATACCGTGAAGGTATGGACCGGTGGCACCGCTGCCGGCGCCGGACCCCTGGTCTCCTCCCAGGTGGTAAGCCCCTTTGTGGAAGACGAATGGAATTTGGTGGTGCTCAATACTCCGGTTCCCATTCCCAATACCGGCGATGTCTATATTGGTTATGAATGCAACACCCAGGGCGGTTATCCCGCTGGTTGCGATGCCGGACCTCAGATCGAGGGCAAAGGCAACATGATGTATTTCCAGGGTGCCTGGGCCACCCTCACCCAGCTGGCACCCACCCTCACCTACAACTGGTTGATCGAAACCTTCGTGGCACAGGGAATTGCCCTCAAGGCAGTGGAGCTTACCCCGATCGCCGAACAGCGCAGCTTTGACTTCAGCGAAGGCCAGCTGGCGCTGCAGACCAAGGAGATCGAGAGCCAGCGCGACCGGCCCGTTACCGGTTTCAAGGTCTATCGTGATGGCGTTCTGATCGGCACCATCACCGATCCCGGCGTCACCACCTACATTGATCTGGATCTGCCCAACGGCACCTATCTCTATGGTGTTACCACCGTTTACACCACCGGTGAATCCGATCCCGCCACGGTGAGTGCCACCGTGAACGTGGTGCTGGCACCGATCATCTTCGAAGACGGATTCGAGCAGTATGACAACTTTGTCAATCTGTTCGCACCCTGGACCCTGATCGATGTTGACCTGTCCGCCACCTATGGCTTCTCCAATGTCGAGTTCCCCGGCTCCGGCGAACCGATGGCCTACATCATCTTCAATCCCAGCGCCACCACGCCTCCGATCACCACTCTCACTGCTCATGGTGGAGACAAGATGGCTGCCTCCTTTGCCGCCGTCAATCCGCCCAACAACGACTGGATGATCGCTCCCAGAGCGCATCTGGGCACCAACAGCGCGCTGAGATTCTATGCCCGTTCCCATACCGCCCAATATGGCCTGGAACGTTTCCGCGTGGGCGTATCCACCCTGCCAAACGTGATTCCGCAAGGCTTCCAGTACATCACTGGAGGCACCTATGTGGAAGCTCCGATCGTCTGGACGGAATATGTCTATGACCTCTCCGCCTACGACAACCAGGTGGTCTGGCTGGGCATCCGCTGCGTATCCGATGACGCCTTCGTGTTCTATGTGGATGATTTCACCATCCACAGCCAGGGCGGCTGGGTGAGCAACGACGACCAGGGTGCCCCTGCCCTCGTTACCGAACTGCATCACAACTATCCCAATCCCTTCAATCCGGAAACCACCATCCGCTTCAGCGTGAAGGAAGCCAGCCCGGTCACCATCGAGATCTACAACGTGAAAGGCCAGTTGGTGAAAACCCTGGTCAACGACCTCAAGGAAGCCGGAAACCACAGCGTGGTCTGGAATGGCAGGGACAACAACAACCGCTCTGTTTCCAGCGGAGTCTATTTCTACAAGATGAACGCCGGTAAATACAGCAGCACACGTAAGATGATCCTGATGAAATGACGGGTTAACGGGTTAACAAGTTAACAAGTTAACAAGTTAACAGGTTAACGAGTGAACAGATGAAAA
>CAZVXK010000081.1:0-11974 GCA_964631665.1 uncultured Candidatus Cloacimonadota bacterium | reverse complement strand
CGGATTAACTCCGTAATGACTCCGTAATGATTCCGTATTGCTAATGGGAGCCAAGTGGGAGCGAAATCCGGATTTCAACGGGTAACCATCTGTGAGAAAAGGCATAATAAGACCCCAATTTCAACCTCCCGGAAAACACGTTTTCGCTACTGAGCCTGAAACTGCACTGTTTGAAGTCCATTTTGGCTTAATAATCTGATGTTTACCTGTATGTTACACAGGCCGAAATGAACTCCAAAACAGCTTTGTTTTTCATGAAAAAAAGGAAGATGCTCAGGCAGTGGCTTCCTGCCGGTCGGTTCTGTCCTCAACCCTGAGGATAAAGAACAGCAGGCCAAGCACCCCGAACCCTGCGGCGATCAGGAAATTGTAGGCGGGACCAGCTTTCCAGAGCCAAGCGCCCCCAAATGCCGCTACGGACACGATCACATCCCGGATCAGGTAATAGCTGCCAAAGGTGCCTGCTTTGGAACCTTGCGGGGCGAGGGCAAGGATCAGCGACTTCCGGGTGGGTTCGCCAAATTCTTTCAATCCCCGGATGATGAAGGCCAGCACCAGGGCTGCGAAGCTGTTCGAGACAAACAGCACCAGCGGAAACAGGACAAAATTGAAGAAAGTGATGGCGATATAAGGCTTGCGGGAGCTCCTGCCGGCCAGATAGGCCACCGGGATATAGACCAGCATCGCCGTCACCATCTCGATCGCCGTCAGGGTGCCGAACTGCAGGGCGCTCATGCCTTTGTTGTTCATCACCCACACCACCACAAAGGCATAGGGGATCTGCTCGCAAAAGCGCACCAGGATATCCGAAACCAGCAGATTGCGCAGGTTGGGGCTGAAGCTTGGCCTGGAAGCCTTTTTTCTGTTCAGCGGCTGTGCCAACGGTCTGTCCTGGATGAACTTCTGTTGCACCAGCAGGGCGATCAGGGCGAAGATAACAGCCGCCACAAAGGCATAGCGAACTCCCTGGATCCGGCCATATTTCACGATGAAATAGCCTCCGATCACCGGTCCCAATGCCATGGGGATGCGGCGGATCATGGAATGCAACGAAATGCCCATGGTATGCTTGTGTTCGGGCAAAACAGTAGCCACCAGCTCCATGGTGGCAGGTAGCGAAAGTGCCGACCAGGAAAGGAAAAACACCGCGCCGATCAGAACGGCATACCAACTGGGCACCAGAATCACGATCAGATAGCCCACTATGGCCAGACAATTGAAGCAGAGCAACGCCTTCTTGTAACCCAGGCGGTCGGCCAGCCAGCCACCGGGATAGGAATACAGCGCCGACAGCAGGTTGTCCATCCCATTAAGCAGACCGATCCCGATCGTTGACCCGCCCAGCGCCAGCAAATAAACCGGCAGAAAGCGTTCCGCCATCTTTTCACCCAAGCCCACCAAAACCGCCATTACCAGCATGGCCAGCACGCTTTGGCGAAGTCCCAGGAAATCCTTGATCCGGAGGAGGAATTTAGGCTTCATCCTGCCCTCACGCCTTGGGGTGATACACCCCGGTAATCCAAGCTCTATCAGGTGTTCGGGCAAACACCAGTTTGAACATGCATCGTCTCATATCTCATCAATTCACCTTTTGGCACATAATCAGAGTAGCCTGTGCAACCGTCAATCAATTTTTTCAGGGAGGATGATCAATGAACTGAACGTTTTCGTTCACTTCGCTGACCGGTTTCGCCCACTGGCCATATTATTATATATAACAGACAGTTAGAGCTTGGCAAAAGCAGTTTGGGCAGAAATTGAGCCGTTCAGTTCCGGACAGGGGGTTCGCGGGTGAAACCCTGGATCATATTGATATAAAAGCAAATAAGCAACATGGCAGAATTGGCTCATTCCCTGCTGATACAGAAAGGCAGAGGAACAAATGGAAAATGTGCTTGTATGCCTGTCGAACGACTCAAACACCAGAGAGGTCAAGGAATACCTCCGCAATTTGGGCTATGAGCCGGTTCTGGTTCAGGCGCGCTCGGAGCTGTTGTCAGGTAAATGGGAACCAGATATCAGCAAGCTGTTTCTGGAGGTGAGGGGTGTTTCAGACATACTTTTTTTGCACTCCCTGCGCAGCGTATTTGAACGCGCGGAGATCATCCTGATCGTATCCAGCCAATTAAATCAGATCATAAGTATATTGGGTGGCAACAATTACCGCACACTGACCGATATAACCAATCTATCATACAAATCAAACGCTTAAGGAGCATAAAATGAAAAGATTCTTTTTACTTGTGGCAATTCTGGCAAGCATTGCCTGTGTTTACGGGCTTCCGTATTTCGACCTCTGTGCCCAATTGAACGGGCCGATGAGCAGCCAGCAGTACATCCAGCTTGAAAACGAAGGCGCCTATGATTTTGAAACGGGTTCCTTGACGATAGAGCTTTGGTTAAAAGTACGCGCCTGGGATACGAACTGGCAGGCGATCATCACCAAGGGTGACAATTCCTGGCGGCTGCATCGTGATGGAACGAGCAGCAATATCAAGTTTACCTTTGGACAAGGCAACGTCACCAGCAGTGGAGTCAATTTTGTGGATCAATGGCACCATGTGGCCGTCGTGCGCACTGGCAGTGCATTGTATCTCTACATTGACGGGGAGATGAACAATTCATACATGGGCACCCTGAGTTACAGCCCCAACAACGTAAAAGTGGCGATCGGCGAAAATCTGGGAGCGACAGGCAGATATTTCAAGGGCAAAATGGACGAGATCAGGATCTGGAATGTGGCCAGATCGGCCAGCGAGATCAAGGTTAACCGCTTTAACCGGTTAACCGGCATGGAATCTGGCCTGCTATCCTATTTCAAGCTGAACAGCAATTCCAGCATCATCACCGATGAAATCGGCACCACCACGGCAACCTTCTTTAATTATGATACTTATGTCTGGCATTATGCATATTATCTGGATGAGGAATACACCACAGACAAGGCCTGGCAGTTCTCGGCTGGCGGTGAAAACCTGCAATACGCCAGTGTATTGAGCCATCCCACCCTGCAGTACACTGCCGAGGCCTGGATCAATCCCAGCCTGATCACCTCCACCAATAAAACCATCCTCTACCACGGGGATAATGCGGAATTCAAGATCGTTCTGAACAGCAGCACGATAACCGCTTCAACCAGGCTGTCCGATGCCAACTGGTATTCTTTGGCCTGGACCGGGGCGGAGGCTGACCGCTGGTATCATGTGGCCTACGCGGTGAACACCCAGGGTTCGCACACACTCTACATCAACGGGTGGCAGGCTAACACGGCGGTTCTGAACAACGGTTTATCGCTTTACGATCCTGGCACTAACTTTCAGGGTTCGATCGGCTCCATCAATGGCAGTTCCGACTATTTCAAGGGGAAAATTGACCAGGTGCGCATCTGGAGCCGGGCCCTTACTGCCAGCGAGATCTGGACCATCCGGCATCAGGATTTCACCGGAGCCGTAAGCGACCTGCTGGTCAACTATCAATTCAACGAGACCTCCGCCAGGGTGATCTTCAACCGTTCGGGAAGCATCAATTGCGTTACCAACGAAGTGGGCACCAAGATCGCCTCCACCTGGCCCAAGGATGGGTACTACTTTGCCGGAACCCTTACCGAGAATACAGTTTTGCCAGGGCAGGTGATCGATGTCTGGGGTAACATCAGCATCCCTTCAACCCTTAAACTGACCGTTACACCCGGCGCCACGCTGAAATTCCTGGGGCACTACAGCATCCTGGCCCAGGGCAGCCTGCTGGCGGTGGGCACGGTGGCGGACAGCATCCGCTTTACAGTGGCGGACACCACGGGTTTCCACGTCGACCTGGGCGGCGAGATCAACACCGCTGGAAGCTGGAACGGTCTGGAGATTCATACTACATCGGCCTCTGATTCCACCCTGATCGACCACTGCATATTCGAATATGGCAAAGCTGCCGGTATAGAGCAGGGCTACTCTAACAGTTACGGAGGGTATTCCGGCGGAGCGATCTTCACCTACAACACGAAGAACTTCAGAATCTCGAATTCTCGCTTTAGCAACAACATCGCGCGGGACAACGGAGGCGCCATCTATACCAGGGTATTCAGCGCTTATGTTCCGGGAGAGGCATTGATCCACAACTGTCAGTTTGAGAACAACCGGGCTGTGGGTGAGAATGCCCAGGGCGGCGCTGTGTGTACCTATATGGACACCCTGGTGAAAGATTGTGTCTTTACCGGTAACAGTTCAAATTTGTATGGAGGCGCCTTGTTTTCCCATTGGGGCTCGAACCACTACCTCAATAATACTATTAGTGGCAACAGCGCCGTCCACAGCGGCGGAGGGATTGCCCTGGAGGGTTTTTCCGACGAACCGGTTATGGGAAACAGGATCTTTGGCAACAGCGCACAATACGGCGGCGGGATGGCTTTTTTCAGAATCGATGGCACAGCTTACACGGCTTCGACTATACAGAGCAACCTGATCACGGGCAACACCGCCGAATATGGTGGGGGCATTTCATTCGACGGCATATACTATTACACTTATTATGGTGCTAATGGAGACCGCCTGCGCAACAACACAATAGCAGAAAACACTGCCACCGTTCAGGGCGGGGGTCTGTATTTCACCAACGGCTCCAGCCTGAGGTTCCGTAATATGATCCTCTGGGGCAATAGCTCTCCGGAAGGGGAACAGGTGTATCTGAACGACGACTGCGATCCTTATTTCCGCTATTGCAACATCCAGGGTGGCTCGGCAGCCTTCGCCGGAGCGGGGGCAGGGGCAGCCTACAACGGAATCTACGAGTCCTGTATTGACACCGATCCCCTGTTCGTGGGAGAGGGCGACCATCCCTATTCCCTGAGTGTTTTTTCACCATGTATCAACCGTGGGCAACCGAACTCGGATGTGGGGACACACGACCTGCTGGGCAATCCCCGGCGCTTCACCGGAACCGGCAGTGTGAACGCCCAGATCGATGCCATCCTGCAGTGTGTGGATATTGGCGCCTATGAGGATCAGACTTTAAATGGTGTGATCCCATATTATGTTACACTTGGGGGTGAGATCACAGCAAACAACAACCTTACCTTCCCCTCCGGCTCAGGACTCACCATTTCTGCCGGAGCTTCCCTGGCTTTTGGAACTGAGAACGGCCTGAACATCTATGGCAGTTTGACCGCCATTGGCGAACCTGATGCAAGAATAGTTCTAACTGCCCAGAATGAAGGTCTTGGCTGGAGAGGTCTGTCGTTTTTGGGAACACCTGCTGCGGCGGATACATCATACCTGGCCTATTGCGACCTGCGCCATGGCAATGCGAGTGCCAGAAGTCTGAGTTATGGCGGAATAGTCCATGTCAACCAATACAGCAAGCTGAACCTGAGCAACTGTGTCCTGAGCAATGGCACTGCCGTTAAGGGAGGGGCCTTGGCGGTGCTGAACTCATCCGCGCAGTTCTATAGCTGTGTGCTGCACCACAACTCCGCCACCAGTGGAGGAGGGGCGATCTATTGCGAGAACGCCAGCCCCCGCATCATCCATTGCACGATCGTCGATAACTCTTCCAGCACTGGGGCCGGAGCTGTTCAGGTCTCCAACTCAAACAACACCCGCCTGACGGGTTGCATCGTTTGGAACAACGGAGCCACTCCCATATCCGGCACCCTGAATGTAATGTATTGCGATATCGAGGGAGGTTATTCCGGCATTACCAACCTCAATGTGGATCCCTGCTTCGATCCGGAGGAAACAGACAGGTATCTGCTGCTGCCCAACTCCCCCTGTCTGAACAAAGGGATCACCGATGTCAGCCAGTATCCAAACCTGCCACAGCAGGACATAGAAGGTAACTCACGGCTGCATCTGCACACCCTGAGCATCTACAACCGCCTGGATATCGGCGCTTATGAGTATCCGGGCATCATGATGCCCTCCAATTTCAACGCCACGGACGGTAACAACGACTATCCCGGCCAAGTTTACCTGAGCTGGAATTATGTGGGCTCCTATCAGCCCAACAATGGCTTCCAGATCTTCCGGGATGGCTCGTTGCTGGTCTCGGTGTATCCTCAGATCTACAGTTATGCGGATGTCGCGGCGGTTCCGGGACAGAAACACACCTACCAACTGGTGGCTTATGCCGGGGCGGAGACTTCGAATTCCCTCACCGACACCGGCTATGTGAAGCCCAATGGTATCATCACCGGCAAGGTTACCACACCCAACAACAATCCAGTGGCGGATGTGGTGATCTCGCTATCACCTTCATCCGGTGCCTGCCTTCAGTTTGAGGCGGCTTCCACCTTTGAAGTGGATTGCCCCCAGGCAGACCTTTCGGAAAGCTTCACCCTGGAGGTTTGGGTCAAGACCGCTTCTTCAAACTTCTCCCTGCTGACCAAGAAGGATGATACCCAGACCGACCTCAAGCACTTGAAGATAAACTCCGAAGGCAAGCTGCTCTATACCGACGGGACATCTTCCCTGGTTCAGGAAAGCGGCGGAGTGGTGAATGACAACGCCTGGCACCATGTGGCTGTGACCTATGATGCCAGCGAAGGAATTGGCTGCCTCTATCTGGACGGTGTTTGTGTGGGTGATTCTTCCATCGAGTTTACGGACACCCCCGGCGGCAGCCTGGAAGTTGGCAGCTTCACGGGTTGGCTGGATGATCTGCGCCTGTGGGATATTGCCCGCAGCCAAACCGAGATCGACAATGCCAAAAGCGTTATCCTGCAATGGAATTCCCCCGGCCTGACCGGATATTGGGCCATGAACGAGGGCAGCGGCACAGAGGTCTATGACGCCACCAACAATGCCCACATCGCCATCACAAACGCCGCCTGGAGCACCGCTGAACCCGGCATTGTTCTGGGTGGGATCACCAACAACTGGGGCGAGTATGTGATCTCCCAGATCCCCTACGGCAACTACACCACCTTCACTGTTACCCCGTCCAAGCCCGGCCACTTCTTCCAACCCCAGCAACGCCTGATCACCCTCTCCCAGAGCAACATCAGCGCCAACGAAGTGGACTTCACGGACGATTCCCTGATCCCGATCAGCGGACGGGTGATGTTCCAGAACACCCTGGTCCCTGTGAGCGGCGCCACCATCCTGCTGAATGGTGGCTCCAGCTTCCCCCCCACCCAGACCGATGACAATGGTTATTATGTGATGGATGTGGAGCATGGCACGGTCTGCACCTTGTCGGTCAGCTATTATGAGCAGGAATTTGACCGGGTGTGGAACCTGGGCGCCGTCACCTTCCCTCAGGCCAACAAGCATTTCTACAACATCACCCGCACCGAATTCGTGGTGGAAGTATTGGGGGGAGCCGAACGGTACCCGATCGGTGTCTTCGATGTTACCCTGCATTCGGTGGATGACCTCTATGAGAACACTTTCAGCGGCGAGCCGGGTCAATGGAGCGGGGGTGCGGTGATCATAGACAATATCCCGCCCCTGAACTATTATGTAACCGTCAATCCTGCCCAAGCTCAGGGTTCCGATCCCTTCAATCTGGTGCTGGACCAGAATTTTCAGGATAACAAGACCCAGGCTATTGACCTGCGTTATCCGGACGCCGATCCCGCCACCTTAGACACCCTCTCCTTCATCTGGCGCAACGAACTGATCGTTTCAGTGGACTGGCCGGATGAATATGAGCTCAAATACATGGCCGACGACATTGAGGAGGAATACGGCTTCTTTGTAGTGGACCAGAACCAGTATATCCAGTTGGTGATCCGTGCCTTTGAGGACTACAGTACTATTGATTTCCCCGGCAGGAAGACCTACCTCACCAACTGCGATATCACAGTCAACGATGAGATGGGTACACAGGGAGAAACGAGTACGAACTTAAGTGGCAACAGCTTCGTTACCTACAACTTCGCTCCCTATCTGCCCAACATCGTCGAAGGCGGGCCACGCGGCTTTCAGAATATGCTGGAAGTTACAGCCTATGACCCCGACCTCCAGCGTTATGCCGTGAACACTGATTGGGCCATCATCCAGGGTGCCAAGCCTCAGGAAAGCACCTATGCCACCATCTCCCCGGAGATACCTTTCCTGATTTTGCACGATCCTCCGGGAGACAGGAGCTACTCATCCTTTAAGACCACCAATTCTCACAGCACCAATATCAGCTTTTCCGTGGAATCCACCAATGCAGATGTGGGTAATGTTACCATACACCTTGGACTTGATGTAAGATATGGAGTGGGGTTATTGTTCAGCGCAGAAACCGAATTTGACTCCACCTTTGACCTCTCCACCGAGATCGAGGTTGGACTCAGGAGTAAGAACACCAATGAAACCAAGATGACCTTCACCACCAGCGAAGAATACAAGACCTCTGACCAGGAGCAATTGATCGGCAGGGAATCCGACCTCTTTATTGGCGGTGCCATGAACCTGATCTGGGGATTGATCAAGGAACTTGCCTGGGATGACACCACACGTACCGTATCTCTCACCAACAATGTAATGGTGATCCCCGATGGCTTTGCCACCCATTATATCTACACGGCAAAACAGATCGAACTGACTGTGATCCCCAATCTGATCGCGATCGGAGACACCGTTTCCGCAGCTATGTGGCAGGGCTTCCTGGACATGAACGAGGATAACATCAACAACGCCGTTGTAAATCCCAATCATCCTGCCAACATCTCCTTCAACGCCGGAGCCGGCTATACCTATGAGGAGGAGAATTCAACTGAGGAAACCTTCACCTATGAGTTCGATAACATCGTGAGCTATGAATTCGGAGTCCAGATTGGCTTGACTGTCGATGGAGTCGGTGTGGAAGGAGGCTGGAAATTCAAGAGTGGTATCACTTGGGGGCGCTCCACTCAGACAGAGGAGACCACCACCTCCACAATGTCCTATGTGCTTGCCGACGACGATGAGACCAGTTCCTTGAATTACCAGTCCGATTATTTCACGGTCAATGTGAAAAAGGATCCCGTCTATGGCACACCGGTCTTTGACCTGCTTGCCGGAGCCAGTTCCAACCGCTGGGAACAGAACACCCTGCCCCGCGATGGAGTGAACCTTAGCGCCAACACCTATACTGCAGCTGGCCTGCTGGACGGTGAGGAGGCTGTGTTCCTGCTCTATCTGGACAACACCTCCCAGACCGATGAAGACCGCCGCTACTATCTCACCCTGCATCATGAGACCAATCCCGGAGGCGCCACCGTGAAGATCAACGGCATGCCCCTGGTGGAGCAAATGCCCTTCGACATCCCTGCCGGTCAAAGAGTACAGGCGGTGATGACCGTGGATCAGGGTCCCTATGAGTATGAATATGAAGGCATCGAGCTGGAACTCTATGCCCCCGGCGATCGTGGAAATGAAGGCCCAGAGGGACATCACTTCTTTATGTATAAAGGGTTCAATGTTTATTGGGAACCGCCCTACAGCCGGGTGAGCATCACCTATCCCTATGACAACTGGACCCTGAATGCCGCCGACAACGACACCCTGTGGGTGATCCTCTCCGGCTATGACCTCAGCAAACCCAATTTCGAATCCATCGTCTTCCAGTACAAGCATCCCTATGATCCCAACTGGCTCACCGCCATTGAGATACCGCGTATCTTCCTGGAAGCCACCAGCTATATCATCGTGCCTTGGGATGTTAGCCTGCTTTCCGATGGCATCTACGACATCCGGGCAGGGACCACGGACTATGTGCAACAGGATTACTACTGCCAGCCCCTGAGGGGTGTGATCGACCGCAGTTGTCCCCAGTTGCTCTGTCCACCCCAACCTGCCGATGGTGTGCTTTCCTACGGTGACCTGATCTCGGCCTCCTTCACCGAATTCATCGATCCGGACAATATACTCGCTCCGGATGCCGTCACCCTGGAGATCATTCGCACCTCCACCCCGGTGGATATCAGCATCAACCGTTATGAGAACACAGTCTATATCATTCCCAACATCGCCAATTACTGGATCGAGAATGAAACCCTGCGCGCCAAAGTCTCCGGGCTGCAGGACTTGAACGGGAATCCGCTCAACGAAATAATCCAATGGGAATTCTTTGTCAATGCCAATCCGGTGCACTGGCAGCAGTCCAAGATCGAGATGATCAAACCCCTGGGAGAAACGCTGGCAATCACCACCCAACTTGTAAACTCCGGTGGTCAATACTCCACCTTCAGCATCATTGGCTTGCCCCAGTGGCTGACTGTGAATACCCCCACCGGTTCGCTATTGCCGCTGGACAGCCAGACCCTGGTCTTCACCGTTAGCGACCAACTGGGCTATGGCACCCATCGCTGCACAGTCTATGCCGACATTCCCGCTTTGGGATTGGAACCGCTGGTCTTTGAGATCAGCGTGCTGGCCAATCCTCCGGCCTGGGCCAGCACCCAGCTCAATGTGTATGATTATTCGATGACCATCACCGGTCAGCTCTTCCTGGAAGGAGAGCTCTCCACTGACAGCAACGATATCATCGGCGCCTTTGTGCAGGAGGATAATGATTACATCTGCCGCGGCGTTGCCAGCCTGCAAAACGTGCCCTATCTGGAGAACACCTGGCAGTTCTTCCTCACCGTCCACAGCGATGAGGAGGAAGGGGAAACCCTGCTCTTCCGGGTGTGGGATTCCTCCACCAATAAGGAGCACTTCGGCATCGAAGAGGAATTCACCTTTATGTCCGGCGCCGTGCATGGAACTCCCTTGGAACCCATCATCATCCATGTGGAACCGGAGCTGATCTGCAGCATCGGCTGCCGCAGCGGTTGGAACTGGCTGTCCGTCAATCTGGTCAACTCACAGGGGATGAGCGTGAACAACTTGCTGGCTTCGCTGGATCCGGCTGCGGGGGATATCGTCAAAAACCAGACTTCCTATGCGCAATATGTGCCCAACCAAGGCTGGCTGGGCTCGCTCACCCAGATCGACACCACCGAAATGGTCAAGCTCAAGCTGGCTACTGCTGGCGATCTCTTGCTCACCGGCCTGCTGGAGGATCCTCTCACCACGCCGATCAACTATGGTGCCGGCTGGAACTGGATCGGCTATCTGCCCCATGTAAGCATCAGTGTGAATGAAGCCCTGGCGGGTATGACAGCCCCTGTTACCGGTGATCTGGTCAAGAACCAGACCGGCTATGCGCAATACATCGCAGGTTATGGCTGGTTCGGTTCCCTGCTCTTCATGAAGCCGGGGGCGGGCTATATGCTGAAAAGCAGCTCATCCGGCAGCTTCACCTATCCGGATTATGTGATCCCTCGCGGTTATGAACCGCCTGAGTTCGACACTGCCCATATCTCTGGGTTGCGTGAGCCGGCCGGCTGGAATGTCAATCCTCTGGAGTATGAATATTCCTCCAACATCACCTCGGTGGTGGTGAGTGGGGAATCTGTGCTAAACAGCCCCAATCTGCTGCTGGCCGCATTTTATGGTGATGAATGCCGCGGCATTGCCCAACCGGTGCAGGTGCTGGATCAATGGATGTTCTTCCTCACCCAATATTCCAATGTCCTTAATCAGACCTTTAGCTACAAAGTCTATCTGGCGGATTCGGACACCATCCTGGATGCCCTGGAGCTGTTGCCCTTTGTGAACAACCAGGTGCTGGGCGATCCTCTGGATCCCTTCCAATTCCATATCCCCGCTTCCGGCTTGGCGGCACCGCAAAACATCGCACTGCAGGTGACCGGCGATGAGCTGATACTTAGCTGGGATGAGGTTTTGGGAGCAGTTTCCTATCGGGTGTATGCTGCCGGCAGCCCGGACGGGGTCTTCACCGAGATCACTTCCCAGGGTAGTTTTGGACGCGGCAGCGCCGATCCTTCCGGTCTGTCCGCCCTGGGGAGAAACCGCTCCGGAGCCACTTCGGCAAGCAGGAATGAATACTCCGATCTGCCAACCCGTAACCGTGTCTTCTGGATCTGTCCGCTGCCTGCCCAACCGCTGAGGTTCTACCGTGTTACGGCTGTGAATTGATTGGTGGTGAGTGGTGAGTGGTGAGT
>CAZVXK010000080.1:0-12189 GCA_964631665.1 uncultured Candidatus Cloacimonadota bacterium | reverse complement strand
CGGAAGGGTGGCTCTAATTCTCTGGACATGTGGCTCTAAGTTGAAAGATTATTCAGACATGAGAGATATGAGAAAGAAAGAAGAGGGCGAAAAGGTGAAATTGGGGAAAAAGTGGATAGGTGGAAAGGACTGGCGCAGCGAGAGGAACGCAGGCGTCTCGCCTGCCGGAGGGGACTGGGTTACAGAGCCCCGGTTCCGTTGTGGGAAACCTTGTTTTAAGTCAAAATGCCCCCGGAACGATAACCTGCTGGCGTGTGCATCTATGAGGAAGGGGCATTTTGACTCAAAACAAGGCGGATACTCAAAACAAGGCGGGGATATAAAACAAAGCGGGAAACGCCCTGCCTTCCCCCCTGTTTTGGCTTATAATTCCGCTTTTGCTTGCAGGGCAGCAACTTGCACCGGTTGCGTCTGCGGAATTATGAGTTAAAACAGGGGCTACACAAGGAGTGATGGGATGGGGAAATGTGCCAAAAAAAATTTCGGGCAGGGGGATAGATCCCCCTGCACCCCCTCATACCGTCCCCGCCAAGCTGACGGACCGTTCAAAATAGCCTGCAAAAGGCAAAAAGGGAAAAATGCATAAATCAAGGGAAAACCCTGACGCAGCGGAAGCCTATGTTGTGGAGCGTGTGGGTTGCGACGTTGTAGCTCCGATTCGAAACGGTGCAGTCGACGGCACTGCCGTCCCAGCCACCGCCGCGTCCCACACGGTTGGAACCGCTGGCGGCACCGTGCGGATCGGTTTGAGGACCGGTGGGATAGCTGCCATAGATATCCCATACCCATTCCCATAAATTTCCGCTCATGTCACAAAGACCCAGCTCGTTGGGGGCTTTGGTGCCAACCGTGTGGGTGGTTCCACCGTAATTTTCACCATACCACGCCACGGCATTGATGTCGTTGCTGCCACTGTAGGTGTAGCCTTGCGATTGATTCCCGCCCTTGGCGGCGAACATCCATTCCATTTCAGTGGGCAGGCGGTATCCATTGGCTGTCCAGTTGCAGGATACATTGGTATGATTGACATAGTTAGTATTCCAGCCGGAGGGCCAGGTGTTCGGATTTGTTCCATAAGTCAAATAGCTGTAGCAGGGAGCAAGCCCTTCCTGTATACTGAGCCGGTTGCAGTACTCGATGGCGTTGAACCAAGAGACATAGTAAACAGGATAGTTCGCTCCCAGTCCAATTGTACCCCATCCGAAAGGATCATTGTTCCAACTTCCCATCACCGCTGCATATTCCATTTGTGTCAGCTCATATTTACCGATGTAAAAACTACTCAAGGTTATATCTGAGGTGCCATTATTAAAAGTGCCGCCCTGAACCAGTTTCATCTTCGGAACCACTGTGCCAGCGTTCTGGGGATCCAAGGGGTTGTCATAGTTATAGCAGGAGGAGAGCAAAAGCAGTAACAGGGCAGTCATAAGTAACAGATGTTTCATCTTTCTTACTCCTATTTCTTGATGGGAGCAGGTTTGGCCATCTCGTTTCTCACGATCCGGCTCCAGTTGTTCTTTTTGAGCTGAGAATAGAGCCACCAGCCATCGGAGATCAGGTTGGCGGAAAGGGAGAGGAAGAATCCGGTCTGGTAGTTCTGGCTGCTCTTGCGATAATTTGCGATCTCGACGGGATCCGTGGAGTTCTGATAGTTTTCATATTCCCTGTCGCCCAGCACCTTGCAGAGGATGGCGCCGCCCAGGGTGAGGGCGGAGCTGCCGATGCTGATATTGCGCTGGGTCCGCCACCGGTTATAGTTTTTCATGATCGCGGGGGAGATGGGGGCGGGAGTGAAGGACAGGGCCTTTCGTTCCTGGCCGGACAGGGTGAAGGATACCTCCTGGTGATGGTATCCCCACTGGCGGTGGCTGAGGACATAGGCGCCGGGGGTGAGATCATGCTGACCTGCTTTGGTGACCGGGATCGGTTTGTTGTCGGCGGAGCGGGTGAGATTGGTATAATGACGGTTTGAAGCAGGTATTTGAATGCTGAGCTGGGCCAGATTCACAGGCTGGGCTGGAACAATTGACGCGGATTCGGATGGCGGAGTGGTGACCGGTTTTGCAGAAGCCTGGTCAGGCGTAGTGGAGACGGGTTTTTCCACCGGTTTGTCGGCAGGTTTCACCACTGGAGTATCCACCACTTTTTCACCCGGCAGGTCGGCAGGTTTGCTCACGGGTGTGGTTGGCGGGCTTTCCGGCGTTTTTTCAACCGGTTTGTCCAGCGGCTTTTTCTCTTCGGGGGCGGCTTTCACGAAGAAATACTCCTCCATGATGTAGCCGGCAAAGGAGGGAACCTGTTTATTGGTGGTGTTTTGCGCCACTTCGCGGGACACGGTGCGCAGCAGGGAGGCGATCTCCAGCCCGGGTTGGGGGACATATTTGAGCAGCGCCGCGGTGAAGGGGCTGTTCCTGCCGCTGCCATCCTCGGCGGTTTTGCCGCTGCTGGTGCTGTAGATGATGTATTGGGTGCCGGGAGCGGCTTCCATGGAGGCCAGGCCGCGTCCGCTGGAGCGCACATTGCGGAAGGGATTGTCCCGGCAGGCATCCAGGATCAGGATGGAAACCATCGCCCGCTGCAGGTATTCGGAGATGCGGTTGGCATTCACGGCATCATACTTGAGGGAGATTTCGTCGGCAATATTCGCCCGCGCCGGGATCAGGAAGTTTCCGCCATTAAATTGCAGCCCATGGCCACTGTAATAGAAGACCACCTCATCCACCGGACGGATGGTGGAATTGAAAGCACTCACCGCCTGGTCGAAGGCCCGCAGCTCCACATCGGTGTGCAGGGTTACCTCGAAGCCCACCGCACGCAATACCTGGGCAAAATCCCGGGCATCGGTAACGGCGTTGCGCAGGGAATTGGCGCCATAATCGCCATTGCCGATCACCAGCGCCTTGCGGGCGGCAAACAGGGCCAAGCTGCTGCAGATCAGCAGCATAAAGATCAGAAGTCTTTTCATATCCGCTCCTTGGTATAGCCTTTGATCATTCATATTCCAGCAGTACTTTTTTTGTCAAGCGGAAATTGCCCGAGCGGGCCTCTCTCCCGCTTAAAATTGTTGATCCAGGCATTGTTTCCCAGAACACAACAGAATAGAGCATCTGAGCTAGTGACATGTCAAGCTTGAACTGACAGTGGCATAGCTTGCCAAAGCTGTTGGGGGTGCGGGATACCGATTCCTCACCCATTTGGGAAGCATCCTTGTTTACCGGCTCAAAATGATGCGGGGCTGGGGTGAGGGGCTGAAATATTAAAAGGGATGCGGGATCGGTATCCCGCACCCCCAACAGCTTTGGTAAGCTATGCCACAAGTGCGAACCTAGCGGCTTGTCAAGCTTGACAAGACACGAGGATCAGATAATCTGGGATTCGATTCTCCTGCTGTGTAGCAGATTTTCCTTGCCAGCATTGGCCGGCCGTATTTCTTGGCGAGGATGAATATGATTGCTACGAAAATTCTTACCGGCAGGTAGAGATGCCCCTGGATCAGATTTCGATACTCTTTCTGCTGTCAGCCCGTGACTGGGGTGGCAATGAAAAATGGACATTGATGGCCAGCCAGGCCCTGGCCTCTTTTCCGGATTGCCAGGTTCACCTGGCCTACCGCAAAGAGAGCGTGGGCGGGCGGTTTGCGATTCCCAGGATCCGGCTTCCCTTTGCCACCGTATTCGATATCATCACCTATTACCGTTTGTACAAATACATCAAGGCAAACCGGATCAATGTGCTGCTGCCCACCAAACGCAAGGATTATCTCATCGCGGGACTCTTGGCCAGGCGGCTGGGAATCAAGAACATCCTGCGCCTGGGGATCGTGCGTTCCATGAGAGGCTCCTATCACAAGCTCCTCTATGCCAAACTGGCAGATGGGATCGTGGTCAATGCCAGCCGGATCAGACAAACGCTCTTGCGGGAAATTTGGTTCCAGCCGGAGCGGATCAGAGTGATCTACAATGGATTCGATACAGCGGTGGTGGATGCGGCACTGGAAGTTCAGATCACCAAACCGCTGCCCCTGATGCTATGTTCCATGGGGAGGGTAACTTCCCGCAAGGGCTTTGACTTTCTGATCCATGGCTTTGCCGAGTTTCTCCACAAATATAAGTATCGGGAACTGGGTCTGTGGATTGTGGGCGATGGTAATGATCTGGAAGATTGCAAATCCTTGGCCAAAAAACTGGAAGTGGAACATCTGATCTGGTTTACAGGCTTTCAAAGCAATCCCTATCCCTATTTGGCAGCCTCCGATATCTTTGCCCTGCTCTCCAAAAATGAAGGGATCTCCAACGCTCTCTTGGAGGCGATTTATACAAACAATGCCATCATTACCACCCGGGCCGGTGGCACCGGGGAATTGATCACCCATAATGTGGATGGGCTCTTCGTTGATCATGGTGATGTCAACCAAGTGTGTGAGGCATTACACGAACTTTGCAGCAAGCCGGAGCTGAGACAGCAAATGGCCTCATCTGCCAGGGCAAAGATGCTTGATATGTTCTCGATTTCAAGGATGCAAACCGACCTGCGGGACTTCATCAGGGAGATCCTCGGATCATGAGAATACTGTTTCTGAATTCGATCGGTAAGAAGAAGTATGGCGGTGGCGAGAAATGGATGATCCGTGCCGCACAAGAACTGGGGAAACGGGGACATACGGTATTTTTGGGAGCAAAGACAGATTCCCTGCTGCTGCAGAAGGCTACCGCAGCCGGTGTGCAAACCTGGGGCATAGACATCCATGCCGATATCAGCCCGATCGCCACCTTCCGGATGGTGAACTTCCTGAGAGCCAACAAGATTGAAATCCTCATCTGCAATCTGAACAAGGATGTCCGGGTGGGCGGGCTGGCCGCCAGATTAGCCAAGACACCTGTGGTCTTGGCACGCCATGGCATGCTGCTCTGCGGAAAAAAATGGAAGCACAAGGTAACCCTGACCAATCTCACTGACGGGATCATCACCAATACGAACAGTATCAAACAAACCTATGCCTCCTATGGCTGGTTCAGGGACGATTTCGTTAAGGTGATCTACAATGGGGTGGAGCTCGCGGGAAATATCGAGCCCTACGATTTCCAGACCCGGTATCCCGGCAAAAAGATCGTTCTCTCCGCGGGACGGCTGGCCGGGCAAAAGGGTTACGATTATCTGATCCTGGCAGCGGCAAAGATCTGCCGGCACCGCAAGGACATTGTGTTTCTGATAGCCGGGGAGGGAAAGCTGGAAGATGAACTGCGCGGTATGATCGCCGCCCGGGGCTTGTCCCAGAACTTCCATCTGCTTGGTTTTCATGCAGATATCAGGCCTCTGATCCTGGGCAGTGACCTCTTTGTGCTGGCTTCCCGCTTCGAGGGTATGCCCAATGTGGTGATGGAGGCTATGTCCGTAGGGAAGGCAGTGGTCGCCACCGATGTGAACGGGGTGAGGGAACTGATGGAGGATGGGATTTCCGGACTCATCATTCCTCCTCACCATCCCGATGCCCTGGCTGAGGCGATCCTGAAGGTTATCGATTCACCTGCCACTCTGGAAAATATGGGCAGGAAGGGACGGGAGATCGTTCGGACCAAATTTACCTATAACATCATGGCGGACAATCTGGAAAAGCATCTGCTGGATCGGCTCGGGCAGAGCGACACACCAACCGGGGACAGGATCGTTTCCTCCAAAGCAGTTGTCCGCAAGCTCAAGCGCCGCAGCCTTACCCTGCTTTCCGATATCTGCTTTTCCAAGCTAAGACAACCAGATGTGGCCGTGCCAGAGGAGCCGGGCTCTGTGGCGATATTCGTGCAGGAAAAACTGGGTGATGCCCTGTTGCTTAATCCCGTGATCCGGCTTCTGGCAGTTAAATTCCCAGAGGCGAGGATATCCCTTTTTACCTTCAGTAAAGCGACCCACGGATTTTTCAGAGGGGATCCGCATATTGATCGCTGTTATCTTGTCCGTCTGTATAACCTCCCGTTAATTTGTCACTTATCCAAGCAAAAGTATGATCTGCTCTATAATCCCAAAGACCACCCCTCCAATACCTTCCTGCTGCTCACTGCCCTGCTCAAAGCCAGCTGTAAAGTGGCAATCCATCACGAACTGCACCGGGGCTTTTATCATAGACTGCTGAAAGTGGATTTTGCGGAGCAGGTGATCAGGAAAAACCTCGCAGTGGCAAGTCTTTGGGGGATAGAGGTGCAACCGGAGGATCTGATTCCCTACCTTCCTGAGCAGCCAGTTTCTCCTGCTCTGCAGAGCTTTGCCGATGATCTGACCTCGAAACCGGTGGCTCTGAACCTCTCCGCCGGTGAGCCCCACCGCCTCTGGCCCGGCCAATCCTGGGTCCAGCTGGTGGATATGATAGAGAAAGAGATCATCATACTGGCCATGCCCAGCGAAAGGGAGCTGAAGAAAGCCCTGGAGAAGAGGTTCAAACACGTGATTTCTTCTCCACCCACGGCTAATTTGGCAGAAGCGAGCCTGATCCTGGGCAAATGCTGTGCACTGGTATCTCCTGATACCTCGCTGGTGCATCTGAGCATGATTACCTCCACTCCCGTGGTGGGTTTGTATAGGTTTGATCCCATTCACCATCAGCGGTTTGCCCCGTTATCAGAGCATTCACGCAAGCTGGTTTCTCCAACGCACAGCATCGCTGGAATTCGCCCGAAGGAGGTGTTGGCGTGCCTGCAAGAGGTCTTGAATGAAGTCCGGGGCTGAAATCCTGATCGTGAGCGAGGATTTTCCCCCCAATGCGGGAGGCATCGCCCAATGGGCCTGGGGCATCACAAATGGCCTCCACAAGCTGGGGCGAAGCGTGTGTGTCTTCACCAGATACTTTGAGCGGCTGGGATTCAAAGAGGGGACGCCCTATCCGGTGGAATATGTCTTTGGCAGGCATTGGCGCAGGCTGCGAACCCTATATTGGTGGAAGGCGCTGCGGGCATATCTGCGGGCAAGCGTAAGCCCCCGCTACATCATTGCCACCACCTGGAACTGCTCCAGAGCGCTCCTGGGCTTGAAGCGGAAATACAGCTTCAAGCTGGTAACCGTGATCCACGGCCTGGAGATCACCCGTCCCCTGAGCAGGGCAAAACGCGCAATTGCCAGGGCAACTTTCACTGCTTCCGATCTGATCGTTTGCGTGAGCGCCTTCACGGCAGAGGCCTTGCACAGTTTCATGAACCGTAGGATGGAAAATGTGTTCATCCTTCCCAACGGAGTGGACTATGAGAGATTCAAACCCATACAGGACAATCCTCTTTGGAAGATCCATCCCCGGGACGGGAACCTGAATCTGGTAACTATTTCACGGGTGATCGAACGCAAGGGGCATGACCTGGTTCTGCTGGCCCTGCCCCAGATCTTGGAACAAGTGCCCAAGCTGAAGTATTACATTGTGGGTCCCTACCACGAGGATTTCAGACAAAAGCTTGAATCCATTATAGCTGAATATAACTTGACAGAGCATGTGGTCTTTACGGGATTGATCGATGAAGCGGAATTGGTTCATTACTACAACCTGGCGGATGTTTATATCATGGTGAGCAGAAAACCTACCGCCAAGGGGGATACCGAAGGATTTGGCATAACCTTTCTGGAAGCCAATGCTTGCGAAATTCCGGTCATTGGTTCAATCAGCGGAGGGATTGTGGATGCCATCATCGATGGGCAGACAGGTTTACTGATCCCGGCTGATGATGTGGAGGCGATCGCTGAAGCAGTGATCAAGCTGATGAATGATGCCGCTTTACGGGAAAAACTGGGCAGACAGGGCAGAAAGCGGGTGATCTGCACACTCAATTGGGCTGCCCTCAGTAGGACACTGGACAATGCATTGAATAAGCTCTGATCCACTGTTCTCAACAAGGGAACAGGGATAAGAGTGGAATAGAACTACAAGGTTGTATTAGAAAAGATCACTCCCTGATAGCATTGACATTTCTGAGACTGCTTGGTTGGATTCACTTACCTGCAGTATTGATCCAGCGAGCAACTACCGGTGATTCTTTATGCTGCCACCTGCCACGGGACGAAACGGTTTGCCAAGCGATCTGCTGCAGGTATTGAGCGGTGTGGCTGTCGATATCGGTGGGGAAATAGTTCAGCCCGATGGGATTGACATACCAGATGGCGGCAAGCATGGTGCAGGCTACCAGATAGGTCCCGGCGGGGCTGGGATGGTAGTTGTCGGCGTCATAGAGGTCCACATCCGGATCGGTCTGGGAGCTGTTGTAGTAGGCAACCCCGGCCGGGGCGACCATTCCGTGCAGAAAGGCACCGATGTAGTTGTAGGCATCGCGGATGGGTTCATACATTTCCGGATTATTGCGCCAGGCCCAGGTCATATAGAAACCGGTGATCCCGCCGCTGGCAGTGATCACGGAATCCAGCGCAGTGGCGGATTGGTAGAACAGCAGCGGATCGTTCATAGGACGGCTGCTTTGCTCCTGCAGCACCACCAGGTCCCAGTTTCCGGAGGTGATGGTGTTGATGGTGGTGGGATCGTTGAAATGGTTCTCCAGGGTATAACCGCCTGCGGTGCGGGCCTGCACCAGAACATTCCAGTCCGGGCGGGCTTCATCGATCAGATATTGCAGGTGGGTGTTTACCCCGCCGTTGAAATAGGTGTGGCTGTTTCCAATCAGCAACACCCGGCGCGCTGCCTGCCAGGGCTCACCCCAGTCCACCACGATCTCCAGTCCGCCACCAACGAACTGCAGGGTGATGTAGACGGTGGTGGACTCACCCGGAGAAACTGTTCCGGTACCTTGTCCGGTGGCGATTAGAAGGTTATCATTATAGACCCAGACATCGATGGCATAGACGCCGGGCTGCAGTTCGTCGAAGACACAGCTGGCCTGGGTACCCTCGATCTGCATCTGTTGGGTGCTGCTGAAGTCGCCGTGGGTGATGGTTACCGTGATGCTGGACACATTGATGTTCTGGCTGAGAGCCGGGGCCAGGTTCATCAGGATCGGCATCTCGCCAGTTTCGTCCGGTTCGAAGGGATGGTGCGGTTTGGCGCAGGCCATTACCAACAACAGAATGCCAAAAAAAAGCAGTGCATACTTGATCTTGTTCATAAGACCTCCCATTTGATATGATAATCGATTGGGGATGGATGCAAAGCGGAAAAGGGCAAAGGGGCAAGAGGGCAAAAGGGCAAGCTGGCGCCTGTGCGATAGTTGCAGATCGAAAAAGGGTGGAAGGATATAAGGGGCACAAATATGTTATACAGGGGATTGCCAGCTCAATTTCATTATAGCCATTTCACCCTTGTTCAGCTCTTTGGTTTCTCAACTCAACATAAAGCGCAAGCTGTCCCTTTTGCCCCTTTGCCCTATTGCCCTTTCGCCCCTATATCCCTTTCCCCCTCATCCAACCACTTTCCTGATCACCCAACTGGCGGCCACCATCCCCATGATCGCGGGCATATAGCTGACCGAGCCGATGGTCTGGCGCTGGCGTCCACGCTGAAGGATGATCTCATCGGGGATGCTGTCATCCTCATCCGGCCGGAGGGGCAATTCGGAGGAATAGACACAGGGGAAGTCGGTCCGCACTCCCCTGCGGCGCAAAAACTTGCGCACACGCCGGGCCAGGGGGCAGTTGTGGCTTTTATCCAACGGCGACAGATGGATGCGGAAGGGATCGAGCCGGTTGCCGGCTCCCATGACGGAAATTATCTCCAGACCTTCACGAATGGCATATTCCAACAGACCGATCTTGGGTCCCAGGCTGTCGATGGCGTCGATGTAAAAGTCTTTTCCCGGCAGCAGCAGCGGTCGGTTTGCGGAATCCAGAAATGCTTGGTGGGTGTGCACTTCGGCTTCGGGAAAGATCTGCCGGATGCGGGCTTTCATCACCTCGGTCTTGGGTTTGCCCAGGGTTTCCTGCAGGGCGATGATCTGGCGGTTCAGGTTGGTGGTGCCCACCGTGTCAAAATCGATCAGGGTGAAGCGTCCGATCCCTGCCCGGGCCAGAGCTTCGGTGGCATAGGAACCGACTCCGCCCAAGCCGATGATGCACACATGGGTGCGCAGTAAGGCTCTTAATCCCTCCCTTCCGATGAGCAGTTCGGTGCGGGAGAAGGCAGGGCTGATCATCTCAGGGAGCCATCAAATGCTGCCAGGAAGAGTTCTGCAGTTCCCAAAGCCGCCACTTGTCAAGCCCTGAAAGCTGTTGGGTCCGCTCAAAGACCTGTCTCAGCCGTAGCAGCGGATTGGCCTCCCCTTCCTGCACATAGTAGCGGGTGATGTCCGTTTCGAAGAGTACCCTGCCCTGATCCAGCATCTGAGACAACAAAACCATTTTATCGTTGCGCAGCAGGCGTTCGCTGATGGTGAAAACGCTATCCAGGCGGCTGAGCAGGTGAAATCCCTCCACGCTGCTGGCATAGCCATGCACAAGGAATTTGAGCTGATAGTGTTTGAGCAGTTCGTAAGCCTGCTGTTGATGCCCCACGATGTGCAGCACCACCGGGAGCCCGTGTTCGGCGGCCAGATCGAGCTGGGCGGAAAAGGTGCGGATCTGCCAGAGCAGGTCAGAATTGTAACGATCGAGCCCGATCTCCCCCAGAGCCCAGATCCTCTTCTCTTCGCAAAGGATGGCCAGATCGGCAAGCGCCAGATCACACTCGTCATAATTGGGATGGATGCCGGCGCTGAACAAAACTTCCGGATGGGGATGGTCAAGATGAAAATCCACTTCGCTTTTAGACAGGGCAGAGGATAAAAAGCAGCTGATGCCATGCTGCACCGCTTCTTCCAGCAAGGGTTCCACCGGCAGCAACTGGTTCAGATTCGCCAGATGGCAATGGGCGTCGATCAGATTCATAACTTAAACTCCGGAAGCAGGTTAATGATTTCCCTACGGCATAAATGCGATTGCAGGCAGCTCAGCCCGGTCTGCAACACCAGGCCGGTCTCAGGAGGGGGGAAGAAACCAAAATGTTCCACAGATGCAGGATGGACAACATGCATTCCACCAGCGGATTACAGAGTTCGATCCTATTGTGAACAAAGGAAGCGCTGTTGATCTTCATTGGGCGGAAACGGATTCGAACTGCAAGCGATAGAGCTTCTGATAGCGTTCACAACTCTTAAGAAGCTGCTCATGGGTGCCGGAACCAACCACCTTTCCGTGCTCCAGCACATAGATACGGTCAGCCTTGAGGATGGTGGACAGCCGGTGGGCGATCATGATCACGGTGCGGTTCCGGGTGGCGGCATCGATCGCCTGCTGCACCTTCTGCTCACTCTCAGTGTCCAGGGCGCTGGTGGCTTCGTCAAAGATCAAAATCGGCGGATCGCCCACCACGGCACGGGCGATACACAGGCGCTGGCGTTGCCCGCCGGACAGATTGGCTCCTTTGGTATCCAGTATCTGGTGATAACCGTTGGGGAAGGAACTGATGAAATCATCAGCATGAGCCACCCGGGCAGCGGAAACGATCTGTTCGTCCGAAACCTCCTCCAAGGTGCCATAAGCGATGTTGTCCCGGATGCTTTTGGTGAAGAGGATGCTATCCTGGGTAACAACGCCAAACAGCCGTCTCAGGTGCATTAGTTTAATGTCCCGGATATCGGTCCCGTCGATGCGGATGCTGCCGCTTTTCACATCATACATGCGGTTCAGCAGGTTGGCTAGGGTGGTCTTGCCCCCACCGCTGGCACCCACGAAGGCGATTTTCTCTCCCTTGAGGATGCTGAGCGAAATGTCCTTCAACACCGGATGCGAGGCTTTGTAGTAAAAGCTCACCTGGTCGAACACGATCTCTTTGTCGAAGCTGGATTTGTCCACCGCGTCCGCTTTGTCCCGGATCGGGGATTTCTGATTGATCACCAGTGAGATGCGATCCAGGGAGACCATCGCCTTTTTGATCTCGGTATAGAGTTGGCTGATCACTTTCAGCGGATGCAGCATGGAAAACAGGGCAAACAGAAAGGCGGTGAAATCCCCCAGGGAAAAGGTGGAACCCGGTTCCAGGATCATCCTGCCCCCGATGATGATCACCACAATGCCGGTGAGGGCGGTGTTGAGCTCCGAGATCGGAACGTTCAGGGAGGAATAGGTCTGGGCTTTTTGCCACTGTCTGAGGTGCCGGCGGTTGATGCGATTGAAGTTCCGGTATTCGCTTTCCTCACGGCGGAAGGCTTTCACGATCTTCATGCTGTTCAGCGCTTCCTCCAC
>CAZVXK010000079.1:0-12230 GCA_964631665.1 uncultured Candidatus Cloacimonadota bacterium | reverse complement strand
TCCAGCAGGGTGTCCCTCACACAGCCACCCGTGAACCAAGCCTTGCCTTCGAAACGGGTTCCGGTCAGCGCTTGCTTCAGTTGCAGGCGGAATTGCTCCAGGGTCATAGCAGCTCCCCGATCACAGAATTGGACACAAACATCGCTGACGAACTCAGGCGCAGGAAGTCCTCCCCAGTCTCCACCATTCCCAACTCCTGCAATTTGTTGATCTTATCCTGCTTCTGCCCGAACAGGTCACAGCCAAAACGCTTCAGGTAATCACTCGGGCTCACACCTTTGGTCAATCTCAGCCCCATCATCAGAAAATCTGCCTGTTGCTCCTCCTGATTACATTCCCGGGCATCGGGACAGCGTATTCCCTCTTTCACATTCCGGTAATAGGATTGCAGATCGGCCGGATTGGAATAGCGCAGCGGAGGCAGCCAACCTGCTGCTGAGGCACCAAATCCGATCCAGGGCTCGCTTTGCCAATATTTCAGATTGTGCCGGGAGGCAAATCCGGGCCTGGCAAAATTGGAGATCTCATACTGCTCGAAACCAGCCTGGACCAGGGTTTGGCGCAGGGCATGATACTGCTCCGCCAGGCCATCATCATCCGGGAATTGGGGCGCCTCCGGAAGGCGGGATTCCTGGAGCAGGGGGCTGCCTTGATCCAGGGTGAGCAGATAGGCGGAAATATGCTGCGGCTCCAGCTCCAGATAACCCTGCACAGTTTCCAGCAGACCGGATACCCGGGAACCCGGCAGGCCATAGATCAGATCCAGCGACAGATTGCTGTAGCCATGTTTGCGGCAAAGCTCTATCTTGCCGGCGATCTGGGCGCTGCGGTGACGCCTGCCCAGATACTTCAGCTCAGAGTCGTCCAGGCTCTGAATCCCGATGGAGAGACGGTTCACCGGAGTTTGCCCCAGCTCCTTCAGATAGACCTCGGTGATCTGCAGGGGATTGATCTCGAGTGTGACCTCAGCACCATCAATCAAAGGGAAACCGGAACACAGGGAATTGATCTCATCCCCCTTCAGCAGCGAGGGGGTTCCTCCTCCCAGATACAGCGTATCCACCTGATGATCAGCCACTTCGTCTTGATAGAGCCTGATCTCAAGCTGCAACCAGTTCAGATACTCTGCCAGGGCGGACCGGCTGAACGGCAGCGAAAAAAAACTGCAATATCCACAGCGGGAAAGGCAAAAGGGAATATGGAGATAGATGCCTAACGGGCCAGACGAAACATCCTGTCCCATCGTACGTGTGGTGTGTCGAACAGCTTGTTATATTCGATGCCCCGGGAGAAAAAGATCACCCAGGGCGTGCCGGTGATATCCGAGCGGTCCAAAAATCCCCAATAACGGCTGTCCTCGCTCACATCACGATTATCCCCCAGCACGAAGTATTTGCCTTCCGGCACTTTGATGGGACCAAACCAATCCCGGTTGAAGATGCGTTTGCCCAACAGCACCGAGGTGCTATCCTGTTGAGGTTCAACCCGATAAGGATCATACCAGTTATTCAGGGTAACCGGATCGATCGCGCCATAAGGCAGCCTGTGGCTGAAGATCTGGTGTGGGGATTGCGGGGGAGTGGGATCGGGGATGTCATAGCATTCATAGCCTCGTTCGAAGCGTTCGCCATTGATATACACGATCTTGTCCCTCAGTTCGATGATGTCGCCGGGCAGCCCGATCACCCGTTTGACCACGTTTTTGCGGGCATAGTAGGTGATATGGAAAAAGGTGAGGGGGGCTTTGTTGAAGCTGGTGGATTTGTTCAGATAGAGGGGATGGAAGATCTTGATGAAATTGTCCCGGGATTCCTCGTGTTCGGGAGTGTCCTTCTCGATCTTGGGAAAGCGGAAAGTTACGATATCCTCTCGTTTGGGATCGGTGAAATAGTATTTCAGCTTGTTCGCCACCAGATAATCTCCGGTCAGCAGCGTCTTCTCCATCGAGGGCGAGGGGATCATGAAATTCTGGAAAGTGTAGTTGCGGATGATCATCGCCACCACAAAGGCGAACAGGATGGCTTCCACCCAATCCTGCACAAAAGGTTTGTGTTTGCGGAATCTCTTTCCCTCCGGGAGCGGGGTGATGGTATAGGCTGGCTCTTTACTGTCGTATTTCTGACGCTGATTTCTGCCGGGCTTTTTCTCGCGCATTACTGGTTGTTCCTCATCTAAGGCGGATTTTTTTCCTGTTTCCCCCACAGCCCGCTTTTGTCAAGCAGGAAATTCTCCGGCCGTCCTCAATCTCGATGCTGGCTTTGCCTGCTGCGGCCTGATAAAACAGGTGGGAAAGATTCAGCTATTTCGATTCCAGGATCCTGCGGATGGCGGTCAATTCATTGATTATGGTCTGCAGCGGTTCGGCGGTTGACTTTTCCTCCGCGTGAAGTGTGGAAACCCCCACCTCGGTGGTCGGGATCATTTTGATCCGGTTCATGATGTTGTCCTTCCAGGCTTCACAATCACGGATACCAATGATCACAATTTCTGCCCGCCCGGCTTGCGAGCCGCCGGAGCCTGCGGTCTGAACGTGTATCCTGCCGATCCGATACATGCGTTCCACCGGTCCTTGGGTGATGTCGATATTGGTAACCTTGGTGTAGGGAATGGTGGTGCGCCGCTGCCAGAACACTCCTTTTCTCAAGCGGATGGCATCGCTGTCCAGAGAGTATTCCAGCGTTTTGTAAAAGGCGGGAATGTAGATCAGAATGGGGACGAAGATCACCAGCCAACCCAGCAGGGTGAGCAGATAGACCAAGGGTATCGCTCCAAAGACCGCCATAGCGGCGATCACGATCAATCCAGCAACAAAACTGACCGTCCAGATGAACAGCCACAGCTTCTTCAGTTCGGGTTCCGGCTTCCAGGGTGTGCCATTCATTTCCACCTCCAAGTTTTTCTTTCCACTGTTCCAATGCATCAAATGGTGTCAAGTGTTTTCTCTCTCTGAGAGGGCTTTATTGCTTTCCAAGCCCAGAAGCAGCCACAGACAGCTTCATCCTGCTTCACCAGACATCTCCAGGCTTCCTCAGGATCAGATTCAGATGCCCTCGCTCCCGTTAGCAATACGGAATCATTACGGAGTCATTACGGAGTTAATCCGTAATGACTCCGTAATGATTCCGTATTGCTAACGGGAGCCAAGGGGGTTCAGAACAAGAAAAAGAACGGTGAGAACTATCATCAATAAAAAAAGAAGAAGGTCGGGAAGGCGAAGTTTTGTTTCCTGCAGGCTGGTGCGTTTGCCCAAGCTGCGGAAACCGCGCAACTCAAGTGCAATAGCCTGGATCCCGCTCTGGGATAGCACATTTGCCAAAATGGTCAGCGAGATCAGGCTGTAGATCTTCAGGCGATCGCGCAGTTTCATGGCCTTGAAACTGATGCCCCGGATCAGCAGCAATTGCCGGTAATGCATCAATCTCTGGCTGACCAGGGGGATCACATGCACGGCATAACTAACCATAAAGCCCAGCTCCTCAGGCAGATGCAAGGTGCGAAAGGCGGTGTCGTAATCGGAATAGCTGAGCCGCAGCAGCAGCCCGGCGCTGAAATAGAGGATCAGCAGCCGCAAACCAACAGCGATCCCCCTGGTCAATCCCAGCGCATGGATCCCATACCAACCATGGCCCCAGAGCAATTTGCCCTCTTTGACAAAGAGCACCTGGATGACCATGATGATCAGCAGCAGCGGGACCAGGCGTTTCCTTTGATGGCTTAACTGCCTGAACTCCATGGTTTTGACGATGATCCGGGCCAGCAGGCATAGCCCCAGCAAGGTTACCAAGGCCAGCACTTCCGAACAGAACAGCGCTGCGGTGCTGAGCCACAAGGCCAAAACCAACAGGGACAGGGGATGCAGCTTCAACTGCTGGTCTCCATCAGCTGTCCATCCTGCAGCAGCAGTTTGCGATCAAACAAGCTGGCGGGAAGGCCGGGATCGTGGCTAACCACCAGCATGCCATGGCTTTGACCCATCTTCTGCTGGCAGAGTGCATGGAACCTGGCCTTCCGTTCCGCGTCCAATCCTGCCGTGGGTTCGTCCAGGATCCAGAATTTGTCCAGGAAGCGGGGCAGATAGAGCAAAGCCAGTGCCTGTAATTCTCCGGCGGAAAGTGCGCTGAAGGGCCTGTCCCAATTTCGGGCCAGGGTGTCATCGTTGGTTTCCAATCCGGCGCTGTCCAGCCGCTCGGGATGGGCGATCTGCCAGACCTGCAGGTCGTGACGCGGGCAGAGGCCAAACAGGTTGTCCACTGAGTTCTGCTGGCTGAAGAATAGCGAGCGGTAGAGTTCCGGGGATTGCCTTCCGGGTTCCTCGCCGCTCAGCAACACCTGCCCGGAGCTCGGTTTCAGCAAGCCCACAAGCAGTTTCAGCAGGGTAGTTTTACCACTGCCATTATCTCCGGTCAGCAGCACCCGCTCCTGCTCCCGTATGGTCAGATCCACGCCCCGCAGCAGGACAGGCTGGCCGGGATAGGAAAAATCCAGATCGGTGAGGCGGAACAGGGGCAGGCTCATCGGCTCAGATCCAGGCAGCGGGTGGAAAGGTCGTTCAGGGCGGGGCTGTGTTCCGCGATCAGGATAATCTTGCCCTGGGCTTTGCATTCCTCCAGCCAATTACGCAAACGCAGCAGGGCGGATTCCGCAAGCCCTTCCACTGGTTCGTCCAGCAGGATCAGGGGCGTTTCCAGGGCGGCGCATACGGCAAAGAGCAGCAACTTCTTCTGCCCATGGGAAAGATGCTGGGGCGCAATGCCCTCCCAATCGGAAATTCCAAAGCTCTGTTTGGCAGCAGCTAAGCGGAGCTGCATGTCCGGAGTGGGGATGCCCAGATTTTCCATGCCAAAGGCGATCTCCTGGTCCGGGGTGGGGAAAAACAATTGCCGGTCGGGATCACACATCTGGTAGCAGAGCCAATGGAAGCGTTCGCAGAGGGGGATCTGGTTCAGGATCACCCCGTTCAGGGACACGGTTCCGTCCAGCTCGGCAGCGATCTTTTGTGGTATGACGCCGCTGATGGCATTCAGCAGGCTGGTCTTGCCACAGCCGTTCGGCCCTTTGATCAGCAGCAATTCGCCTGAGTCAAGCTCTATATTTATATCTTGCAGGAGATCTCGGGATTGGCCAGGGTAGCGGATACTGAGGGATTCGATCTCAAATTTGCCGGATACCATGGTGCTGCTTCGCTTTCCTGTGGGGTATTGGATCAGGGTGGATCAGGGTTCGATCGAAAATGTCCGCACTCCGGAAAGGAGATCGGGATTGGCCAGCAGATCGGCCAAAGGCAGGATGCGGGGTTGGGTGGAGTTTTCCACCACGAATTTGGCTTCCGGGCCCAGCTTCCAGTCCAGTATCCGGTTTAGGGCGATCAGGGTGTCCAGGTTCTGGGTGCTGATCAGAGCCAGGTCTTCCAATTGGATGAAGATGATCTCCCGCAACCACATCCCACCGGGAAGCTGTGGACTTTTCAAATTGAAACCGTCATCGGTGACCTCCAGGACCGCCTCTGCCAGATGTTGCGGATATTCCAGGCTGAGCTTGATGCCGTCACGGCTGTAGAGGATCACCCTGATCCGATCGTCTGATGACCCCTGGGGGATCAGAGCAGAAAAGGGATAGGCTTTGGTGTCTTCTTTGCTCAGGGTTTTCTGGTTAATCTGACCGCTTTCCAGCCTTTGCTCCAGAAATTCGAAGCGGGATGGCAATTTCAAGGGATCAAAGTTCTCCAACACCACACGTTGCAGGTCCCGCACCCATTTCATGTCCCTCAACGCCGGGAGGATGATTCGCAGGTTCCCTTGGTCTAATTCCCTTCCGTTTTCGGTAAAAACCAGCCAGCATTCCAGGGTGTCGAATTCAGCCCGGTTGAGATTGACCAGATAGCGGTCGGCAGATTCAAAACGGATCACGCTCCAGGGCTGGTCATAGCGTTGCTGCAGCCAATGGTCGAACCGGATGCCCTGCCAGGTGTCCAAGCGGTCTTGTCCGTCTTTGTAACGTATTGTTTTCATTTCAGTTCGGGGTAAGGAGGCCAGTTCGGGAAAGCTGATCTCACTGCTGAGGCCCTGGGGATCGATGATGATGATCGCGTTCAAACAGAAAGCCGCAGAAAAAGCTGTGATCAGAAGATATTTCAAGCTATAACTCCATACTTTTTCAAAGGTTTGAAAATGGCATAGGAGACCAGTCCGCCCATGCCGCCGGAAATCATTGCCAAAACGGCGATCCCAATCGTCAGGGGCAGTGGATGGCGGAACAGCACCACGGCCACCACAAGTGCTCCAGATACATTGGCCAGAGCGCATAAGACAATATGGGTGAACAGATTATCCCTGTCCTTCAGCAGCAGATTGACCAGATCGACAACGATCCCGGGCAGGCTGTAACTGAGCAGGGAAAGTAATCCCTGGTTGCCCCGGATGCCGATGACCAGGACGATCAAAGCCTGCAGCACTCCAAAGACGGTGCCGGTGCCGAACTTGCGCACGATCAATACCGCCAGCACCAGCCACAGCATGTAGAAACCACCGGTAAAAGAGCCTCCCGGCAGCATCAGCGGTGCGGAAATCAGCTTGGACAACGGCGAAACCACCGGTTTGATGGCAATGCCGATGCCCGCCAGGCTGGCGATGATGATCAGGTCCTGGGTGCTGAACCGCTTAAACATAACAAAATAGCGGAAAGAGAAAAGAAAAAATATCGCTGGGGCAGTATCGGTGGAGCGCCGACAGGGGACAAGGAGGAAGGTTCAATAGTTGGAAAAGCGGAAGGGTAAAAAGGTGGAAGGGTGGAGCCAGGATTCGATATGGACGCAGCTTTCCCCTTTCCCTTTTTCCCTCTTTCCCTCTATCCCCCAATTAAACCACCCTTCTCATCTGCCCGGAATCCAGATCATACAAGAGCACTTCCACCCCTGCTTCGGTGAACAGCTGCTCTGCCAGGGGATCGGGATAGCATTGGGACACATAGACGGTGCGGATTTCGGCATTGATGATCAGGCGGGCACAGATACTGCAGGGCTGATGGGTGCAGTAAAGCGTTCCCCCTCTGGTGCTTGAACCATTCAATCCTGCCTGGATGATGGCATTCTGCTCGGCATGCACACCCCGGCAGAGTTCATGCATCTGTCCGGCGGGCACGGAGTTCTTTTGCCTCAGGCAACCCACTTCGGAGCAGTGCGAGATTCCCTTGGGGCTGCCATTGTAACCGGTGGAAAGGATCTGGTTGTCCTTCACCAACACTGCTCCCACCTGCCGGCGCAAACAGGTGCTGCGACTGGCTGCCAGGATCGCCATTTCCATGAAATAGTGCTGCCAGGTTGGGCGTTTATCCATTTTCTCCTCAATATGATAGAGCTTTGGGTTCAGCTTCCGGCAGGTGGCTTTTCTGTCAAGCCCGCAATTGGGGGTTTGCAGATGAAAATTTTACTTGCCAAATCAGTTGATATGATTAGCTTGACTACTATAAACGAGAATAGACTTGGTGATAATAGAGAGGTTATCAATGTCAAAAGCACATATGGTTGTACTGAGCTTTGTCGGCGCCACACCCATGCATGGGTATCAAATCGGTCAACTGGTGGAGAAATATGACCTCCCCCATTGGACTGGTGTTACCCTGCCTTCGATCTATAAGGCGATGCAAAGCTTGGAGAAACTCAACTACATCAGAGGCGAGGAAATGCGGGAGGGTAACAACCCACCCCGCAAGGTCTATCAGCTCAATCCCAAGGGCAGGGATTACCTGCGGCGGATCGTCTGCGGCTATCTGAGAGAGTTCAAGAAACTTGATCTGGATTGGTGGATGGCACTGTTCTTTGCCCGGAAAACCATGCGGAAAGAGGATTTCCTGGAACTGCTGGAGGAGCGGATTGCCTATCTCAAACAAGTCCGGAAGGCCAAGCAAAGCCACCGCGGGGATGAAAGCAGACCGGACGCTTCGCTGTTACCCTTCATCCACGACCACATACTTACCCTGAGCGATCGCTATCTGCGTTCAGAACTACGAACACTTCAGGAAGTGGTCGCTGCGGTGAAAAGTGGGGCTCGGGATGATTTCTTTGTGCAGGAAGGGGAGGAACAATGAACAAAAACCTGATGATGATAATGATTTTCCTGCTGATCAGTGCAACCCTGATGGCGACGGACTTTACTGCTCTGCCCACGATCGGTTTGGAGCAGGCTCGTGCCCTGGCCTTGGAGCAAAATCCTGGCTATCAGGCTTCCCAAGCTTCCCTGGAGGCTGCAAAGTGGAACAGGCAGGCGGCCTTGTCGGCCTTCCTGCCCAGCCTCAGTTTCGGTGCCAGTTTGCTCTATGTGGATCCCGCCCCCACCTTGCAGGCGGGAAATCAAAGCACTACCTTGAACAACGATTACCGCAGCCTGTCGCTCAATCTGTCGCAGCCTTTGTTTATGGGCGGAAAGTTGTGGCAGGCTTACAAGATGGCTTCCGCCAGTGAAGAGATCGCCAGGCTGAATCAAGGCAGCGAACGCTTCTCGTTGATCTCGGAAGTGGAGGGCAAGTATCTCTCCGCCCTGCAGTTGAAGAGAGTATATCAACTCAGCGGACTGGAGCTGAAGGCGGCGCAGGACAATATGCAGCTGGCGGAGATCAAGCTTCAGAACGGACTGCTCTCCCGGGCTGACCATCTGCGTTTCCAGGCTAACCTGGCCAACAAGGAAGTGGCACAGCTTCAGGCTCAGACCGCTTTGCAGCTTGCCTTGCAGGATCTGGCCAATTATCTGGGGAAGCAGGAACTGCTGATGCCGGAGGAGATCGTGCTGGATACCGGATCGCAACTGATCGGAATCCTGCAAGGCTATGATCTTCAAAGCACTCAGACTCTGGTGGAGGAAGCCACGCAGCTTCTGCACAGCCGCAACCTGAACCTGAAGATCCTGGACCAGGCACAGGAGCTGACCGACCGTGCCTACAAGCTGGCGATCGGCGCTTTTTTGCCCAATCTGGTGCTCACCGGCAGCCGCAAGTTTGAGGAGAATTGGCTGGATCGTTATGAGTTCGATGGCTCCAGCCAGATCATGCTCAATTTCTCGCTGCCGCTGCTTCCGGGATGGGGCAGTTATGCCAGCCTGAGAAAAGCCAGATGGGATCAGCGCAAGACCCAGCTGGAAGCCCATAGCGCCAGCGATGGGATCAAGCTTGGCGCCAAGGCTGCCGTGATCAACTGGGTGAGCACCGCCAAACAACTGAAGAGCGCTGAAGCAGCACTATCCTACAGCGAGGAACTCTATGCCCAGCTACAGGAGCGCTTTCGTCAGAACCTGCTATCCGCCATGGACCTGCTGGATGCGGAATTGATGCTTTCCGCAGCCCGTTTGAGCCATAACAGCGCTTATTACTCATATCTGAACAGCCGCAGCGCCCTGATGCAACTGCTGGCTTTGGATGATCCTGCCGAGCTCGACCGGCTGGTCATAAAATAAGGAGAAAGCACAATGAATGGATATAACCATATATTTAACAAACCGATAACAAATAGAAACAAGACTTTGAGAACATCAGCACTCATGGCTCTCTTGATACTGGCCATGTTCACCATAAGCGCTTGCAACCGGGGTGGACCACCATCGGGCAGACCGATTCAGGATGACCGCCAGGCAGTGATGGTGGAAGAACTGATGCTGAGGCCTTTGGATGAATACATCAATGTGTCCGGGAAACTGGAGGGAATCACTTCCGTGGTGATGAGCAGCGAAACCTCTGGACGCATCCTGCAACTGAACAAACGCTTGGGCGACCGCGTAGCCAAAGGCGAACGCCTGGGCAGGGTGGAGAACGAGGTGTTCAGGATCAGGCTGGAACAGGCGGAAGCGGCACTGACTTCAGCCCAGACCGCATTGGAGAACGCGCAGAAGAATCTGAACTATGCCGAGGCCTCCCGCGCCCGCAACCTGATCTCAGAAGCAGAATACAACAGCATCTTCTCCGGTTTCAAAGCAGCCCGGGCAGGCTTCGATGGCGCCAAGGCAGCGCAGGAACAGGCCCGCCTGGCCTATGACAATTCCTTTCTTACTGCCCCGGAAGCGGGCTTCATCGCCAACCTGAATGTCTCAGTGGGGCAGTACATCAATCCCGGCCAGCCCATCGCCACCATCACCGATGCCCGCACCCTGATCCTGAAAACCGGCGTGGGCGAAAGCCAGATCGGTAAACTGAAAACGGGGCAAAACGCTGAAATCACTTATCAAAACAGCGCCCAGACCTTCAAGGGCAGGGTGCGCGGTTTTGGGATCAGCCCTCTGGCCGGAACCTCCACCTATCCTGTGGAGATCGAGATCGTCCAGCCCGGAACCCTGCTGCCGGGAATGGTGGTTTCCGCCCGCATCCTGACCACCCGTTATGAAGACCTGCTCTACACGCCGATCACCAACATCGTGAAGGAATATGACCGCAACTATATCTTTGTGATCGTGGATGGAGACCGGGCTGTCAAGCGCGAGGTGGTACTGGGCCGCAGCATCGGTGCCAATGTGGAGCTGCTTTCCGGGGCGGAAGCGGGTGATAGGATAGTAACCACCGGCGCCGAAAACTTGGAAGACGGCAGTCTGGTCACCATCCGACAGTAGGCGGGTTAACATGTTTTCAGTAGCAGAAACCTCACTCCGTTATTCGATCCTGGTGAACATGATCACCCTGGCCATATTGGTCTTTGGGTTGATCTCGATGGTAACGCTGCCGCGGGAGGAATATCCCGCCGTGGATTTTGGCAGCACGATCGTGGTGGTGGTCTATCCCGGCGTTTCGCCAGCCGAGATCGAGCAATTGATCGTCCGCAAGCTGGAGGTGGAACTCAACGATCTGGAAGACCTGGACTACATCACCTCCACGGCGGAGGAAGGCAGGGCTGTGCTGCGGGTGGTCTTCACCTCGGCGGTCAGCTCCGAGCAGGCCTTCGACCGTGTAACCCGTGAAGTGAGCAAGATCACCGACCTTCCCAAGGATGCCTTGGCGCCGCTGATCATCCGTCTCAGCATGCGCGAGATCAATCCCATCGGCCAGGTGGTGGTGAGCGGGGAGAATTTCTCGCCCATGTCCCTGAGGGAAATTGCCGACAATCTTCGTGACGGCCTGCTCGAGATCGACAACATCAGCAAGGTGGATGTGATCGGTTCCCGGGAGCGCCAGGTGTGGGTGGATGTGGATCAGGCCCGTATGGATGCCTATGGCCTGACCCTCGGCGACCTCTCCACAGCGCTCAGCACCCGCAATCTCAACCTTCCCGGCGGTTCCGCCCGGTTCGGCAAAGTGGAATTCCTGGTGCGCACCCTGGGAGAATTCAATTCCACGGAGGAACTGGCCTCGTTGATCGTTCAGTCCGATGCCAGCGGCCGCGCCATCCTGCTGGAAGATGTTGCCACGGTGAAGGATACTTTGCAGAAGCCACAGACCATTTCCCGCCTGAACGGTTCACAATCCATCTCCATATTCCTCTATAAAAAAGGCGATGGCAACATCATCCGGATCATGAAGGATGTGCGCAGTTACATCGATCGCTTCCAGAAAACCATACCTGGCTTGGATGTGAGTGTGCGCAACGACGGCTCCATCGATGTGAAAAACGGGATCAACGCCCTCAGCCGCAGTGCTTTGATCGGCATCCTGCTGGTGTTTACAGCTTTGTTCTTTTTGCTGGGCTGGCGCAATGCCCTGCTGGCGTCCTTTGGCATTCCCCTGTCCATTCTGATCGCCTTTCTGGTGATCCCGGCTTTCGATGTTACCCTGAACAATCTCACCATCTTTGGCTTCATCATCGTGGTGGGCATGGTGGTGGACAATGCGATCGTGGTGTTGGAAAACATCCATCGTCTGCGGGAGGAGGGATTTTGCCACCGGGATGCGATCGTGAAAGGGGTGGACGAGGTGATCTCGCCCGTTTTTTCCTCCACGCTCACCACAGCGGCTGCCTTCATGCCCCTGCTCTTGTTGGGCGGGATCATGGGCAGTTTCTTGAAGGTTTTTCCCATCGTGGTCACCGTTGCCTTGGTGGGATCGTGGTTCCAGGCGATGGTGGTGCTGCCGAACAACGTCTATCAGTTCGGTGCCCGGGAAAAGGAGGTGCAGGACCGCAGCAGCAGGCTGATCAAACCCTTGGTGAAGTTCTACCGCAAGGCGCTGATCAGGGTGCTGAAACACCGCCAGATCGCGATCTGGGGAACGGTTGCGCTTCTGCTGCTGTCCTTTGTCATCCTTGGTTCGGGGGCGCTGAAATTCGA
>CAZVXK010000078.1:4474-12300 GCA_964631665.1 uncultured Candidatus Cloacimonadota bacterium | reverse complement strand
AAATACCGTTTCTAGGGAACTCAAAGGAACGGATGGTATTCCTGATCATCGCATTTTTCATCAGCCACTTTCGCTGGTTCTGACCTGCTGAGGTATCCTTGACTGCAGCTGAAAGCCGGAATAGCCATTATCAATCTCAGGGAAAGGCATTGAAGGCACCTGCAACCAGCAACAAAAAAGAATATGGTTGACAAAACCACTGTAACTCATTATAAGGTTCCCCAATAATAAAATCAAAGGAAGAACCATGAAAGTGTTCAAATTTTTACTGATCCTACTGGCTGTTCTGGCTCTGTTGTCATTTGCCTGCAAACCCAAAGAGAAGGTGGAGGAGCCCGTCCAGGAAGAGACCGAAAACCCCATCGACAATTGGACCACCGAGGTCAAGGCCATGGTGGAAAAATGGGAAGCCAAGGTGGCCGAAGGCAAACTGACCGATGCCGATCTGGATGAGTATGTCAAGGAAAAGCAAGCTCTGATGGAGCAGGCACAAGGCCTTGACCTGGAAGCGAATACCACCGAAGAACAGAAACCCAAGGTGATGGAACTGATGCAGATGATGGACAAGCTGGATACGGAAAGCATCCCCGCTGCCATGAAGAAATAGCATCCCTGGATCAGACACTGAACCTATGAAAAGCCCTCTCAGCAGGGCTTTTTCTATGGGTGGGCTTTTAGCAGTGGAAACAGATTCCGGAGATCCGGTTGCCCTCAGGACTGGTGTTTGGGGCAGCTTTTTCTTGACAGTCCAGCTGGCACCACAAATTTGCATCAATATTAAACATAAACCAGATAATGAGTTGCATCTGTCCCTGCCAACGGGCAGATTAGGCAGAGATCAACCACTCTCGTCAGTAAAGGAACGATCATGGACATCAGCAAAACCTATGAACCGCAGCAGATCGAGCAGAAATGGTATCGCTTCTGGGAAGAGAAAGGATATTTCAAACCCAGCGGGGACAAGGACAAGAAGCCTTTCACGGTTCTGATCCCACCTCCCAATGTGACCGGCATTCTGCATATGGGGCACGTGCTGAACAACACCCTGCAGGATGTGGTGGTGCGCTATCACCGTATGAAAGGCGAACCCACACTGTGGCTGCCGGGGGTTGATCATGCCGGCATCGCCACCCAGAACATGGTGGAAAAGGACATCGCCCGGGAGGGACTGTCCCGCCATGACATTGGCCGGGAAAAGCTGGTGGAGTTGATCTGGCAGTGGAAACAGGAAAAGGGCAACATCATCGTGGATCAGCTCAAGCTGCTGGGCTCTTCCTGCGATTGGGACCGCCTGCGCTTCACCATGGATGAGATGCTCTCCCGTGCCGTGAAGGAAGTTTTCATCAGCCTTTACAATGAAGGATTGATCTACAAGGGAAAATACATCATCAACTGGTGTCCGCGCTGCGTGACCGCCCTGGCCAACGATGAGGTGGAGCACGCCGAGGAAGCCGGCAAATTGTGGTATATCCGCTATCCCTTCAGCGATGGAGAGGGGTATGTGGTGGTGGCCACCACACGTCCGGAAACCATGTTGGGCGATACCGCGGTGGCGGTCAATCCCCGGGATCAGCGCTTCAAGCATCTGATCGGCAGGAAGATAGCCCTGCCTCTCACCGGACGCATCATCCCCATGGTTGCCGATGAATATGTGGAACTGGAATTCGGTACCGGATGTGTGAAGGTTACTCCGGCCCACGATCCTAACGACTTTGAGATCGGGCGCCGGCACGACCTGCCCCAACTGCTGGTGATGGACGAACACGGCATCATGAATAGCGCTGCCGGAGTGGATTTCGAAGGCTTGGAACGCTATGCCTGCCGGGAGAAGGTGGTGAAGATGCTCTCCGAGCAGGGACTGCTGGAAAAGACCGAACCCCACGACCATGCCGTGGGCCATTGTTACCGCTGCGACACCATCATCGAACCCTATCTCTCCGACCAGTGGTTTGTGAAGATGAAACCCCTTTCCGGACGCGCCATCGAGGTGGTGGAACAGGGCTTGGTCCGCTTCCAGCCCGAGCGCTGGACCAAGGTTTACATGCACTGGATGAACAACATCCGGGATTGGTGCATCTCCCGCCAGATTTGGTGGGGGCACCGCATTCCGGCCTTTTATTGCAATGAATGCGATGCCATGCAGGTGGCAAAGGAGGCTCCGCAAAGCTGTCCCCACTGCGGGGGAGGTTCCTTCCGCCAGGACGAGGATGTGCTGGACACCTGGTTTTCCAGTTGGCTGTGGCCCTTTTCCACCATGGGCTGGCCTGAGGACTCGGCAGACCTGAAGCGCTATCTTCCCACCAGTGTGCTGATCACGGCCCCCGAGATCATCTACCTCTGGGTGGCGCGCATGATCATGAGCACCCTGCATTTCAAGGATACCATCCCCTTCGACACCGTCCTGCTGCATGGCACGGTGCGCGATGAACTGGGCAGGAAGATGAGCAAATCTCTGGGCAATTCGCCCGATCCCATCGATATTATCGAGAAGGTGGGAGCAGATGCCCTGCGCTTCTCCATGATCTTCGGTACTCCCAAAGGCGCCGATGTGATCTATACCGACGCCATTCTGGAAGTGGGGCGCAACTTTGCCAACAAGATCTGGAACGCCTTCCGCTTCATCATGATGAATATATCGGAAACGGACAGGCTGCCTCAACGCAGCGCTCTGAAACTGGAACTGGCCGACCGCTGGATCTATTCCCGCCTCAATGAGGTGAGCCGTGAAGCTGCCCAACATTATGACAACCTGCGGCTCAACGATGCCGCCCAATGCATCTTCCAGTTCCTCTGGGATGAATTCTGCTCCTGGTATATCGAGCTCAGCAAGGATCGTCTGAACAGCGATGATGAAGCTTCTGCCAACAACACCAGATATATACTGCTGGATGTGATGCAATCCGCCATGCGGCTGCTGCATCCGGTGATGCCCTTCATCACGGAAGAGATCTGGCAAAGCATCCGCAGGGTGTTTCCGCTGCCGGAGGAAGCTTTGGTGATAGCTGCTTTTCCTGTTTGCAATCCTGATCTGATCGATCCCGGCATTGCGGACGATATGAAGTTCATGCAGGAAAGCATCACAGCGGTGCGCAACCTGCGCAAACAGGTCAATCTCAGCCCCGGCACCCTGATCCCGCTGACGATCCGCATTGCCGAACCCCGCCAGGCGGAACTGTTTCAGTCCTATGGTTCATACCTGCGCAAACTGGCGAAGGTGGGAAACCTGCAGGTGGGGCAGAACGTTGCCAAACCCTCCACCTCGATCGCTGCCGTGGTGCGCAATATCGAGATCTTCCTGCCACTTGCCGGCTTGGTTGATCTGGAGGCAGAACGCCAGCGTCTGGGCAGGCAGATCGGGAAACTGGAGCAGGAACTGGCGGTGGTGAGTGCCAAGCTGAATAATCCCAACTTCATCCAGCACGCCAAACCAGAAGTGGTGGAAGCCGAGCGCCAGCGCCATGCCGAGGTGCAGACAAAACTGTCCTTGACAAAAGAGCTGCTTGCGGATTTGAGGTAATTGCCCGTTTCAAGGTTTCTCGCCTTGCCAATTCAGCCCTGAGAGATATGGCAAGGGGAACTGTAAACGACTTGAATATCTGGTAAAGTCAAGAAAGAGCAGAGAGTCAGAGCAATCTTTTCTCTTTACTCTCTTCTCTTTTCTCTATTCATGAAGGAGTGGGGCTATAGCTCAGTTGGGAGAGCGGATCGTTCGCAATGATCAGGCCAGGGGTTCGAATCCCCTTAGCTCCACCACTTTTTGGGAGTCTGTGCTGGAACAGATTAGCTGGTTGGTTTCAATCACTTCATTGACAACATCTTCCCAATCAAGGGATTCCCTGTGGCAGAGCTCTATTTCCTCAGCAGCAGCCACATGAAGAAGGGGCAACCCAGGGCGGCTGTAACCACTCCCACCGGTAGTTCGATCACGGCGATGTTCTTTGCCACCAGGTCGCAGAGAGTGAGGAAGATGGCTCCGCAGAACAGCGATGCCAGAAAGATGCGTTTCTGCCCCGAGGGCAGGAAAAACCTCACGATATGGGGTATGATCAGACCCACGAATCCGATGATGCCGGCATAGGCGACCGTGATCCCGATCAACACACTGCTGGCCAGGAAGATCAGCTTGCGGGTACGCACCACGTCGATCCCCACACTGCCGGCATAGATATCTCCGCCGCTCATGATGTCCAGCGCTGTCGATTTGAAATAGAGAAAGACCAACAGCAACAGCGAAACCAGCACCAACGCCAGGAAGCCATGCCATTCGGAAACGGTGAACACATGCCCCAGATTGCCCATCAGAGTGCCCAGGATGATCATCGTATCCTTTTGGAACAAGTACATGAGCAGCGAGATCGCCGCGGCAAAGAACATCCCGGCGATCACTCCCGAGATCAGCAATCGGCTGCGGTCGAAGCTTCCCTTCTTCCGGGCCAGAGACCAGACCAAGAACAGAGTAACCAGCGCTCCCAGAAAGCCCCCCAGCGGCATCAGCAATCCCAATCCCAACACTCCCAAGAGGATGGCTCCGAAGGCTGAACCGGAGGAAATGCCCAGGATATAGGGTTCCGCCAGAGGATTGGCGAGCATCAGTTGATAGACGCTACCGATTACCGCCAGCACCATTCCGGTATAGAGGGTGAGGATCAGCCGGGGCAGACGGATCTGAACAATGATGTTAGCATCGGGATTGCCCACAAACAGATAGAGCGAGATCACCCCTGCGCCCAGGAGGGCGGCCAGAAGAAGATAGCCCGGTTTTTTGATCATTCTGCCACCGTCTTGGCGTATAGTTCCTGCAGCTTGAGCATGCCCAATACGCAGCGGGGCGAAGCTCGCAGGATCAGGTCCGGATCGAGATCGGCTTCAAAATACACCCGCTTATTCCGGATGGCGGGAATGTCTTGCCAGCCCTTGCGGGACAGGATACCCTTCAGAGTGTCCTGAGAATAGCAGATGATGAGATCAGGCCTGGCAGCGATCACATCCTCGGCATCGATCCGGGCATAGTCCCGCTCCAGGGTGTTGAAGATATTGTCCCCGCCGGCAGTTTCGATCAGTTCGCCCACGAAGGAGCGATCCGAAACGCTCATCAGCGGATCGCGGTAGATCTCGATATAAACACGGGGCTTGGTTTTTACTTTGCTGCTTTCACGGATCAATTCAATTTGCCGGGAGAGGCTGTCCACCAGTGAATTTGCCCTTTCCTCAAGGCTGGTGATATCGCCAATCCTGCGGATGGTTGAAAGGAGTTCGAATAAAGACTTGGGATAAAACTGCTCCACCCTCAGATCCAGTTTGGACAGCTCCTGAGTGAGCGCATCCTGCTCCAGAGCGGTGGTGAAGATAACATCCGGCTTCAAGGCGATCACGCTTTCCTTGTTCACCGAGCCGAACTTGCCGATCCGGGCGATGGACTTTAGCTCCGGCGGATAGGTGCATTCCTCGGTTACGCCAACTATATTTCCTGCTGCTCCGATTTCCGCCAGAATCTCAGCAATTTCCGGGGACAGAACCACATAGCGTGGTTGGGAATCTGTCTGTTCCATCTTGCCGCAACCCGTCAGACAGGCTGCCAGAACAGCTATCAGCAGAAAGAGTTTTCTCATAGAGAGGATATGATATCCACGTTGATCTTGCTGAGATCGGGTTCCTTTTCCAGTTCCTTTTTCAATTCATCCACATCTTTGTTATGCATGCGGATACAGCCGGCGGTGATGTTTTTGCCGATCGAGGAGGGATCGTGGGTGCCATGGATACCGATGCCGCTCCAGCCTTCCCGGGTGAAGGTTTCACTGCGCCCGGTTTCCAGGGAGATGAACCAGGGTCCGTAGACCCGTGGGATCTCGCCCTTGCCATCATTGAAGTCATAGGTCCAGGCACTGGCGTCCCGGATGGCCTTCACAAAGAAATGGCCTTCAGGAGTGGCGGAATCTCCCACCTGCAGTTTGTCACCGGTTGTCTTTCCCACAGCCACGGGATAGCTCTTGATCAGGGTGCCATCCTTGTAGAAATGCAACCGATATCTGGCTTTGTCGATGATGATATAGTATCCCTGTTTGACGAAGCGGGGCCTGCCCTCGGTTTTCAACACCTCCAGGCTGGCAGTCGAGTCGGGCAGCACCCGCGGCGGATTGCCCAGGCTGTCCGAACTCGGCTTCTCTTCAGCCGCATTGTCTTTGCCCGCCGGATTGTCCTTGCAGGAAAGCAAGGCAGTGCCCAGCACCATCAGGGCTGTCAGAAGCAGCAGTAGTCCGTTTCTCCTCATTGATCACCTCATCTGTAAATCATTCTGCTCGAATGAAGCAGTGATGGACAACTGAGAGAAGCAGCCCAATCTGTCAATGGCAAAAACTTCTCACCCTCACGATCTGAAGGCAGTCCATCCCCAGCCCATATAATGGCTTCCTGCACACCCATCCAAATGATCAAGATCAGGAAAGCGGCTTACAGTTCAAACTCAGCCGTTACAGTAACCGAGATGCTCTTGGTGCGGGTGTTGGTGCTATAGTAACCGTAGTCGGAAACCTCGGTGGAATAGGGTTCGGTGATCTGAAACACCCCGGAGCGGGCATATTTGAGTTTGCCCAGTTTGGAATTGGAGGCGGCAACGATCTCCTGCGCACGGGCCAAGGCGTCGCTGGTGGCTTCCCCGATCAGTTGTTTCTTCAGTTCCGGCAGCTTGGAATAGAGGTATTCGAGGTCGGAGCGCTTCATTACCAAGCCCCGGTCGCCGAAGAACTCTGCATTCAGCGCCAGGGTTTCCACCTGCTTGATGTCACTGCTCAGGATATAGACAAATTGCTCCACATTATAGGAGTTGATCTGCCCATAGTTATAGACCGGGCTGCTGCTGGGCGGCTGGATATTGATGTCCTTGGCCTCCATTCCCTCGGCGATCAGCAGGTTTTTGAAATCATTCACATCGCTGGTGAGTTTGGCATAGGCAGCCTTCAGACCGTTGATATCGGTATTCAGCTCAAGGGTCAGCGTCCATTTCACCAGGTCGGACTCGAACATCTTGCTGGAATATCCTACCACGCGCAGGGTGCTATCCGCCTTGCGGCTTTGCAGAAAGAAGCTGCCGAAGAGGCTCATGCCGATGATAAATCCGATGCCAAGCACCAGCCAGGAACGCAGGGGCGATTTCTCCCGTGCCAGCAGATCCCATACGAAGATGACCACCACGGCGATGAGAGTGATCCACCAAGTGTTGAAAACCATTATTCCTCCCGGGAAAGGTTGATATTAAACAAAGTAAGCAGCCAGGCGCCCGCTGGCAACCACTTCCACGCTCCTGCTGACGCCATCGAAGGCGAAGCGCAGGTCCAGGGTGTGATGGGGCAGCAGATTTTCCGCCAGTTCGGGCCATTCGATCAGGGTGATGCCGGTTTCCAGCAGTTCAAAGATGCCCAAGTCGTGAAACTCCTTTTCGCTCTTCAGACGATAGAGATCGAGGTGATAGAGCGGATGCCTTCCGCCATGGTATTCCTTGAACAACACAAAAGAGGGGCTGTCCACCTCGTCCTGAACACCCAGTTCCCGCGCCAATTGTTTGGCGAAGAAGGTTTTGCCGGAGCCAAGATCGCCATACAGGCAGATGATATCACCAGGCTTCAAGAGCGGCGCGATATAGGCGGCCAGGTCAAGCGTGGCTTGTTCGGAGGGCAATGGCAGGTGAGTGGGCAGGGGAGGTATCATGATTTAGAGAAAAGAGAAAAGAGAATAGAGAAAAGATAGGCTGCGCAGGGGGGAGAGGAACGCAGGCATCCTGCCTGCCTTGGGGGAGAGAGAAAAGAGAAAAGAGTAGAGAGAAAAGATGGGCT
>CAZVXK010000078.1:0-4374 GCA_964631665.1 uncultured Candidatus Cloacimonadota bacterium | reverse complement strand
CTGCCTGCCTTGGGGGAGAGAGAAAAGAGAAAAGAGTAGAGAGAAAAGATGGGCTGCGCTGGGAGAGAGGAACGCAGGCATCCTGCCTGCCTTGGGGGAGAGAGAAAAGAGAAAAGAGTAGAGAGAAAAGATGGGCTTCGCTGGGAGAGAGGATCGCAGGCATCCTGCCTGCGCGGATTAGTAATGCAGAGAGCTTTAGGCTTCATGCTCAGACTGTTGACCCCGTGCATCGACGGCCAAAACCAGACGTTGGACTGGCTCACAACTACCATGCCGTCCCAGCCCCACCTCATACACTGTCTTCATAGTCTGTATCATCTCTCTTTGATTCTCCAAAAATCTCTCTGTCTCTCTGCCTCTGCATCTCTGTTTTAAAAAGAAAAAGAACCACATCCGTCTTCCCGATCTAGGAACCGCGAGCACCAGAAAAAGCCCCGGAAGATAATCACCGGCTATCCAAGCCCCGACCATCTTCCGGGACGATCTGCACTTGCAGTCCTGAGGACAATCTACATCAAAAGGCTGCTTCGTGCCACTATATTTTCAGGCGTTTGCTGCGGCAGGTGGCAATGGGCAGGATCATTTCCTCCATGGACACGCCGCCGTGCTGGAAAGTGCCATTGTATTGGCGTTGGTATTGATGGTAGGAATTGGGATAGACGAAATAGTAATCGTCTTTGGCGAAGATGAAGTTATCCACTATGCTTTTGGAGGGCAGGCCGAATTCGGAGGGCTTTTTCACGAAAACGGCATGGCGGTCGTTGGCGGAGAGGTTCTTGCCTTCCTTATAGCGGACGGTGATGGAGGTGTCCCGGTCGCCGATCACCTGGGTGGCGCGGTTCACCTTGATTGAGCCGTGGTCGGTGCTGATAATGCAGATGGCATCCTGCTTGGCGATCAGCTTCAGCGCCTCATACAGCGAGGAATGCAGGAACCAGTGCTTGGTGAAGGCGCGCAGACCTTCCTCGTGGGGTATGGTCTCCTGCAGGATCTGGTCGCGGGAACGGTGATGCGCCAGCAGGTCCAGGAAGTTATACACCAGCACGATCAGGTTTTCCTTGTTCCAGGTCTCGATCTTGCGCAGCACGAAGTTGCCTTCCTCCATATTGAAGATCTTCACATACTTGGAACTGGGATCCAGCTTGTAGCCCAGTTCCTCCACATGTTCATCCAGCAGCTGGTGTTCGTTGCGGTTGCGGGAGTTGTCCAGTTCGGCGGAGGTAACCCAATATTCCGGGAAGCGTTTGGCGATGTCGATGGGCAGCAATCCGCTGAAGATGGAATTGCGGCTGTAGGGAGTGGCAGTGGGCAGGATGGAATAGTAGAGGTCAAGTTCCTCGTCGAACAGTTCCTTCACATAGGGCTGGATGGCCAGATACTGGTCCAGGCGCATGCAGTCGATGATGATGAAATAGATGGGCAGCCCGGTTTCGAAATGGGGGGCGATGAATTGCGAGATCACGTCGAAGGAGAGGTTGGGACGGTCGTCACTGAGCAGCCATTTGCGGTAGTTGCGTTCCACATAGTTGGTAAACTCTGTGTTGCAGTTGCGCTTTTCCAGGAAATGGGTCTGGCGCAGGCCATCGTCATTCACCTCGTCGATCTGCAGCTCCCAATAGGCCATTTCGCGGTAGATGGTTGCCCATTCCCCCCAGCCGGGGTTGTCGAACAGGCGTTGGTTGAGCTGCGCCACGTAGCGGGTATATTGTTCGCCGATCTGATTGGCGCGGATCTCGTCCGCCTGGAATATCTTTTTGATCGCCATGATGATCTGGCTGGGATTGATCGGTTTGATCAGATAATCCGAGATCTGGGAGGCGATGGCTTTGTCCATCAGGCCTTCTTCCTCGCTCTTGGTCACCATCACGATGGGCAGCCCGTTGTTGATGCGTTTGATCTCCTGCAGGGTGGTCAGCCCATCCAGCCCGGGCATCATTTCATCCAGGATCACCAGGTCATATTTATTGTCCACCACCTTCTCGATGGCATCGGAGCCGTTGTTGCAGGTATCTACAAGGTAGTTGCGCTCTTCCAGGAAGAGCACGAAGGGTTTGAGCAGATCGACCTCGTCGTCCACCCAGAGTAGTTTCATTTGTTTCAAGAGGTTTCCTCCTTGTTCAATTCAGTCTCGAAGGCACGCTGGCGCTCCTTCACCACCTTTTTGATGGCATCGGTGTCCGCGTCCTGAAAGTAAAGAGCGAGCTTGAAATTCAGCTCGGTGCGGGAGCAATTCAATATTGCTGTCATGCGGTCCAGATACTGATCGATGAACACCTTCTTCAGATCAACATCTGCTTCTTTCTCCTTCTTTTTCAGTTCCTTGATATGGTCGCGCAGGTCCGGCGTGGGCATTTCCTCGGCTTTCTGCACCCAGAGGTCCCGATCCCCCCAATCCGCTTTCTGCACCAGGGGGCGGATCATCTGCAGCCGGTCGAAGCCGATCTCCTTCAGGGTGCCTTCGTCCACATCCATCTCCTCGATGAAGAGATCGAAGGAACTCACCAGCTTCCCAGCCAGGGTGCCGCTCAGTTTGTATTCGCCTTCCACAAATTCACGGAAGGTGCCATAGCCCTTGAATTTGTATAGTTTCTGACGCTTGATCTCGGAGAGCAGCTGCCCCAGGCTGATGAAGCTGTCCTCCAGCTTGTCCCTGAGGTTGGCTACGGCGTTGAATTTCTCTTCCGGCGTCATGGTTTCGGTTTGGGCAAATCTTGGTTGCATAAAATGGGTCCTTTATTCTTTAGTGATGGGGTAATAGATCTGTTCGGGCGCGGGGAAAGCGCCGCTGCGCACCTCGCCGGCGTAGGTGTTGAGCGCCTGGATGATCACTTGGTTCAGCTCGGCATAGTGTTTCACGAATTTGGGCATGAGCTCGGTGTGGCCCAGCAGATCGTGCCAGACCAGCACCTGGCCATCGGTGTAGCGCCCGGCGCCGATTCCGATCACCGGAATGGACAGCACGGCGCTGATCTTTTTGCCCAAAACCTCCGGCACCCCTTCCAGCACCAGCATGAAGGCACCGGCAGCTTCCAGGTCCATGGCCTGGTCCAGCAGCAGTTCCTGCTCGTTTGCTGATTTGCCCTGCACCTTGTAGCCGCCGAAGCGGTGCACGCTCTGGGGGGTGAGGCCGATGTGGGCGCAGACCGGAATCTCGCAATCCAAAATTGCCCGGATCGCTTCCAGCCGAGCGGTGGTTCCGCCTTCCAGCTTGACGGCGTTGGCTCCACCCTGCACGATCAAATCCGCCGCGTTTTGCCGGGTCTCGTTTAAGGAGAGATGATAGCTCATGAAGGGCAGATCGGCGATTATGAATGCATCCGGGGCACCGCGGCGCACGGCGGAACAGTGATAGACCATGTCCTCCAGGCTCACCTGAAGCGTGGTCTCATGACCCTGGACAACCATGCCCAAGCTGTCGCCCACCAGGATCAGGTCGATGTCGCTCTGCGCCACGCACCTTGCCATGGAATAGTCGTAGGCGGTCACCATCGTGATCCTGGTTCCGGCGGTTTTCAGCTCCCGGAAGGAGCCTGCCGTTTTCCTGCTGCTTGTGGCCATCTCTTTTCCTTGATATTTCTTTTTACCCGGTCGGTCAATCCGGTATGCGGTCGCTGTCCGCGCCTTCACCTTCCGCATCCGCGGTTTCTTCCAGCCGGCGGGTTTCGTCTTCGATGAAGTCTCCGGCATAGGCTCCGTGGTTGATCACCATGTCGTAGATGATGCCGCCGGTCATATACCAGCCCAGGAACCTGCCGTGCAGCCTGCCGTGGCGGTAATTGGTGCTCATCTGTGGCTTGCCGTCGGGATACCACAGATACATCGGACCATGCTGGATCCCGTCCCGCAGGCTGATCACGCGCAACAGCTTCTGATTGGTATAGCGCTCAAAAGCCAAACCCGTGAAGGGCAGGCCATCCAGCAGATACGCTCCTTCCGCCAGGCTGAGGTCGCTGATCGAAACTGCGCTGTCCGGCAGTTCGTAATGCCTCAGCACTTCATATTCGTCACGATTGCTTTGCGCAGAGAGCAGACCGAACAGGGCGCTAAAAATGAAAAGCAGCAGAATTCTGAACAGACGGGAATCGCTTCCCCGAGTGGGTTCAACCCCTGTCAAGTGACCGGGTTGGATGTAACTTGCTTCGTTGGAACACATTTTTTTACTCCGAAAGGCTCGTCAACCTTTTTTTCGCGTTTTCTGACTTTACCGATAATATAAAGCGAAGCGGGGGGTGGAACAAGCCTGCTCTTGCTGCCTCGCCCGGGAGGGGCATGAATCCCCAAACTCACCTGGCCCTCCTGCGGTCTGAGTTCTGTAAATGAGTTTCCTGATCGACAATGACAGAGCATATCAACTTGATCATAAGCCGGATGGAA
>CAZVXK010000077.1:0-12446 GCA_964631665.1 uncultured Candidatus Cloacimonadota bacterium | reverse complement strand
CTGGACTCTTTTCCCCCTAATTAGCAATACGGAATCATTACGGAGTCATTACGGAGTTAATCCGTAATGACTCCGTAATGATTCCGTATTGGTAACGGGAGCCAGATGGGTGGGTAATACGAATCCACCATTATACAAACCAGACACAAATTATCATTACACGATCAATAGACAAACTTGAAAAAGGAACAGAAAAAACAAGCAGGTGAGATCTGGAAAATCTCACCTGCTGAAAGATAAATCACCCGCTGATCAATTTAACGGGGAAAAAACTGATTACAGAATAGTTCAGTCCTTGTCATCCTTGTCCAGCGCTTTCCACTGTTTGATGATATCGTCCCTGATCCGGTTCAGATGCTTCTTCACATCAGCCCAATCGGCAAAATGGTAAGGTTCGGTCACCTCAACGATCTCGCGCTTTGCCAGATGGATGGTGAAGCCCAATCTGCTCATATCTATGGAGCCTTCATCCCTGCCATGGTCTCTCACCGTCGAGACGCTCTGAATTCTCTCCAAAGCAATTGTTTTACCGTCTGGCAATGTATACAGCATCTCTACCTCTTATAGCTTATCTAAGTTCAAAAAAATTTCAGCCTTGCTTTTTTGTCAAGTTTTTTTTCGCTTATGCTTTCGCCACAGCCACAACGAAGGAGAAAAATCCTGTTCGAGTAAACGTGCATGAATCATAATCCTTTTATCTGCAACATATTATCTCAAACGCTCGTTATCCCAGCAACCAGAGTAGAAAAATCCCTTCGACTTTGGATATTGATGGTACTGAATACATCAGATGTCATTCGAAGATCAGTTTTCCAGACACGTAGAAAAGCCATCCCCGCAGGAATGGCTTGGCAGATCAGTAATCCCTTTGCGGGATCATTTTTTCTTTGTTAGGTGTTGGATGGATTTCTTTTCCTTGTGAGTGATCTGATAGGTGTCGATCACCAGGTTGCTGGCCACAAAGATGGAGGAATAGGTTCCAAAGATGATGCCCAGGCTGATGGCAAAGGCAAAATCATGCAGCACCGCTCCACCGAAGAAATACAGCGAGAGTGAGGTGATCAGGGTGGTGCCGGCAGTGATGATGGTGCGGTTCAGGGTGCGGTTGATGGAACGGTTGAACACCACCGGGACCGGGTCCTTGCGGTAGATCTTCAGGTCCTCGCGAATACGGTCGAAGATCACGATGGTATCGTTGATGGAATAACCTACGATCGTCAGCAATGCTGCGATGATCTGGATGGTGATTTCCTTTCCGGTGAGGGCAAAGATACCCACAATGATCAATACATCGTGAAACAGCGCTGCGATCGCCATCAAGCCAAAGGTGAATTCAAAACGGATCCAGATATAGATCACCATCAGCACCAGCGCGATCAAGACAGCCAGGATGGCGTTGCTCTGCATGGCCGCCCCGGCTTTTTGCCCCACCACATTGATCTCGATGATCACGTCGTTTTCAAGGTCCCTGCCCTCCACATACTCAGGCAGGTGGTCTCGGATGATGTCCAGCAGTTGTTCTTTCACTTCTTCTTTCTGCGAACCTTTCACCTTGATCAGGAAAAAAGCTTCCTCCACTTCTCCGTAGCGTTGCACCTCGGCGTCTTTAAATCCATTGGAAGTGACCAGATTACGCAACTTGTCGATCTGAAGCGGCGGGACACCGGCCTTGGCAGGCTTGAGGTTGATGGTGGCAGCCATGCCGCCGGTAAAGTCAATGCTCCAGTTCAGACCATTGATGATCAAGCCCGCGATGCCGGCAAGGATCAGGATCACCGAGATCACATAGGCAGTGCGGCGTATCTTTACGAAGGGGATATTGGCATTTTGAAACAGTCTCATGTTGCTCTCCTCAGATACTCAGTGTCTTCTTCACACCGGTCAGCATCACCTTTTCCATGATGGCGCGCACGAAGATGATCGCACAGAACATGGAGCCAACAATACCGATGGTTAGGGTTACGGCAAATCCGCGGATGGGGCCGGTGCCAAAACGCCAGAGCACAAAAGCGGCGATCAGGGTGGTGATATTGGCATCCCAGATGGTGACAATTGTACGTTTGTATCCTGCATCCACTGCAGTGTGGGGTGTTTTCCCCGCATCCAATTCCTCCCGGATTCGTTCAAAGATCAGCACATTGGCGTCCACTGCCATACCGATGGTGAGGATGATTCCAGCGATTCCAGGCAGGGTAAGCGTACCCCCGAAGGCAGTCAGAGCCGCCAGGATGAAACCGATGTTGAAGATAAGCACAAAATCCGCCACCAATCCGGACAGCTTGTAATAGATGAGCATGAAGATGATCACGACAATGATGCCGATCATGCCAGCCATCGTTCCGCTGCGAATGCTGTCCGCTCCCAAACTGGCTCCGACCACGGTGGAGGAATAGGGGATCAGGGGTGCATTGAGGCTCTCGTTGTTCAGCAGGATGGCCAACGAACGTGCTTCAGTGCGGGTGAACATACCGGTGATGATTGCCTTACCTTCTGGAATACGATCCTGGATGTAGGGAGCGGAATAGACCATGTCGTCCACCACGATCGCCAGCCTCTTTCCCACATTATCGCCAGTAACGCGTTCAAACAAACGCGCCCCCTGGCGATTGAATTCCAGCGAGATATAGGGCTTGTTGGCGATCTTGGGATCCTGGGCGGTGGAAGCTCCGATCTCCATTCTGGCATTGTCCAGCAGATCTCCGGAAAGCTGGGCATTTCTACTGACCACATAGATTGTGCGGGGTCCCTTGCCCTGATCGGTTCTGGCTCCGATGCTTTCAAAAGCAAACTGGTGGTCTTTGGGCACCAGTTGCTGGAAATTGGAGTCCTGTAGGAGCGCTTTCATCAGATCGATATCGGTTTGCTTCACCACATAGTCGTTTTGAGAAGTGCCGATCAAGGATCTGAAGATTCCCTGTTCCACCCGCGTGGAATCAGCCAGTCCCAGGGAATCGCGCATGGCTTGGTCTTCCTTTTCCAATTTGGCCAGAGCGGGAAAGAGGTTCAGGTTCCTCTGGACATTTTCCGAAGTTTGATTGATCACCTTCTCTGTAACTTCGCCGTCCGCCACCAGTTTGAATTGAAGGAAGGCCTGGCGGGTGACTAATTCCTCCGCGCTCAGTGGATCCTTCACTCCAGGCAGTTGCACCACGATGAATTTCTCGTCCATTTTCTGGATTGTGGGCTCTGCCACACCGAATTGGTCAATACGGTTCCGGATGATCTCGATGTTGTTGTCCACGGCACTCGAAAGATCGGATTTAAGATCCTTGGTGTCCACTTCCAGCACGATCTGCACTCCACCGCGCAAATCGAGCCCGAGATTCAGCTTTTGTTTTATTGGCCAGCTGGGAAACTTCTCCTGGGTCATCAGCAAAGGTGACAAGAAGATCAAGGTTCCCAAAACAAAGATCAGGATCAGTACAAGGTAGAGCCAGGGATATTTCTTCATTGGCTATAGCTCCCTATATCGTTATTATCATTGAAAAAGGCATGTCTGAGCCAGAAATTTTCTGAACTCCTATTCGTCAAGGATTTTATGGCTGTGATGCCTTCGGTGCTTGTTACTATTTGATTTCCGGCTTGAAGCCCACCGGTTTGTTTTCCGGCATGCCCTGCACCTTGATCTCGCCGAATTGGTTTTCGTAACCTTCGATATTCTTTTGCAGAAGCTGCAGAAACTGCTTGGCGTGCTGCGGTGTGGAAACCACGCGTGTATATATTCTGGCATCAGGGATGCCGGGCAGGATGCGTCCGAAATCCATGATAAACTCGGAGGGGGAATTGGTGATCACGAAGAAATTGGCGTAGGTGCCTTCGCCAACCTTTTCATCGATCTTGATATTGATCTGTTGGGGCTGATTGGGTTGAGCCATGTTAACTCCTTTGGAAGATTTGGTTGTTTGGGAGCACAATTCCGGAGGCAGAGATTTTGTCTATCAAAAAAGAGTAGTGCGCTGACCTGAGGCAGAGATCGCTGTTGCCTAGTATGATCAGACGCTCCTCGGCCCGGCTGACCGCCACATTCAATTTGCGGTCGATGTTGCCATCCGCAGACAGAGCCTGGATGTTACGCAGGTTTTCCGCACTTTTCAAAGGCAGGGTGATGATGATGATCCTGCGTTCCGAGCCCTGGAAGCGCTCCACTGTGTCAATGGTGATCAGCCGGTGCCGGGATTCCAGTTCGTGCAACAGCGCATGGATCATTGCCCTGAAGGGTGCCACGATACCGATATCCCTTTCCAGGTCGTTAATCTCGCCATGTTGTTCCAGCAGTTTGATGATGCTCTTGATCAGATCCACTTGCAGTGGATCATAGAAAGAAAAGGCCGAAGGAGGACACTCGATCCAGACCAAGCGCTTGGACAGCAACGGATGCGAAGAAACCGGCAGAGCTGATTTCTGGCGCTCCAGCATGGAGATGAGCTGTCCCTGATAGTTGCGCTGTACCAGTTCTGCGATCTGGTCATGCATGCGGTAATGCCGGTTGAGCATGGTGAAGGCATGTTGCCAGTTGTTTCGATTGCACACTCTGCTCAGGCGTTCCATCAGCGATTGGTTGTAATTGGCGTAACACAGTCCCTTTAGCTTTTCATGCTGGAATGTGAATCTTTCGTTAGCCTGGAGGCTGATGGGCGGAAGCTGGTTCTGATCGCCGATCAGGATGGTCTTCCGGGCTTGGCTGATGATGCCCAGGATGGCGTTTTCTACTATCTGTGAGGCTTCATCCACGATCAATTCATCGATCTGGATTAGTTTCAACAGATCATTCAGCCAGGCATTGCAACTTTGCACCGTGGCCACCCAGATGCGGTTGGATTTGAGGATTTGGCTGATCTCCTCATAGCGCTTGCCCTGGATCAGATTGCCCATCAGTTCCTGGCTCACCTCGTCTGAACTGCCTGTCCGGATGAAAGGTATCTTCTCCCTTTGCAGGCAGAGGCAAATCTCGTCAACCGCCCGGTTGGTGAAGCTGAGGATCAGAATGTTCATGGAGCTGTCATTATACAAGCGGCCAATATACTTGGTCAGCAGGCCTGAGGTTTTTCCGGTTCCGGGAGGACCCTGAACGATATAGTACTGTTCAGCGGATGCCATGCGATTGCAGATTTCCTCCAAATAGTCGTCGGCAGGCGGAATCGAACTGGTGATTTCAGGTTTGTCGAGCCCTAAAAAGAGATTTCGCTTGGCAGAGGTGGAACGCAGGAAGCTGAAGATGGAGCCCAGAGGTGAATAGAGCGAGCTTTCCAAGATATCATGTTCCACAGCCCAATTCTCTGATCCCAATAGTTCGTGTTTGGGGCTGAGGCCTCCCCGGATGGTGATCTCGATCCGGGTGGGATCGAGGTCGGTGATCACCCCCCGCAAGATTTCCTGATTGCTGATGGGGATTGCCTCGCGATAGAGCACCACGATGTCGTTCATCCTAAAATCGGTGATTTGCTCCGCTGAGGATAGCTCACAGCTGATGCAGTTGAAATCGATCCCGCTGATCCTGAGCTCACTGATGATCCGATAGCGTTGTTGCTTGACCGTAACGCTCTGCTGCCAGAGGGCATTGTGGCCATAGATGCTGTCCACCTTCAGACCACCCGTTTTCACGCTCCAGATCTCCCTGACGAGCAGGCTGATCTGACCCAGGAACCATTCATATTCATGTTCTTCCAGAGAATTGAGCAGAGTCACGATATCCTGCAGATTCCTTTGCATGAAATTGGTATCCGAGCTTTCAGGCAATTGTTTCAGCCAGTTGAAAAAGACCTCGGGATTAACCGCCAGGTTGTGCATGATGCCCACAATGCGGTTGCGGCACATCAGCAGATTCTGCTCCAGCAGAACGGTATTGACCACATGCCGCAATGGATTGTCCGGCGAGGCGGAATAGAGTATGCAACTGCTGCCGCGGGAAGCGTTCTGATAGCAGTTGCGGATGATCATGTTGTAAGCTATCACCTGCATCTGATGCTGGATCCAGATATCATAATGAGGTGGGGAACCGCTTTTCAGCTCCACGATATGGGGCTTTCCATCCTGGTGATAAAGCACATCCAATCTGCCCTGAAGGCCATATTCCGGGCAGATGAAGGAGGGTTCAAGTTGAACCTCGCAATCCTGCACCGAAAGGGCGAATTCCCTGATCTGAGGCAAATGTGTATGCTGCACACAATCATAGATATTCATGGCCGATTCCAAACCCAAGGCAACCATGGAGATCGGTTGATTGGCCAGGCTTTTTCTAAACAAAGAAGGATAATCCGCCTGGGGGGTGTGGATCAATTCATCCAGGATGCCATTTACCATGGTTCCCTGCAGCAATTTCTCGGTGGCGGCTTCCTTCAGCAATTGTTTCACCACAAAGTACTCAGGTTTCATGCCCTGCCTGCAGAAACATTCCGCCACACCACTGGCATCGATCAGGAAATCCGGCTCCACCACGATCAGGGTGGTAGGATTGCCCATATAGCAGTGTTCCCTGCCCTGGATCGCTGTCAGGTTAAGGCAGTTGAGGGTGGAGTATTTCCACAGCACCTTGTTCAGCCAACTCCAGCGTCTGCCCTCGGCATCCTCATCCTGAAGCAGAATGGAGCATTCCATTCCGCTCTCGTCGAAAACAGTCAATTCCAGTCCCCTGGCCTCGGAATCCACCATATAAGGCTTGAATCGGTTCACCACACAGTTGAAACTCGCCTTACGGCTGGGGCTTAGCTTGCCAAAAGGCTTGGCATTGTGCCTGGCGAGATATTCCTCCAGCCCTGCTTCGCTGACTTCCGGATTCAGATAGACCAGCAACTGCCGGATCGCATAAACACCTGAATAGAAGGCAGATTCCTCCGCCTTGAAATCTGCCTCATGGGCAGCATTGTTGCAAAGAATCCGCAGACTGTGCAATTGGGCAGCGATCTCTCCCGGTAGCGAAATGGCTTCGTTCACATACTGCATCCGGGCGAACAGTCCATTGAAACTGATCCGGGAATCTTCACTCAGAGTCTTATAGATTGCCTCCAAAACCTGACGCAGCAAAAGCAGCCTGGCTTTGACACCAGGGGATTCGGCGATCAATTCCAGCAGATGTTGGTGGAATTGTTCGCTGTGGGCGGCCTCAAGATATGGCATGGCGGCTCCTCATTGGCCTGAAAGCATGATACTCATTCCTCATCTGCATCACCGCTGCCGGTGGTGAAGAAGGCTTTGATAAAGGGAATATCTTTAAATGCCTCCAGATCCTCGATGCCTTCACCCACACCGATCAGTTTCACCGGCAGGTTAAGGTTGTGTTTCAGGTTAAAGATTATCCCGCCTTTGGAAGTGCCGTCATATTTGGCCAGAACCAGTCCTGTCAATTTGATCGCCTGATCGAAATTGGTCGCTTGGGATATGGCATTCTGCCCAGTGGTGGCGTCCAGAACCAGCAATACCTGATGTGGGGCATCCGGAATCAACTTCTTGATGGTGCGGTCGATCTTGCTGAGCTCCTTCATCAGGTTGTCCCTGGTATGCTGCCTCCCCGCCGTATCGATTAATACAACGTCATAGCCCTTCGCCAGGGCGGAATTGATCCCGTCATAGATAATGGCGGACGGATCTGCATTCGCCTGGGAACGGATTATGGCGGCCTGGGCCCGCTCCGCCCAGATCGAAAGCTGCTCGATCGCGGCAGCCCGGAAGGTATCACCCGCGATGATCATCACCTTCTTTCCCATCTGATGAAAACGGTATGCCACCTTGCCGATGCTGGTGGTCTTTCCCACTCCGTTCACGCCCACGAATACTATCACATAGGGCCGGGCATCCGGCTGTTCGAACAGGTCTTCAATCTCTTCATTCTCCCTGAGCAAGATCTCCTGCATGATGTCCCTGAGGTAGATCAGCACCAGCTCCGGATCGGTGATGTGTTCCACCCTGATCTGGTCCTTAAGGCGATCTATTATCAACTGAGTCATTTCCACGCCGGTATCGCAGCGCAGCAGGATGTCCTCGATCTCCTCCAGCAGTTCATCATCCACTTTCCCCCGCAGGCTGACCGCTTCCGCAATCCTGCCCAGAAAGCCACTCTTGGTCTTGGCAAGTTTCTGCCGCAAATTTCTCACAATATTGAGCATTGAATCTCCCATGGTGAACCGAAAAGGAATCCTCTGCAACCATCTCTTCGGTGTTGATTCATCTGGACGCAGAACAATTGTTATTGACATCCATCTGCCTTGCCATAAAATGGATTTTCATTTTCACGTCAATAAAAATCTGTGAGGATATAAATGGAACACCGCATTTTCAAACCACTTATGCTGCTGGCATTGATACTGCCGCTGGTGGTCACCTATCTGGGAGTAAGCCTGTTCTATGGCACCGGAAAGGAAAAGACCCCAGTTCCGGTAACCAGCACCGAAGACCAGTTCAGTTCGAACAGACCGGTTCAGATCTACCGTTCCGAAACTGCCCGTTCTGAGCACCCCACCCGGAAGCAGGGGATCGGCAATCTGGAGATCTCGCTCTATATAGCTATCCTGGCAGGCGTCATTGCCTTTTTGTATCATTATTTGAAAAGCACTCTGGTTTGGATCGCTATCTTGCTCCTGCCCCTGCTCTTTTCGCTTTGGGGTCACAGTTATGTTGGCCTCAGCCTGATCCGGTTCTATCTGCCGGGATTGCTATTTGCCGTTCTGCTATCCTTGGCAATACGATACTTGTTCTTCAATCCATCTTTGCTCCGTTTCCGGATGGTGCTGGTTTCCATCGTGGGGGCAGCTCTGCTGACTTTATACTATCGAAGCCTCTATCTGTTTACGGGGCAACCCTTTTCCTCCGATGCCTGGACCAGCCTCTTCGTAAGTTCGATCATCCTGTTTGTTTTCATCACTTTTGGCATGTCTCTGGCCGATCTGATCATCGTCCAGCGTGAAGTGAAGCTGCTCAAGGAAGCCGAACGCCGCCGCATCCTGGATGACGAGGAGGATGAAACCGAAGATGTTAAGTGACCGGGATTATTTCCTGCTGGAACTCACCGACACCTTCCTCGATCCCCAAACCATTTTCCAGAACGACAATCCCCTGTATATCGAGATCGGCTGCGGCAAGGGGGAATTCATCTCCCAATATGCACCTTTGCATCCAACCTGGAACTTCATCGGTTTCGAAGCGGCGGAGAAACGCATCCGCAACACCCTGAAGAAGCTCTCCCCAGAGCAGCATCCCAATGTCCGCCTTGTCCGGTTGCTGGTCAATGCCAATATAGCGCAACATCTGAAACCCGAATCGGTGGAAGGTGCCTTCATCCAACATCCCGATCCCTGGCCCAAACGGCGTCATCACAAGCGCAGGCTGATCCAGCAGAATTTCCTGACTGCCCTGGCTACGGTGTTGGCAGCAGATGCCCAGGTGCATATTTCCACCGATCACGATGAATATGCCAATTGGATCGCCGAGGAATTTGTGAAGAATCCCAATTTCCTTTCCCTGCACGACCATCCCATTCAAAAAAGCCCCAGCCTGGACGATCATGTCGTCACCTGGTACGAGACCGAGCAGCGCCGGCTGGGCTATGAACCCAACTATATGCTGTTCAAGCGAATATAGGAGTCCAATCATGTATCAGTTTAGCGACAATACCGAAATCAACAACATGCTCAACCAGGTGGTGGAAACCATCAACAATCTGGCGGAAGCGCAGGTGATGCATATCCGGCGCCTCACCCAGATCGGCGAAGCCTTGTCCTCGGAAACCGATCTGGACAAGATCTTCGACATGATCCTGGTGGAGGCCATTGAATTTACCAATGCGGACGGAGCCACCATCTACAAAGTTTCCGCTGATGAGAAGGCACTGGAGTTCGAGATAGTGTACAACCGCACTATGAACATGCGCCAGGGCGGAAGCCACGGCAAGGTGAACTGGCCCACGATCCCGCTCTTTGGTGAGGATGGCAGTCCCCGCACCAGCCATATCGTTACCTCTGTCTATCACAGCAAGCAGTGCCTCTGTTTTGACGATGTCTATGAAACCAAGGATTATGACATCAGCGGAACCATCAAGACCGATCAGACCTATGGCTACCGCTGTAAATCCATGCTCACCATCCCGCTGAAGAACCACGAGGATGAGGTGCTGGGCATCATCCAGATGATCAACGCGATGGACGAGAGTGGTAATATCGTCTCCTTCAATGAAGAACACCGCACCATGTTGAACTCCCTGGCGTCCCAGGCTGCCATAGCCCTCTCCAACCGCAAGCTGATCGAAAATTTGGAAACCCTGTTGATGCAATTTATGCGTTCCATCGCCAAGGGCATCGAACGTAAGTCCAAATACTCCTCCGATCACATCATACGGGTTGCCCGGCTCACCGATATGTTCGCCCTGAAGATCAATGCAGCCACGACCGGCAAATTTTCCGGCTTCAGTTTCACCGCCAACGAGCTCAAGGAGCTCTCCATGGCTGGCCTGATGCATGATGTGGGCAAGATCATCACCCCTGAATTCATCATGGACAAAAGCACCAAGCTGGAATCCATCATGGACCGGATACATTATGTCCAGCTCCGTTTCGAGCATGTCAAGCTGCTCTGCACTTTGCTGCGTAACACATTGGAAAGAGACGAGTTCGGCTCTTTTGTGAAAACCCAATTTGGCGAAGAGGTCGATCCGGTGGAGGTCGAACAATGGTTGGATGAGCAATTTGCCTTTGTGAAACGCGTCAATGTAGGTGGAGAATTCCTGCCCGACGGCGATCTGGAGCGGATCGAACGGCTGGCACAGATCAGATTCAGCCATGAGGGGAAGGAGTATTTCCTGATCACGGAGGAAGAGAAATACAATCTTAAGATCCGCCGTGGCACCCTCACCCCTGAAGAGATCAAACAGATGAGCGCCCATGTTTCGGTAACCTGGGACATGCTGTCGCAACTCACTTTCCCCAAAAAATACAAAAATGTGGCCTATTATGCTTCCCAACACCACGAAAAGCTCAATGGCCGGGGCTATCCCATGGGTCTCACTGCCGAGCAGCTTTCACTGCAATCGCGCATCATTGCCGTGGCCGATATCTTCGAGGCTCTCACTGCCGCCGACCGTCCCTATAAAAAAGCCAAAACCCTCACCGAATCCCTGCGGATAATGGCTTTCTGCGTCAAGGATGGCGACCTGGACAAAGATCTGCTGGATTTCTTCCTGGATTCCGGACTGTATCAGGAATTTGCCACCCAATTCATGGATCCCGCTCAGATCGATGAGGTGGATTTGGCCGCGTTGAAAAAGATCTATGCCGGAACAGGAGCTTGAGCCTGGGTTTCAACAAAGCGGGTAAATTCACCGATAAGAAACTCTGGCTGGCACCCCTGGCAGGCTATACCGACCGGGGTTTCCGCACCCTGTGCAAAACCTGGGGCGTGGATGTGCTGGTCAGCGAGATGGTTAGTGCCGACGGGCTGGTCCGGGATTCCCTGAAAACCCGCCAATACATCTTGTTTGAGCAGGTGGAGCGTCCCTATGGCATCCAGATCTTCGGTTCCGAACCCTATGTGATGGCCAAGGCGGCGGAGTATTGCCTCACGGTAAATCCCGATTTCATCGATCTGAACATGGGTTGCCCGGTGCGGAAGGTTGTAAAGCGGGGAGCGGGTTCCGCCCTGATGAAAAAGCCCGCACTGGCAGCCGCGATCATGCGGGAGGTCAAATCCGCCGTGGCTGGTTCCTGCCCGGTGGGGGCCAAGTTCCGCAGCGGCTGGGATGCTTCTTCTCTGAACTATCTCGAGTTTGGGCTCGCCCTCCAGGATGCCGGTGCGGATTTCCTCTGCCTCCATCCCCGCACCCAATCCCAGCAGTTTTCCGGGCTCTCGGATTGGCAGCACATTGCAGAGCTGAAACGGCAGCTTGCCATCCCCCTGATCGGAAACGGAGATATCGGCTCCCCCGAGGCTGCTCTGAAAATGTATCGCGAAACCGGATGCAACAGCTTGATGATCGGACGCGGCGCTTTGGGCAAACCCTGGATTTTTAAGCAGATCCGGCAGTTGCTGGAATGCGGTGACTACTCTCCCATCACCCGTGACACCTTGCGGGACACCATCTTACAGCATATCGAACATGCCCTGCGCTATAAACGGGAGGCTGTGGCGGTGAAGGAATTGCGCTCCCAGCTCTGCCACTACACCAAGGGATTGGTGGGGGGAGCAGAATTGCGCCAGAAGATCAACCATGCCACCAGCGCTGAAGAGATTCGGGATCTGGTCAGAGCGTTCTTCGCATAAACGATGCTGGGTTATGCTCGGACAAACTGAACTGAGGGTAAATTAGTTTGATCTTTTACTAAACCTAATGATAACAACCACATAGCCTCGCGTGTATAGTCTCTGGTCTGTTATTTGCGTACCAAATGACCCCCCCCCTCTCCCCCAATCTGCTCCCGTTACCAATACGGAATCATTACGGAGTCATTACGGATTAACTCCGTAAT
>CAZVXK010000076.1:6933-12549 GCA_964631665.1 uncultured Candidatus Cloacimonadota bacterium | reverse complement strand
ATATAACTATGGTCACCCTACCCCAGGGTTCCGCTGCGCTGCACCCTGGGCTATGGTTGTTTCGCTCCTGCGGAGCTTGTTATATCCAAAGCGGCCTGTCGGCCGCTGTGGCGAACAGGAGCTCGCCACCCCTGATATGCGCTCCCCTGGATTATGCCCCATGGTGTATGCGACTCTAATGTGAGCTCCCGGGGGTGTTCACACCTGCTCACACCCGCCAGGCAAGATGCCTGGAATCCTCATGGCTCCCGTTAGCAATACGGAATCATTACGGAGTCATTACGGAGTTAATCCGTAATGACTCCGTAATGATTCCGTATTGCTAACGGGAGCCGACCGTGAAATCACCCTGAGACTTCCACTGGAGACCACACTGGAGACCACCCCCCCGAGACCATCGCCAAGACCGCCGCTTGAAGATAGATGAGGGAAGAAATGCTGGGAACAAGTGAAGAAATGGCCGCCCTGAAGTCCTGCTACCGGAAGTGCATATATATAGGATTCAACAGATTACAGGGCAATGAGCAGGTGGTTGGGTCTGTTTCATCGCCCTCCCTGCCAAGACCATCACCTGGAGTCCGGGCAGGGCTGGCCAGGCTATCCGGTGACAGCCAAGTTCAGGAATAGATACTTAGACAGGTAGTTGCCACCAGATCGGGTCAAGCCTCAGATCAGCTTCTGCCAGCCGAACAGCTCTGATTTTTCAGGATCGGCGCCGCTCAGCACCACAGTGTTGCAGGTGGATTCCGGATAAGCGTTTAGCCATGCCTTGTAGCTGACCTTTCTGCCGCTTCTGAGCTTGCATTGGAAGGCACGCAGGGTATTGTCTGTTTTGACGATGAAGTCAATTTCCTGCTTGTTTCGGGTTCTCCAATAGCGGATCTCAGAAAGTTGACCGGCGTTGTGGAACAGGTTCAGATACACGAAATTCTCAAACAATGCTCCCTTGTCTGCCCTCAGATCCAGGGCATTGAGATCGGGTATGAGGATGTTCCTGATCCCGGTATCCATGAAATATACCTTGGGGCTTTTTCTCAGCTCTGTATCCAGATTGTGGTGGAAAGGCCGGATCATCCTGATGATGTAGCTTTCCTCAAGCATCCTGATGTAGTTGGCAAGCGTCTCGCGATTCAGGGCAAGCTCTGTCGCCAGGCTGTGCAGGCTGATCTCTTTACCGATGTTGGCCGCCAGATAGCGGACCAGATGGTTCAGTTGATCGATCTTCCCTATTTTAAACAGGTTCTTGATGTCCTTGAGTATATATGATGAGCCAAGATCGAGCAGGATAGTTTGTTTGGCATCGCTATCCGGGCTCAGCACAACCTTGGGATAGGACCCGAATCGCATGTATTCCTCAGCCAGGGCAGACAACCTGCGATGGAAAACTGCGGGTATATCATCTGGGGCGCGCAGACCGGATCCCGAGAGTGCGCTCTCCTCCTTGAAACGCAGGAATTCATCAAAACTGAGGGGATAGAGCTCGAAAACCTGCTTTCTGCCCACCAGAGACTCGCGAAACTGATATTTGATCAGGGCGGAGGAAGAACCGGTCATGACCAGCCAAAGAAGCTGTGAAAAAAGCCCGGAGGGCGAAACAAACATAGCCCAGGGTGGAGCGTAGCGGAACCCTGGGGAAGGATAACCCCATTTTCCGACCAAGCCCCGGAGGGGCGACACAGGTGATTGGCAAATGATGTTTTATATGAAAAGCAAGGCTGTTATGGAGTTCATTTGTCCTGCGTAAATTACACATAGACATCATATTATAAGGACAAATGTACTTCAAACAGCAGATTATCATGGACGATTGGCAAACCCATTTTCAGCGAAGTTCAAACAGCGGAGTTTTTAATGCTCAGTGGAGAAAACTTGTTTTCAGGGGCGTGGAATTATTCGCCTCCCAGCCAGCCCTACAGGGGGAAATAGATCATAGCGATGCGCGTGCAGCGCAGTGGAATCCATCGTTCCCTTATTGAAAAAAAAGCATTTACCGCACAGGGAAAGTCCTTGACAAAACAGAGCCGGCTGCTTTGCTGCAAGCATAGAGACAATCAGCGCAGCGGGAGGAAGGAAGATGAGTGCCAAGCACTTGTTGCTCATAATATTGGCATGGCTGAGCGTGGCCTTGGTCCAGGCCCAGATGGAGGAAATGCTGTTGCAGCCTCAGACCGGCAGACGCGGCAGCCTGGGTATCGGCTATGGCATACCCTATGGCGGGATCGGGGTGAATGCCGATGTCTATTTCTGGGATAGCGTTGCGCTCACTGCCGGGATCGGTTCCTTTGGCTATTCCGCCGGTTATGCCATGGGTGGCAAATATCTGCATGGCTCCCGGAACAAGACCTTCCGTCCCCAGTTTACCCTGCTCTATGGGGTCAATGGAGTGGTGGTGGTGAAGGATCCCAACGAGCCGGAAAAACGGGAGACCTACACCGGTTTCACCGCCGGCCTGGGAGCCCAAGTGATGTTCGGCAGCAAGAAGCAGCATGGCTTCGATGCCGATCTGCTTTATAAACTTAGTTCCGGGATCTTTGGGCGCACCGAGGAACTGCTGTCCATCGGTTATCCCGTGAAAAAGCCCCATCGCTATGGCTTTTCGGTCGGCTACCGTTATGCTTTCGATTTGAAACTGTAAGCTGAGGCGATCCGGGACAGACCTTCCCCCATCCAGTAGGGAACCATTACCTCAGGAGGTTCAGTGGCAGAGTGCGAAATCAGGATCTGTAGCGGCTATCGCTGCAGCACCACCTTTCTCACCTGATCCAGTCCCTCGCCTTGCAGGCGGATGAGATAGATGCCGGAGCCCAGCCTGCGGTTTTGGCTGTCCCTGCCACTAAAGGTGAGGGTGAGCTCGCCCTTCTGGCTGATGGTGTTGCGGTCGACCAATTCGCCCCTCAGGTTGTAGATGCTGAGGGTGTGGTCCCCCGTGCCCGGTTTGAGCTGGAGCCGGATCTGGGCAGTGCCGGAAAAGGGATTGGGATAGATGCTCTGGATGCCGGCCAGGGCAGGAGCCAGCGGATCCTGGTTGGACACGGTGATGCTGTAAACACCTTCTGCAATTTCACTATCCGCATAGCCGTCCTTGAAGGCGCGGGCCAGGACGGTGGTGGTCGCCTCCAGATGGATGGGGTGGGTATAAAGCTCCGCAGTGGGGCCGGGTTCGGAACCATCCAGGGTGTAACGGATCTCGGCGCTTTCAGTGGCGCAACTGAGCGCCACATCCACCGCCGAGGAGTAATCCCCCGGCTCAGGATCGAAGGCAGGCGTTTCTACCTGCAGCAAGGGAAGCTGGAAATTGGCGATGAAATTCAGGTCAGAGCTCACTTGCACATTGTCCAGGGTGACGGATTGATAACTGGGATGGCTGGCGGTGATGCTGTAACTGCCCGGCAACAGGGAGAGGGCATAGGAGCCGTCGGGATTTGTGGAGGCGGAAACGATGTCGCAGCTCACGCAGGCATTTTCCAGCGGTGATCCGGCCAGATCGGTAACACTGCCGATAACGGTGCCATTGGCTGGTTTCGAAAGCAGATTGGACAGGGAGGGATAGGACAGGATGCTGCCATTGATGGCAACCACGTTCCACAGGAAATTCCCCGCGGGTTGCAGATGCCAGTCGTTATCGGTGAAGCCGGGTGTGATGATCTGAACGGGGGTAAGCAGGACACCGTTCTGAAGGCTGCCCCCAACCAATTCAAAGCGCCAGAGCTGGTAACTGTCCGCACCGGCCGGGGGGGTGTCCCACACCAGGTTCACCACATTGCCCTGGGCGGTTGCCACCACGTTGTCCGGGCTGTCACTGCCCAGGGTGGTTACGCTGGCCACATTGGAATAGTTGCTGTTCCCGTTGGAGTTATAGGCTCTCACCCGGTAGCTGTAGGTGGTGAGGGGAGTAAGGCCACTGCCGGTATAGACGGTGCCATTTTCTTCCACCCAGTCGATCAGGCTCCATACATTGCCGGTGAGGGTTTCGATATAGAATTCCTCCTCATCGGTGGAGTTGTCGGTCCAAGTGAGCAGGATGCGGGTGGGGGAAACGGGGAAAGCCGTCAGGTTGGAGGGCGCAGCCGGCGGCGCGTTGTGCGGCGGGAAGACGATATGGTCCAGCCAGGCGGTGTCGTTTCCGCTCACCGTGCCCTGGTCTTTGACATAGGCCCAGCTGAAGGTGCGGAATCCGGGCTGGACCGGATAGCTCTGGATCGCCCAGTCCTGGTTGCCGCTCCATTGATCCTGCTGCACTCCGTCGATATAGAAGCGGAAAAAGTCGTAATTTGCTTCGGAGGAGACCTTGCGGAAGAAGCTGATCTCACCGGGTTCGGTGATGATCAGATCGAGGCTGAGCGAGGTGCTCTGATTATGACTGATCGCTCCGGCCTGTGCGGCATAGAAGCCCGAATAGGTTTCCACCGATTGAACGGTCCAGGGGCTGGGACCCTGGTTCTGCCAGGCATAGAGGCTGAACTGGCCCGATTCGAATCCCTCATGGGCAGGCAGCAACAGCAGCACGGTGATGGCGGACTGGCGGTAATTTCCCTCATTGTCGGTCGCTATAGCCCGGATGATATATTCCCCGGGAGGAAGGCCAGCAGTGTCCCAAGTCCAGGAATAGGGGGCGGAATAGTCTGTGTGCAGGGGGGTGATGCCATAGCCGATGTAGAAATCCACGCTCACGATGGTGCCATCGTCATCGGTGGCGTTCACCTCCACGTTCACCTGGGTGCCCAGTTCATGGCCGGAGTTGTTTTCCGGCGCGGTGATCACGCAGTTGGGCACACCGGGAGCCACCAAGGCCAGGGCGCCATCGGCATTCACCATGCCATAACCGGTATAACGGTCCCAGCCCGGACCGCCGTCAATGGTCATGTCCGTGGCGCTGGTGGTGAGGATGGTGCGCACCTCGGCCGGAGTGAGGGCGGAATCTTTGGACAGCACCAGGGCTGCCACGCCGGCGGCATAGGGTGTGGCGCAGGAGGTGCCGTTGAAATTGGTGCTGTAGGAACCGTTCACGGTGGTGGCAGGCAGGATGGTGGCTGCCATGATGTCCACCGCTTTGGGATTGTCCTGGATATTCACACCATAGTTTGAACCCCACCAGTTCTGCCCGTCGGAGGAGCTGGGGCTTTTCCTCTGACCGGTGGGACTGGCGGCGCCCACGCTGATCACTGCGGTGTGGTTGGCAGGATAGGCAATGGCAGCGGCATTGGAATTGGCGGTGGCGGCAAAGATCACGCAGCCGGAATTGTAGGCATAATAGAGAGCATTGTCGCAGGCGGGGTTGTCGCCTTCGTCGGTGCCGCCTTCCGCCCCGAGGCTCATGCTGATCACATGCGCGCCATTGTCCCCGGCATGGGTGATGCCGTTGGTGATATAGGTGAAGGTCATGGAGCCGGAATTGTTCATCACTTTGATCGGCATGATCTTGCAGCCGCCGGCAACTCCGGCCACCCCGATCCCGTTGTTGGTAATGCCAGCGGCGATCCCGGAGCAACTGGTGCCGTGGCCATTGGAATCCATGGGATTGTCGTCGTTGGAACCATAGTCATAGCCGGCAACGCAATTGTCGGCCAGATCAGGGTGGTTGTAATTCACGCCACTGTCGATGATGGCAATGATGAT
>CAZVXK010000076.1:0-6833 GCA_964631665.1 uncultured Candidatus Cloacimonadota bacterium | reverse complement strand
CGGTCAAAGCCGTGCTCGCTTTCCCAGGCTTTGTTTTTCAGGCGGCGGTGCGCCCTGATCACGGCTGTGCCGCCAACCTCGGCCAGCAGCAGGTCCAATTCCTCCCAGCCAAAGCCGGTGGTCTCTTCATACAGGCCAATGGGCAGCCTGCTTCTGATCGCTGCCTCTGCGGTGAGTTTCACCTTCACCAAATCGCTGGCATAGAGGGGCCGTTCCCGGTTGGAACTGCCCGGGATCGCTTCGGCAGCAAGGCCGGCAATCATGCAAAGAACACTCAGAACGAATAAAAGTCTTTTCACAACAAAGCTCCTGATTCATGGCCCCGGCCAGGCTGGCAGCTGGATTGTCCAGGTGTGGCTTTACCCGGAGCCTGATTTTTAGCTGTTATTGCTTTACGCAAAAGCTGTTCCAAATCTGGGAACATATCTTTCCGCGGTCTGCCAACTGGCAATTTTTCCCCTCCTCCGGCAACGACAAAGCTTAGGCTGCGGATTTTCCCCAAGGGTATTCATTTTCAAACAAACTCTTCTATTTGAATGACTCATGTAAAGAAAGCTGCCTTCTTTCATTCTCTGGCCCAAATCCTTTCGTTTGGAAGGTGGGAAGTTCAAGCGAATCAATGAGTTCAGCTTTCTAATAATCAAAGCAATCCCTTCCCCGTGTGAAATATTGCTTGACACATCACTGTATTCGATTTTTCTAACAACATGAAGCATTTCGTCAAGCACAGGAGGAAGAAATGAGAAATCTGATGGGAACTTTGCTCTGCTGCATTGCGCTGGCAACCTGCCTCGGTTTAAGCGCCCAAACCACTCCCGATTGGCTTTGGGTATCCACCGCCACCGGCGGGGGCGCTCAATGCGGACAATCCATCACCACCGACAGTCAGGGAAACCTGTATGTCACCGGCCACTTCGATGGCACCACCGTCTTTGGCTCCACCACCCTGGTCAGCAGCGGCGACTATGACATCTATGCCGCCAAGCTCGATGGTTCCGGCAACTGGCTCTGGGCCGTGAAAGCCGGTGGCAGCGGCGAGGATTTTGGCCGGGATATAGCCGTGGACAATGCCGGGAACGTGTATCTTACCGGCAGTTACAAAAACACCGCCAACTTTGGCGACATCCAGTTGACCAGTAATGGAAACCGGGACATCTTTGCCGCCAAGCTGGACACGAACGGAAACTGGCTCTGGGCCGTGGGAGCAGGAAGCACCGGCGAGGACCAGGGCTATGGCATCGCCGTGGACACCGCGGGCAACGCCTGCATCACCGGATATATCTATGACACCACCTGGTTCGGTGCCACCCAACTGGTTCCATATGGCTACACGGATAGTTATGTGGCCCTGCTGGATACCGCGGGTAACTGGCTTTGGGCAGTAAAGGCCGGCGGCACGAACGCTGATGAGGGCAGGGATGTGGCCATTGACGCCTCCGGCAATATCTATGCGACCGGGACATTCCGCGGGAATGCCACCTTTGGCACCCACAGCCTGAGCAGCCTGGGCTCCAACGACGTCTATGCCGCCAAGCTGGACAGCTCTGGCAACTGGCTCTGGGCCAAAGGCGGAGGCGGCGATCAATATTACGATGAAAGCTGGGGCATTGCCGTGGACTCCGGCGGTAATTCCTGCATCACTGGATTGTTCTATGGCACCGCCCATTATGGCGACTTCAGCTTCACCAGCGTAACTTGGCAGCATGATGTGTTCGTGGCCAAACTGGATACCCAGGGCAACTGGCTGTGGGCCAACCACGCTGGAGGCATCGGCACCGACACGGGCTTGGGAGTTGCCATGGACGACGCCGGCGGGGTGTATGTGACCGGCAATTTCCAAGACACCATCGCCTTCGGCACCATCGAAGTTACTGGCCGGGGCCTGTCCGATATCTTCGCCGCAGGCTTGGACAATGCCGGAAACTGGATTTGGGCAGTGGAGGCGGGCAGCATACACAACGACTTCGGCTATGGCATCGCCCTGGATGGCAACTCTGACATCTTTCTGCACGGTTACTTCTCCAACACGGCTTGGTTCGGCCCGATCTCACTTGCCACCAGCGGCGGCTTTGACATCTATGTGGCCAAGCTGTCGTTCTCTGGTTCGGATGCCGATGACGAGCTGGCGCCGGAAACCAATGGCAGCTCTTTCCTCTATGATCCCTGGCCCAACCCGGTCCCGCCTGGTGGGAGGATCCAAGTCAAAGCCCGGGTGGCACTATCAGAAACAGCCAGCCTGGAACTTTACAATCTGCGTGGCCAGCGCCTGGAGCAGCACCTGATCCCCCCCGGGGAGCAGGAGCGCAGTTTGAACCTCAGTGGCCTGCCTTCCGGTGTTTATATCTGCTGCCTGCGCACGACAGGGCAGGTCAGTTCGAAAAAGCTGATCCTGCTGCGTTAAACCAGCGGCAAAGCTCTGCTCCAATCTCCCTTACGGGCTGCATCCGCTATCTATCTGAAGCCCGTCAGGTAGCAGGGACGGTCTTGCCCCAATCCTCCAAGCTTGAGGCTTCTCCCCAGAATTACAGGATCATATGCGCAATGACCTGAATATTATAAAAGATACATTAGGAGGCTGTCTGCGGTGAATTTTGTTCTTGACAAGATACCAGCATTCAGATAGCAAGGTTATATGAATTCACATCTTGGTGTAAGAATGAAAAAGGTATTGATTTGTAGTGCCTGTATCATCTTGATCCTGCTGCAGGGGTGCGGCGGAGAAAAGCGATTTCTCACTCACAAGCTCAGGATAGCCGATATCACGCGCAACGACGCTCCGGTCCACAGCTGGCTGTTTGCTGATCTGAAGGGCGAGGGTGCACAGTTCTATATATCCGCAGAGTCGATCAATGCCAAATTCCACGCTGTCCTGGTGAAGGACCTGGATGGCAGGATCATTTCCCAGATCAATGTTCCCCACAAAGTTCGCGGCCTAAAGGTGCTGAACGATCCCCGGAACGGCAGTTGCTGGCTGTTTTACAGCTTCAACGACCAGCACCGGGTTACCGTGGCAGCGGTGAATTATATCTGGCAAGTGCCCTTGCAGCGTCAGGAAAAGGTGTTTGAAGGAATCGGGAGGACAGACCGCCATCAGGACAATCCTGATCTGGAATGGTATGCCAACATCCAGCCCGAGCTGTTGGCGGACATTGATGGGGACGGTTCTCTGGAATTGGTTTGCCGTGCCTTGGATGCCTTTACGGTGAATCCCCGCGGGCTGGTGGTATACGATTTTGAGAGCGGCAGGATCAAATGGCGGCTGGATCTGCCCACCAGCCTTGCCTCGGTGTTGCTGGATGATTTTGATGGAGACGGCAATCCAGAGTTGATTTGTTCTAACTATGCCTTTAAGAACAGCCGGGAGGAGATACTGGGCATGGACGACGCCAACGGCTGGCTGCTGGTGATCAGCCCCCAGGGTGAACTGCTGCACCGGAGACGCAGTTTTGACGGCTATGGCGAGATCTTTCTGCAAGCCTGGGATCATGATCAGGACTGCATTAATGAGATCTATGCCGTAAATATCACCTGGGGCGCACAGAAAATCAACAACTCGGTGGAGGTCCTGCGTTGGAATGGAAACATGTTCAGAGTAAAGAAGCGCTGGACCACTCCGAGCACCTTCGAAAAACTCTATTCTCCCGCGCTTTTCAACACCCGCGATGCCACTGGAAGCCGGATCATCCTGGTGATCGACCGCCTGAGGGGATTGGTGATGTTGGACGACACTCTGGAACCGGTGGCAGAGCACAAACAGGAATTCATCCAAAAGGTCTGGGCGGTGGGAGACCTGAACCACAATCAGGTGAATGAGATACTGGCTCAGACTGCCGAGGACGATTTCCTGATCCTGGATGACAAGCTTGCCGTGCGGGCCAGGCTGAAAAATCCCTTCCGGGATCAAACCAATATCAGCGCCCATATCGTGGATACGGGACACGGCAGAGACCGGCTGATCGCCATCTGCAGTCCCACCCAGGTGCACTATTACCACTATCAGCCTGAACCGGTTCCGGTCTTACTCTATCGCTGGCTGGATGCCAATGCCCTGTTGATCAGCATCTTCCTCTTCTTTACCATCCTGGCGCTGCTGATCCATACTCTGCGGCGCCAGCGACTGTTTATCCTAGCGGTCAACAGTATGGAACAGGGCATCCTGGTACTGTCCAACACCCGGAGAATAGTGTTTTACAACCAGTATGTCAAATCCCTGCTCACCGAACCGGGGGATGGGAAGAGTCAGTTACCACTGCGTGATCTGCGGGAGAGCTTTCCGGACATCTATAATGCTCTGATCGGCATCAAAAGGGAAAAAACCAACTTTCACAGCACACGGCAACTACTGCCCCACACCCGCATTGAACACCAAGTGAACCTGTTCAAACTGCATGGCTTGCGCAAACGCTATCTGATCACCATAGTGCCACTGCTGCAGCCGGAATCTGTGCTGGGGGAGAAGATCGCCTGGGCGGATATTGCCCGCCGGCTCTCACACAATGTCCGCCGCCATATCACCAATATCATCCTGATGCTGGGCAACCTGCAGGAGGGCGAGCAGCAGAATTTGGCTCTGCAGGAGTATATTGCCCTGATGAGAGGCGAGATCGAGAAGATCAGGGTGTTCACCCATGCCTTCCAGAGGTTCTCCGAGCTAAGGGATTACGATCTGAAACAGCAGGATCTGCTCCCTTCGGTGGAGCATTGCCTCTCCCACCTGCAAATTCCGGACACGGTGAAGGTGATCAAGAACTGGCAGTTAAGCTCCGTGGCAGCCTTTTTCGAGCCGATCCGGTTCGAGGAAGCCCTGGCCAATGTTCTCACCAACTCGCTGGAAGCCATGCCCGAAGGCGGAACCCTCCATATCACGGTGAAGAAATTTTCCCTTCCCAACGGCTCCAGGGATTCGTTGAGCGTGCTGGTGGAGGTGGAGGATACTGGCTCGGGGATTCCCTTCAAATATCTGGAGGAGATCTGGAAACCCTTCTTTACCAATAAGAAAGATGGAACCGGGATCGGGCTGCCGGAATCCAAGAAGATCATCGAGTCCATGGGTGGCCGCATTGAGATCCAAAGCGAGGAAGGGGTGGGCACGGTGGTGTCGATCTGGCTGAAAGGAAGTGTCGATGAATAAGATCAGGATCCTCATCGCCGACGATGATGAGATCTTTCTGCGCCTGGTTTCAGCTTTGCTGCATAAGGCGGGCTATGAAGTGCACCAGGCGGAAAACACTGAACAAGCGTTGCTTGCGCTATCCCGGGTGAATCTGGACATCCTGATGCTGGATATGAACTTCCCCTCGCTGCAGGATGGGTTCGACCTGCTGCAAGAAGTCCACGCCAACTATCCCCGGCTGGAGGTTCTGATGGTTTCTGGCTCCGGACATATTCCTGATGCCGTCCAGGCCATGAAACTCGGAGCCTCGGATTTCATCGAAAAACCGTTGGAACCGGAGCACCTGCTTTTACGCATAGCCAAACTGGGCGAACGGCTGTTGAGCGAACGGAATTTGCACCGCCTGGCCAAATCCGCGATCGCCATGGTGGGCGTGTCCGCTGCGATGCAAAAGGTCTTTGACAGCATCATCCATGCCGCGGGTTTCGACACTCCGGTGCTGATCACTGGCGAGACCGGCGTGGGAAAGGAACTGGCAGCCCAGGCCATTCACCGCCTCAGCAGATTCGGTGACAAGACCATGCTCAGCATCAACTGCGCCTCCGTGCCCAAGGATCTGTTCGAAGCGGAACTGTTCGGCTACGAAAAGGGCGCTTTCACCGATGCGCAGGGCAGCCGCAAGGGCTACTTCGAATATGCCGAGAACACCAGCTTCTTTCTGGATGAGATCAGCGAATTGCCCCTTGCTCTGCAACCGAAGCTGCTGCGAGTGATCTCCGAGGGCGAAATGCAAAAGGTGGGGGGTAAGATCTTGAAAGTAAACACCCGCCTGATCAGCGCCACCAACCAGAACCTCAAGGCAGCCGTGGAGGAAGGACGCTTCCGCCAGGACCTCTTCTATCGCCTGCATGGGATCCATATTGAGATTCCGCCTCTGCGCCAGCGTCCGGAGGACATTCCCGCCCTCGCCCAGCATTTTATCACCCAATTCTGCTCCGCCAACAACATTATCCCCAAAAGTCTCTCTCCCGAAGCCCTGGCTTTTCTCACCAGCCAGCCCTGGAGGGGAAATGCTCGGGAATTGAAAAATTGCCTCGAAAAAGGGGTGATTTTTACCAAATCCGATGTCCTGGATGTGGTGGATTTTACCATGATTCCCGCCAAAGCTGCACAACCCTGCCTGGAAGGAAGCCAATCCTCTCTGCGCGAAGCAATTCACCAATTTGAAAAAGAATACATCCAGCAAAATCTCCAGGCCTGTGATTTTAGCATCAGCCGCACAGCCAAATGCCTGGGAATGGATAAGTCCAATCTGGCCAAGAAGATAACATCACTGGGCATTCTCCTGCGGAAGTAGGAGAGCCGGCTTGGGGGTTGTGGTATTATTCACCACGCCCTGCTCTGGCTCCGATCACATATTCCATTCTGTTCCAAACACTTATGCCGATACCTCCAATTGGTACAGTTCTTGCGTTATAGATAAGCATCGCGGGAGCTGATTTGTATCGTTCGGGAGTATTTGTATGGCCTGCAGGCGAGGTTTGTGGCAGCCTGGGCGATCAGGAAACTGCAAACAGGCGAGATTGCGAGGCAATTGTGGAAGAGATAGGTTGAAAGACAGTCCGGAACCTGGCCGCGCCCAGGTTCCGGCGTTTTTGTGTCTGATACGACAAAACCCCCATCCAGAGCCGATCCTGGCCAATCCCAAGCCATCCTGATC
>CAZVXK010000075.1:0-12746 GCA_964631665.1 uncultured Candidatus Cloacimonadota bacterium | reverse complement strand
AAGGATCTTGTGCCTGTAACGGGTGTGCGGGTTCGAGTCCCGCCTTCTGCACCAATCAATTTGAAAAGCTCCCATAGCGGAGCTTTTTTTATTGACATTTTCAAGCTTCCCCAAAAAGTGCTCAAAACTAATTTACATTGTGTGGAGGTTTGCCATGTTTGGCAAAATGAAAACTGACCTGCAGCAACTGGCTGAACAACTGAAAAGCCAGGGACTGTATAAGAAAGAACGCGTGATCGCCACTCCTCAGGGAGCCCGGATCAAAGTGAAATCCGGCAAGGAAGTGCTCAATTTCTGCGCCAATAACTATCTGGGCTTGGGCAACCATCCGGAGGTCATCAAAGCCGCGCAGGAGATCATGAACACCTGGGGATACGGCTGCTCCTCGGTGCGCTTTATCTGTGGCACCCAGAGCATCCATAAGCAATTGGAAGATAGGATCGCTGAATTTCTGGGGATGGAGGATACCATTCTCTATGCCGCCTGCTTCGATGCCAATGGCGGTGTGTTCGAACCCCTGCTGGACGATGAATCTGCGGTGATCTCGGATGAGCTGAACCATGCCTCCATCATCGATGGTGTGCGGCTTTGCAAAGCCAAACGCTACCGCTATAAACACTCCAACATGGAGGAACTGGAACAAGCGCTGATCGAAGCTCAGGAGCAAAAATACCGCCTGGTCTGCACCGATGGCGTATTCTCCATGGATGGCGACATGGCCAAACTGCCCGAGATCTGTGATCTGGCGGATAAATATGACGCGTTGGTACTGGTGGACGATTCTCACGCCACCGGATACATCGGACCCACCGGACGCGGCACTCCGGAGCATTTTGGCGTGCAAAAACGCGTGGATGTGATTACCAGCACCCTGGGCAAGGCTCTGGGTGGAGGTAATGGTGGTTTCACCTGCGGCAGACGGGAGATCATCGAATTGCTGCGTCAGCGCAGCCGTCCTTATCTGTTTTCCAACACCCTGGCTCCCGCCATCGTGGGCGCCAGCCTGAAGGTGTTCGAAATGCTTTCCGCCTCCACCGAACTGCGGGACCGGGTGTGGAACAATGCGGCATATTTCAGAAAGGAGATGATCAACGCCGGCTTCAACATCGTGGAGGGGAACACCGCCATCGTACCGGTGATGCTGTATGACGAACCTCTGGCGATGAAGATGGCCGACCTGCTTCTGGAAGAGGGGATCTATGTGATCGGATTCGTCTATCCTGTGGTGCCCAAAGGCAAAGCCCGCATCCGGGTGCAGCTCTCGGCCGCCCACACCAAAGAGGATCTCGATCAGGCGGTGGCTGCCTTCAAGAAAGTGGGTTCCCGGCTGAAATTGATTTAAGGAGATTATGGCGGCGGGTTGCGTATATCTGGTGCCGGTTCCGATCGGCAATCTGGGCGATATCACACGCAGAGCGCTTGAGACCCTGCAAAGCGTGGAATTGATCGCCGCCGAGGATACGCGCCAGACCCGGTTCCTGCTCTCACAATACGAGATCAAACCACGCCGGCTGATCAGCCTGCACAAGTATAACGAAAAGACCCGCAGCACGGATATCATCGCCTGGCTCAAGGCTGGAAAGGACCTGGCGGTGGTATCCGATGCCGGCAGCCCCGGTCTTTCCGATCCCGCCCAATTGCTGGTGCAAAGCGCCATCCGGGAGGGAATCCGGATCGTTCCCCTGCCCGGGCCGAATTCACTGATCCCCGCTCTCACGGCTTCGGGTCTGGATGCCTCCTGCTTCCAGTTTTTAGGATTTCTGCCGCTCAAGCAAAAAGAACGGCTGCTCAAACTTCAGCAGATACGCGATTATCCCTATACCACCGCCATCTTCGAAGCTCCGCACCGTCTGCGCAAGACGCTTGAGGATATCCATCGGGTCTGCGGTTCCCGGATGGTCTGCCTGGCGCGGGAACTCAGCAAACTGCATGAGGAATTGATCAGGGTGGAGCTGGGATCGCTGCTGCAGAATTATGAGGTGACAGAAAAGGGCGAATTCGTGATCCTGATCTCAGGTAACCAGGAAACGGAATCCATTGATCAGGATGCAATTGCGGACTTTGTGAATCAAGGCCTCTTGGAAGGGAAAAGCGCCCGTGCGCTGGCGCAAGAAACCGCAGAACGCTTTGCCATCAACCGCAATCAGGCTTATCAACTGGTGTTGAAGCTGAAGGGCAGCCGGTCATGAAGCCCTATCTGCTCTTCGATTTCGACGGTACCATCGCCAATTCGCTGGAACCGCTGTATCAGATGTTGAACCGCCTGGCGCCCCAATATGGCTATGCCACGGTCAACCGGGAGCAGTTTGACCTGCTGCGCAACTGGCCCTGGCGCAAAGCCCTGAAACAGGTGAAACTGCCTTTGCATAAGATGGTCAGAGCCATTCCCATCGTCCTGGCCGAATATCGCAAGATCATCCTCGAGCTTGATCCCTGCCCCGGCGTTCCCGAAATGCTGGAAAGTCTTTCCGGGCTTGGAATTCCCATGGCTTTGCTCAGCTCGAACGACACCGAAAATGTGCAGGCTTTTCTGGAGCATCACCATCTCCACTACTTCGAATGGGCGGAAGGGACAGGGGGCATCCTCAAGAAACACAGTAAGATAGCGCGCCAGATCAGACGACACAAATTAAACAGGAAAGAGGTGATCTATATAGGCGACGAATCCCGGGATATCATTGCCGCTCGGCGCTGCGGTATAAAGGTGATCTGTGTCGGCTGGGGTTTCCATACCGTGGAGCATCTGTGCAGCTATGATCCGGACTATCTGGTCAAAGAGCCGGAGGATATTGTGGGTATCATGCGATCTCTTATTGTCTCAAACACTTAGGGCCAGACAAATTTTCCGGTTGACAATCAATGGCAGTTGATAATCCTGACCTCAAATACAAAAAAGGAGCAGCCAAGATGAAACTACAATACTGCCAGTCCCGCTTGCGCAAGGAAAACAATTACCAACGGCTGCTCGAGCGTTTGTCCGAACGCGTTGACGACAAGGAGGTCTTAGTTGAGCTTTCCGCCTTCAACGCCACATTGGAACCGCATTTCCATTCCATCCTGATCATAGCCTGAATCTTTCCCGCTGTTAAATTTCAGCGCCAGATTCACAGACCCTGGTTCAAGGACGGAAGGGAACAACAATCATCGAAAAACTTCCCTTCTCATAAACTTCCAACCTGCTGTATCACACAGCCTTAAACTTAAACAGAGGTGTTACATGCAAGCTTTGGGAAGACAAATTCTCGTGGAATTCTACGAGTGCGATTCCGACCTCCTCAAGGATGAACAATACATTGCCCGCCACATGGTGCAAGCCTGTGAACTGGGCCAGGCCACTGTGGTGGCCAGCACCTTCCATTCCTTTTCGCCGTTTGGTGTGAGCGGAGTGGTGGTGATCGCCGAATCCCATGTGGCCATTCACACCTGGCCTGAATATGGTTATGCCGCGGTTGACATCTTCACTTGCGGTGAGACCATCGAACCCTGGATCCTGTTCCAACACCTGCAACAAGCCTTTGGCAGCAAGCACAGCAGCAATATGGAACTGAAGCGGGGCTTGTTCGAATCCCCCGGCACCAAGCTGCTGCACAAACCACAGGTGGCCTGATATGGCCCGGCGCTGGCATATTGATTACCACAGCCCCAGCCTGGGATTGACCTTTGAGATCAGCAGATCGCTCTATCAGGAGCAAAGCCGTTATCAGAAGATCGAGATTGTTCAGAATCCAGATTTTGGTAGGATCATGCTGCTGGACGGAGTTCTGATGCTTACCGCTTCCGAGGAATTCGTCTACCACGAAATGCTCAGCCAGCCCAGCCTGTTCACCCATCCCCGGCCGGAAAGGGTTCTGATCATCGGGGGTGGGGATTGCGGCACCCTGAAACGCGTGCTGATGCATCCCTGGGTGCAGAGCGTGGTACAGGTGGAGATCGATGAAATGGTCACCCGGGTCAGCCGCCAGTTCTTTCCTGAACTCACTTCTGCGGCTCAGGACCCGCGGACGGAACTGGTCTTTGCGGATGGGATCGCCTATATGAAGGAGCACCAAAGCGAATTCGATCTCATCCTGGTGGATTCCACCGATCCGGCGGGAGCGGCGGAAGGCTTGTTCCAGCGCGGTTTCTATCAGGATTGCCAGCAGGCTCTCAAGGAGGACGGCATCCTCTGCATCCAGTCCGAAAGCCCTTGGATCAAAGCCTTGCAGCCGGTGATCCGTTCCGCCCATCTGGCCCTGAAAGAGCTGTTCCCATTCGTGTTTCCCTATCAGGCTGCGATCCAGACCTATCAGGCAGGATTGTGGCTGTTCCAATTGGCCAGTAAAAAACACTCTCCCCATGATCCTGACTGCCTGAAGAGGATCTCCGCTTTCGGGAACAAATTCCGCTATTACAATCCGGAAATCCACCCAGCCTGCTTTGCCCTGCCGGAATTTGTCAAAGAACTGCTGAGCTGAGACTTCCGCCTCGGACAGAAAAAGCTTGTCACAAAACAGGAGCTGAATTTTCTGGAAGCAATATCAAACACGACCGAGGTTTGCCATGAAACATCTGTCCCGCCTTGTGTTGGCAGCACTGGTGTTGCTGTCGTTTTCCCAACTGTCGGGATTGCGTTTTGCCCGTTGGAGCACATCCATGGGTGTCTTCACCGCCGAGCTTTATGACCAGTTGGTGCCGATCACTGCCAATAACTTCATATCTCTCAGTAACAGTGGATTTTACAATGGACTGATCTTCCACCGGGTGATCAACGGTTTCGTGATCCAGGATGGCTGCCCCTATGGCACCGGATATGGCGGCCCGGGCTATACCATTCCCGATGAATTCCATCCCGACCTGCATCACGACCAGGCGGGGATCCTGGCCATGGCGCGCACCTCCGCGCCCAATTCCGCCGGCTCCCAATATTACATCACCTTGGCGCCACAGCCCCATCTGGACGGCAATTACGCCATTTTCGGCAAGGTGATCCAGGGCCTGGATGTGGTTCTGGCGATCGGAGCCGTCCCCACCGATGCCAACAACCTTCCCCTGATTCCGGTTACGATAGACACGCTGCGCATCCTGGACTTGTCGATCGGAAACATCACCCCTGACCCTGCCCAAATCCTCCAGGCTGAAGTGAACGAACCGCTGATGTTCATTGTGGAAGCCGAGGCTCAGAACTCCCCTCTGGAATTTCGTTGGTATGCAGATGAGGTGCTCCAGGCCGGGGCTGCCGATTTCATCTACGAAACCAGCTTCCCCAGTGCGGGCTGGCATGAGGTGAAATGCGTGGTCAGTTCTGCTGATTGGGCGCATGAACTGGTGTGGGGGATCGAAGTGGAAGGCACAGCGGTGTCCGATCCGGCAGTTCCCTCCTTTAGCCGGATGACTATCGCCCCCAATCCTTTCAGCCATGAGCTAAGCATCAGATTGGATGGCAGGGCGATCCATTCCTGCCAGGTATCAGTGTATGATCTGAAAGGCAGGGCGGTCAGGATGAACCTTCCCGTTTCCAGAGCTGGATCCGGGTGGATTTGGGATGGTTGTGATGCATCCGGGAACAGGTTGCCCACCGGTATCTACATCATCAGGGCATCAGACGGTATCCGCTCTCTGACAGAGCGTTGCCTGCTGTTCTAACTTTGTATGGAAGTTACTTTCAGATAAGTCCCTGATAGCCCCAATCCCAGCTTATCAGACTCAGTCTGGGCTCACCAGCCGAAACAGGCTGGTGACCCGCTTCTGACCAACTCCTACTCAGTATAGGGCAATCAGGGGGATAAGAAAGCCTGCCCGGAAACCTCTTTCCATTTTCCTGCCAGGTTCCTGTCGATTGGTCAGGTTCCTGTGCGGCAGATGGTAAGAGATTGCCGGGCAGATATCAAGCGCCAGCGGTTCTGAAGGCGCCAGGGATTAAAGGATCAAGCTCAGTCCAGCACCCGGAGGGCTTTGGTGCTCACTTGCAGGCCATCGCCCACCAGCACATAACCCTTGAATAGCTCCGAAAGATCGGTGATCCTGCTCATCAGCCAATAGCTTTGGCGGGTTTCCTGGTTCGATTCGGGGGCGCGGTAGATGCCATTGGCATCCATCAGATCGATGAAGATCACCTCTTTGCCCAGTTTGATGTCTTCCTTGGTGGCGATATGGGTGCTCACCCAATCCTTGTGCCACTTGGTTACGCCGTCCATCACGATCATGAACTGGGCCTGGTCTTTGGTTTCCTTGCTGGGCGGAGTCATCATCTTGGCCAGGAACACATAGATCCAGGCGCTGTTGCCCAGAGGGTCTTCCAGGATAAAATAATCGTCCGGTTGCAGGAAATGGTCATCCAGCTTGGGCTTCTCCAGGGTCTGGACTTTCGGTTTGAGAAAATCCTTGGTCACATCCTTGCCCCCATCCATGATCATCTTCACTTCCTGGACGGGAATCTGCATCACCACTTTGCCTTCGATGATGATGATCATGCCATCCTTGATCTCCTGGAATTTGCCGGAGAATTTGCGTCCGTCGCTGAGGTTGATCTCGATGGCGAACAAATTGCCCAGGATGGCAACAAGGCCGATCAGTATTACGATCTTCTTCATTTTATCTCCTTTATGAAGTTATTTATAATGGTAAGGAAACTCGTTTTCCGGTTTTGGCGGATTGGTAGATGGCCTGAACGATCTCCACCGATTTCCGGCCGTCGCGGCCGTCTGTGGAAGGTGTCCCTCGTTGCAGAAGGACATCCACCACATTGCGGTAATAGGGATTGTGGCCAAATCCATACACATTGGGTGGCTGGTAGTTTGCGTCCTGGGCGATGCGGTCGTCGTCGTCATAGTCTTCGAATTCCCATTTTTCGATCTTGTTAACGGCAACACCACCAACCTTGACAGTTCCCTTTTCACCGATGATGGTGATGGAACCTTCAAAGTTTTTGGGATAGGTGAGCATGGTGACGTTCAGGGTGGCAACGATGCCACTACGGAAATGCAATATGGCGCATCCGGTATCCTCGGCTTCGATGCGGCGCGCCATGGTGGCGGTGTAGGCCATCACGCTGGCCACATTTCCCAGCAGCCAATAGAGGGCATCCACATAGTGGCTGGCTTGGTTCATGAAAGCGCCGCCGTCGAATTCCCAGGTGCCGCGCCATTTTTCGGCGTCATAATAGGTTTGGGGACGATGCCAGAATACATTGGACTGGGCCAGATAGATGCGTCCAAAGCGTTCCTTGTCGATGGCGCGTTTGAGCAGCTGCATGGTGCTGTTCAGGCGGTTCTGCTTCACCACGAACAGCTGCACATTGTGCTGGTCGCAGGCTTGGATCAGGTTGTCCGCGCCCTGGATATTGATGCCCATGGGTTTTTCAGTGATCACGTGCACACCGTGTTTCGCCACTTCGATGCCCATTTGAGGGTGCATCCCGCTGGGGGTGCAGATGCTGATGGCATCCAGCTTTTCCTTCTCCAGCATTTCGTGATAATCGGTATAGACTGCTTTGATGCCATAGCTCTCCGCCGTGGCCTGCGCCTTTTCCGCAATGATATCCGCCACCGCCACAAATTCCGCTTCCGGGATCTGGGACACAGCGTCCAAATGGTTCTTCGCAATACGTCCGCAGCCGATCAAACCCAGTTTCACCTTCTTCATCGCTATCTCCATATAGTGTTTCATTTGCTAACCTTACCAGATTGGCACTGCCAAATTGCCCTTGTTTGCTACCCTTGTTTTATCCGGGCAGGTTTTTGTAAAGGATTTTTATTGCCAGAGCGAGCTTCCGGGGCAAAAGAGCAGTTGACAAAAAAGCCCCCTGCAAATGTAAAGACCCCATTGGAAGATAGAAAAATGAAGAAGCTGCTTGTCATCACGGACATGTATCCTGATTCTGAAAATCCCATCGCCGGGATCTTCGTGCAGCAGCAGGTGGAAGCCTTGCTGCCGTTTTATCACGTCCGGGTGCTGGCCTCTTATTTTCCGGCAAAGCCTAGGGTAGCCGAAAGCACCGACCGGGGCTATATTCTTACCTATATATACTTTAAGCAGCGTCCCTTTTTCCCGCTGATGGTGGCCACCTACCGGGAAAATGTGCTCCCTAACCTGGAAAAGATCATCGCAGACTGGCAACCCGATCTGATCCATGTCCACGACTGCCGCCATCTACCGGAGTTATTTGCCCTCAGCTCTGCTCTGAAAAGCTTTCCAGGCAGGAAACTGCTTACCGTCCATAATGTCAAGACCCTGCCGGAAAAGGCGGAAACCTGGTATCTGAAGCTGATCTACCACTCCACCCTCAGACAGGCATATTCCCCTTGGCACCACGTTTTCTGTGTGAATGACCGTCTCCGTCAGCGTTTGAAGAGCTATGTAGCGTTGGAACGCAGCTCCAATATCGGAAATGCGGTGGCGGAGGCCGAGGATCAGGAAGTGCCGGAAAGCCTGGTCCAATGGCTGAAAGCGGATTCGTTCAAGATCATCAGCGTGGGCAACCTGATCCGCAGCAAGGGTTTCGACCTACTGCTAAGAGCGGTGTATGAACTTGATTGGCAAGGCTTTGACCTTCAGGTGATGATCGTGGGCAATGGGAGCGAACAAGAGCGCTTGCAGGAACTTATCAACCGGCTCAAACTGCAGTCTGTCGTCAAACTCCAGCCCGCCTTGCCCAATGCCATCCTGCGCAATCTCTACTGTCATTTCGACGCATTTGTTTTGCCCAGTTACAGCGAGACCTTCGGAATCGTCTATCTGGAGGCGATGAATGCCGGCCTGCCCGTGATCGGTGTGAGGGGGCAAGGCATCGACGGCATAGTTGAAGAGGGCATTTCCGGCTTGTTGGCCCTGCCTCAAGATGTATCGGACCTGACAGCAAAGATCGGCTGGCTGTTGCGCAACCCCACAGCGGCAAAGGAACTGGGCAAACAGGGAAAGATACTGGTGGAGAGCAGGTTTCGCCTTGGACAGCTCATCTGTAAACTGCGGGAGCAGTATGAAGCCTAAGCTTCTGATGATCGTAAACGAATTCCCGCCGGTGGGGGAGAGCGGTGTCCAAAGGCCTTTGAAGTTTCTCAAATACCTCGACCGGGCGGGTTGGGAAACCTTTGTGATTACGCCCAAACGTCCTGCCAAGACGGTTCTGGACCATAGCCTGTGCCAGGACATACCACCCAGAACAAAGATCTATCGGACTTGGAGCCTTGGTTTTACGGGCAGGGCGGTGGACACGGTTGCCGAACTGCGCCATGGAACCGCACGCCGTCCGGAACCGGGCAGGAAACTGCTTTGGAAGGCACTGAGCAGCCTCAACCACATTCTCTTTCCCCTGGATAAACAGATCGGCTGGGTTCCGTTCGCTCTGTTGATCTCCCTGCGTCTGCTCCGCCGGCACCAAATCAAAAACGTCTATATCACCGCTTTCCCATACTCCGCCTTCATTATCGGCATATTGCTTAAAAAGCTGCTGGGCAAGCGCATCCGCTGGATCGCCGATTACCGCGATGCCTGGCAGTTCGAACCCTTGCTACAGGAGAATCTGCCCGCCCTGCGCAAACGGGTGATCCGGTTCTGGGATGAGCAGACCCTGAAAACCTGTGACCAAGCTGTGTTTGTAACCGACTATATCAGAGAGCGCTACCTGAAGGCCTATCCCTGGCTGCAAGACAAGGCAACCACCATCACCAATGGCTATGACGAGGACGATTTCCAGGGACTGGCACCCAAACACTTTGACCGGTTCACCTTCGTCTATATGGGTAAATTCTACAATCTGCAGCGCCCCGATCCCCGACCTTTGTTCAATGCCCTGCAAGCCAGCACTTTGCAGGATTTCCAACTGGTCCATATAGGAACCATATCTCCCGATGTGCGGGAAGCGATAAGTTCCTTCAAATTCTATTCCTATCAAGGATATAAACCCCACCGGGAGGCGCTGGCTTTTGGTCTGGGTGCCAGCGTGAATCTGCTGCTGATCAATGACGATACCGAATCCGCGGGAGTCTATACCGGCAAAGTGTTTGAGCTCCTGCGTTTGGGGCGCCCCATCCTGGCGCTGGGGCCTAAAAACAGCGTGGTGAAGCAGCTGATCGAAACCAGCGGCGCAGGCGTCTATGCGCATCTGGGGGACGAAACTGCCATCACCAGTGCGATTGAGCAGCTTTGTGGCGCTTTGGATCAATATCAGGCTGACCAAACCATGATCACCGCTTTCTCCCGCGAACGCCTGTGCGAACAATTGATCAGGCTTTATGATTAAACTCCGGAATCTGCCCAAGCGTCTGCTGATGATGTTCACTTTCCTGCTCTACGGGTGGCGCAAGGTTTTGACTCCCCGGTTCGAAGCTGAACCGGGCAGGATCCTGGTGCTCTATCTTTCCGGCATCGGCGATATCATCTGCCTGAGCAGATTTTACGCGCAGTTGAAGGAGCCCTATCCAACAGCGCAACTCTGGGCTGCCTTCCCCTCCGCTTATGTACCCTTGACCAGGGAGTTCTTTGTCTTTGACGGCTACATCGCCCATGAGAACTACCGGGCCACTTTGAAACAGATCAATGCGGAGCGCTTCGACCTGATCCTGCTTCCGGGTTGGCTGCTTAAAGATTCCCTGCTGGCGCTGCTTTCGAATGCCAGATCAATCTTGGGCTACATCAACGACCGCAGTTTCAGCAACCGCTTCATCAATACCTTCTGCCTGGAGGCCATTGGCCGGAAGGTGACAAAGCGCTGCAAGGATATGCGCCTCAGCCATTTGAGCGAGCGCCCCTCCCTGCTGGTGGAAGAGCTGGGTATCCAACCGCTTCCGGCTGAGGGGATCACACTGCCGCGCAGCCAACCAGCTCAGAATTACGCTGTGTTTCATGCCTCCGCCCGTCTGGAAAGCAAACGCTGGCCACCACAGCGTTTCGCGGAAGTTGCACGCCATTTGTTGGAACAGGGAATCTGCGAACACATCCATCTGATCGGGGATAAATATGACAAGGCGATGAATGCGCAGATCATCCGTCTGGTGGACTCGGACAAGCTGGAAAACCATGCCGGGAAACTGAACCTGCTGCAAAGCAAGGAGTTGATCGCCGCTGCCAAACTCTTTGTCGGCAACGATTCCGGACCAATGCACATCGCAGCCTGGAGCGGAGTGCCCACCCTGGGATTGCTGGGTCCCTATCCACCGGAGATCTGCCGCCCCCTGGGTGCAAACTCCAGGTATGTCTTCCACCGCTTCGATTGCACCGGCTGCGATCCCGGCAGTTGCGAACACAATTTTCGCTGCATGGAGGCCATCACCAGTGGGGAAGTGATCGCTGCAATCAATGACTTATTAGACGAGCAGATTGACAGATGAAAAGATTAACAGATGAACAGATGAAAAGTTTCCACCCAAGCAGAGCTTTTCCATTAGTTCAGGAAATATCTGTAAGAAATAGCACAGCGTCAGAATTCAATCTGGAAGGACAATCATGTATTCCATCACTACAAAATCCTATGTCTAACGCAGCACCCGCTTTTTGCTTTCCTGCCATATTCTCTGCCTCATAATAAGAACCAAATGAAAATTCTGAACATCATCACCCGTCTCAACATTGGCGGCGCCTCCATACATGTGGTGGAGATATCACAACTCTTCAACAATGAAACCTACAGCTCCACAGTTCTTTATGGCAATGTGGAGTCCAATGAAAAGGATATGCTTTATCTGGCCAGGGAATACGACTTTCCTATGATCAACCTTCCCTCCATGGGCAGATCGGTTAATCCATTGATAGACCTATATCTGATCTGGCAAGTCTATCGCGTGATCCGCAGCCTGAAACCTGACATCGTTCACACCCACACCGCCAAAGCCGGTTTTGCCGGACGCCTGGCCGCCCGTTTGGCCGGGGTGCCGGTGATCCTGCACACCTTTCATGGCAACAATTTCCGGGGCTATTTCGGCAAATTGATGAGCACGGTTTCGATCCTGATCGAACGCCTGCTGGCGCGCCTCAGCACCTGCATCATCGCCATCAGCGAACAGCAGCGCCAGGAACTGCTCGATTTCCGCATCACCACTGCCGAGAAACTTCGCGTGATCCATCTGGGCTTCGATTTCTCCCGCATCCTGCATACTGAAACCCACAAAAACCTGTTCAAAAAAGCCTATGGCATTCGTCCCGATCAGCACCTCGTGGCTTTTGTGGGAAGGCTGACCGCCATCAAGGATCCCTTCGAACTGATCAAAATCGCCACCCGGATCTTCACCTCAGCGCAGGCATCCGATTCTGCGCCCACTCGGGATGACATCGTTTTTACCTTTGTGGGGGATGGCGAGCTGGCGGAGGAGCTCAAAGCCGAGGTGCGGCGGTTGGGCTATCAGGAAAACATCATTTTCACCGGCTTCATCAAAGATCTCAAACCCCTCTATGCCGATGCTGAAGTACTGCTGCTGACCTCTTTAAACGAAGGCACCCCCGTCTCTATCATCGAAGCCATGGCAAACCGCGTGGCCGTGGTCGCCAGCAGGGTGGGTGGGATCCCAAACCTGATCACAGATCAGGAGAGCGGACTGCTGATTTCACCCCAAGACACTGCTGCCTTTTCCTCCAGCATCCTGGACATTATTGACCATCCGGAGAAGTACCAGACCATGCGGGAAACCGCTTACTCCAAAATCACAACAGACTATTCCATTGAGCGCCTGAAGACGGAACTGGAAATCCTGTTCCGAGATCTGGGCTTCTAACCACTCATCTTTCCCATTAGCAATACGGAATCATTACGGAGTCATTACGGAGTTAATCCGTAATGA
>CAZVXK010000074.1:9569-12771 GCA_964631665.1 uncultured Candidatus Cloacimonadota bacterium | reverse complement strand
TCACAAATGTTGGAACTGGTGCCGCAAACTGTGTCGCCGGATCGGCATCCGGCTGTTACAACACGATCGGCATCGTATGTTAGGCGGTATCGCTCCCGTTAGCAATACGGAATCATTACGGAGTCATTACGGATTAACTCCGTAATGACTCCGTAATGATTCCGTATTGCTAACGGGAGGGATCAGGGGGTACTATATGTAATGATATATGAGGTAGCTGATTAGGCATATAGAGAGATATAATAGTCTATCAAACAAGTTGTTGGTATATATCTATGTCAATAGAGGCTGTAATAGATCCGATCTGCCGATGGTGCCTGCCCAGTCCGGGGCAGAGGGACAGCAGAAAATCGGGGAAAGGGTAGCAGAGGAAAAGACTCACACATCCAGCAGGGGGGTGTGGTGGTGCTGTTCCGCCACGAACAACCGGGTATCGCTGCGGATTGAAGTGAGGTAGGCCAGCATGGTCTGATAGGCCAGATCGGGATCATTGTTGGTTTCGCTGAGGTGGGCCAGGACAAGGTTGCGCAAGCCATGATGCATCACCTGACTCACCACGCCCACGGCCTGGAGGTTGGAAAGATGTCCGTTTATGCTTTTGATGCGTTGTTTCAGTTCCCAGGGGTAGGGTCCCTCCAGCAGCATGCGTTCGTCGTGGTTGCTTTCCAGGATCAGAGTGCTGCAGTGTTTCAGCTTGTTCACCGCCATCGCGGTAGGATAGCCCAGGTCGGTGGCGATGCCCAATTTGCGGTCTTCTGCGCCTTCCCGGAGGAAGGTGAAGTTGCAGCTGTCGGCGGCGTCGTGGGAGGAGGAAAAGGGATGGATGACCAGGTCGCGGATGCGGAAGCTGCTGCCGGTTTCGAAAAACTGCACCGCCACTGGCAACCGCCCCAGCCGGTGTGAGCATTGGCAGTAGGTTTCATAATTGATATAAAGCGGGATTTTGAGCAGGCGGGAGATGGCACCCACGCTGCGGACATGGTCGGAATGCTCATGGCTGACGATCACCGCCTGCAGGCTGTGCCGTTCGATGCGCAGGGCTTCCAAAGCGGCGAAGATGGTTTTGGCGGCAACCCCGGCATCCAGCAGCACCGAAGTGGCTTCCGAGCGCACCAACAAAGCGTTGCCCTTGGATCCGCTGGCCAGCACCGAGGTCTGGAACATTTTCAGATGCGGGTCAGTTTGTAATAACGGCCGTTCAGCTTGTCAAATTCGGTCCACTCGGCATCCTTGGGCGCGGCTTCGATCAGCTGGGCCACACCCACGCTCTGCGCATCCAGATTGTCGCAATGGTGCAGCACCACGGCTTCGAGGGTCTGGGGCAGCCGGACGGAGGCTTTTTCATACTCTCCGTGATGGGCAAGGATCAGGTGGCGCAGCAGGATCAGCAGGTTCTCCGGGAAGCCGGGTATGAGCTTGGCATGCTCGCACACCAATTGGTCGGAGAGGCTGAGATGCCCCACCAGGCGTCCGATATCGGTGAATTCGATCACCGGTTTGCTGCCATATTCCAGCACTTTGGCCAGATCGTGCAGCAAAGCGCCGGAGATCAGCAGATCGTAATTGACGGGGTAAAGCACACTGACAAAATCGCAGAGCAGGGCCACGGAAACGGTGTGCTCGATCAATCCGTGGCGGTAGTTGTGATGCCAGGATTTGGCAGCCGGGGTGAGCAGAAAGCGGGCGAAGAATTCCTTATCCTCGAAGATGGAGCGCAGAAGTTTGTTCAGGAAAGGATTCTCCACCTTGTCCACAAAGCTGAACAGCTGTTCCGCCAAGTGGTCCGGGTCTTTTTTGCTGCGCGCCAGGAACTGATCGATATCATATTCGGAATGGTCGGCGAAGCGGGTTTTGCTGATGTTGAGCTGGATCTGCCCCTTGTAGCTGACCACGGTGGCTTTCACCTTGATCACATCACCTTCGGAGAAGTTCTCGGCCTCCTTTTTGGCGTCTTTCCACACATTCCCGGCGATGTTTCCGCTGCGGTCCTGCAACCTCAGCCGCAGGTAATAGTCGTTCTTGCCTTCCCTGAGTTCCTTTTCCGTAACCAGATAGAAGCTGATCACCTCTTTGCCGACCAGCTCTGCCAGTTCGGAGATGGAGATGTGTTTATCCATGATTTATCACTTTATCACGCTAATTTTCAGATTGCTGTGGCGGAAGCCGTGCCGGTCGTCCCGATAGACCGCCTTCACCAGATAGATTCCGGAGGCGGGAAAGTCTCTTTCGGAAAGGATGATCTCGCTATGAGGCTGATCCAAGCTGTGGATCAATTGCCCCTTCAGGTTATAGACCATCAACCTGTGGATGGGGGCTGAGTTCGACAGCCGCAGTTGCATGAAGTTTCCCGCCCGCAAGGGATTGGAGGAGCTGAGCAGTTCCACGGGGGGAGACAACTCATCCGGGGCCGATACCACGGAGGAGAAATCCGACCAGGCGGAATAGAGTATCCTGCCGCCATTTCGCACCTGCAGCCAATAGTAAAGGCGGTAATTCTGGTTCAGCTCCGCCAGGCTGAGATTGTTCAGCAGGATGGTGTCGGTGGTACTGAGGGATTCCCCCGCGCCCAGAGGGCCACCCAGTGTGGCATTATGGGTGATCCAGCGGGACAGGACATAGTATTCTCCGCCCAGGATCTGCTCCTTGCGGTAGAGGCCGATGAAGAGGCGGGTATTGGAGATCAGATTGTAGTCCGCAGTGGTGGCGAAAAGGGCGGTGTCTTGATTGGTGAAAGTGATCGCCGCTGAAACAGCGTCATTTTGCTGGGTGTAGGTCAGCCGGCATTCCGAGGAGGAGACAAAAGTCTTTTCCTGAACGGTTTCTGCCGCCAACAAGTCATATTGGTTCGCATAGGAAGGTGTATAACCCGTGATGCGCCGGTTCCCGCCCAACACGGTGCGGGGCAGGGAGTTGAAGCCATACCAATTGAAGTGTTGCACAGCCCCCACATTGGCCAGGGTATCACCCAAAACCGGGAAATAGGATATGCTGTGCAGGTTGGCCGGATTATACTGGTCCTGCAGCGCCAGCAGAGGAGAGGCAAAGCTGTAGCGGAGAAAATTCTCCGTCAGATACACCGGGGAACTGTGGCTGAAGCTGTAGATATAGCGATCGCGGCTGTTATTCAGGGTGTCGGGTTCAGCCTGGGAGCTGCTGATGGTGGCACGCAGGCGCATCTGCATGGGCTGTTCAGGCAGGCTGA
>CAZVXK010000074.1:0-9469 GCA_964631665.1 uncultured Candidatus Cloacimonadota bacterium | reverse complement strand
CAATTGAATCCGGCGCTGGCCAGGGATTGGAAATAGGGATGCTGGACATTGGTATTCCAATAGTAGCTGCGGGTGCCGCCGCCAGCGGAAGCGGATACGAAGCGATTGCTGAAATTGGTACTGTAGCTCACCAGCATCCAGAGCACTTCAGCCTGAACCGTTTGGGGGAAATCGAGACTGAGCACATTGCTCTGCACCTCGGCCTGGGTCCAGGTGAGCCGTTGACCCGGCAATCCCGCCACTTCGCTGAACAGCTCCACTTTGACGGAATCGCCGGTTTGGGGGAAATAGAGCAGTGCCCGCTGAACGGCAAATTCGCAGAGCGAGAAAGTGGGATAAACAGCCCCGAAATCAAAGCGCACCGCCCAAAGATTGGAACCATAGAGCCGGAAATCGTCACTGCCGGTGTGGTAGGCGAAGCTGTAGTCGCGATCCTGGGGTGGCAGAACTGTTTCACCGCTGCCGGGAAAGATCTCCAACGCCGCTGCGGACACCGCCACCAGCAGAAGGCAGAAGGCGAACGCAATCCTCATGAAACACCCTGTGCCAGAAGTGTTTTGGCCTGACGCAAGTCTCCCTGCATGGCCCGGATCAGTGTGTCCGTGTCGCTGAACATTCTTTCCTCTCTGAGGAACCGGAGCAATTCCAATTCCAGATATTCATTGTAGATGGTCTGGTCAAAATCGAGGATGTGGGTCTCCACCCCGATTTTGTCACCAGATTTCACAGTGGGATTGGTGCCGATATTTGTCAATCCAAAAAACGAGGATTCACCCCAACGCACCCTGCTGAGGTAAACCCCGGGGGCGGGGATCAATTGGTGGGGATCGCATATACAGAGATTGGCGGTCGGGAAGCCGAGTTTTTGTCCCAATCCCTTGCCGGGGATCACATTGCCAAACAAAGTGTAGGCCGTTCCTAAAAGCTGGTTGGCGGAAACCACATCGCCCTGGAGCAGCAACTGGCGGATTTGGGAACTGCTGATCGGAGTGCCATTGTCCAGGCAGGCTTCCACATAGTGCAGCTCAAAGCCATATTGGGCGGCGTGGGTGGAAAGGAAGGACAGATCTCCCTGGCGCTGGAAACCAAAATGGGAGTCATAGCCCACCACAATGACGGAGGGGGAGTAGTTTGGCATCAGATGGGAGTGTAGAAAATCTGCGGCGCTGATGTGGGCGAAATCTTCATCGAAACGGAGCAATTCCACCTGGTCAATGCCCAGTTCCAGCAGCCGCTGTTTCTTCTGCGGGACCGGCAACAGCAGGAGTGGTTTAGCAGCGGCGTTCAAAGTATAGGCGGGATGCTGATCGTAGGTGAGGATCACCGTCCGGAGACTTCGTTGCCTGGCCAGCTCCAGCATGTGGTGGATCAGTTTGCGGTGGCCGCGGTGGATGCCGTCAAAGTTACCGATACTGATGATGTTGTTCATGTCTGGCGGATTAGTGAAGATTAACCACCGGGATCAGTTCATTCCCGCGGCGGCGGGCTACACCTGCCAGTTGCTGCGAAGGGCTGTAGATCATGATATCATCGGCATCAGGGCCGGGATCGGGAATCCGTTGTCCCTGCCTTAACAAGGATAACTGCTGCTCATCGGGGTGCCTGCTTTCATATCCGCCCAGCAGACGTTCCGGGGGAATGTAACAGGATTGGATGTCCTCAGGTGGCAATTCTGCCAGAGTGTGGGCCTGCCCCAAACCGATGCCGCCGATGGCGGTGCGGCAAAGCTCCGTGGTGTGGGCCACGGTGCCAAGCAGCCCAGCGATGTGCTCACTCAGGCTGCGGATATAGGTTCCCTTGGATACTGTGCAGGAATAGGTTACAAATGGTGCTTCAATACTGTGGAGGGAAAAACTGAAAATCTGAACCGGGCGCACCGGCAGTTCCGGAAACAACCCCTGCGGGGCATAGCGATAGGCGCGCTTGCCCTCGATCTTGACCGCAGAATAGAGGGGAACCGGGAGCTCTTTCAGATTGAGGATGTCCTGGCTGATCCTCTCCCAATGCACCTGGGCAAGGTCGAAGTCCCGCCGTTCACTGATCTCGCCGGTGGGGGTCGCCGGTGGTGGTGGATTCCCCCAGTTTGAGGGTGACGGCATAGCTTTTATCCAGTGCCTGCAGATATTGGCAGAGACGGGTGTAACTGCCCAGGGCGCAGATCAGCAGCCCGGTGGCAAAGGGATCGAGGGTGCCGGTGTGTCCGATCCTGCGGATTCCGGTCAGCTTGCGCAGCCGGTGGATCACATCGAAGGAGGTGATGCCCTGCTCTTTATTGATGAGCAGGAATCCGCCGGGTTCAGGCATTGCTGTGCTGGTTATCCAAAGCCTGGGTCAGTTCAGAGAGCATAGCTTGCTTGACCTGGTCCAGAGAACCGGAAACATGTGCTCCGGAGGCATTTATATGGCCGCCACCGCCCAGGCGGACGGCAATGCGGTTCACATCCAATTTCACCGAGCGAAAGCTCAGTTTGAAGAGGTTGGGCCGCTCCTCACGGAAATGGACGATCACATCCACACCCCGCACTCCCTGCACCCAGCGGGTGATGCTCATGATCTCTTCAGGTCTCAGATGGTTGCGCTCCGCCATCTCCACAGTGGAATGCATAAACAGGATTCGGTTTTGGTGGTGAAGCTCGATAGTGGATAAGGACTCTCCCACATAGCGCATTTCCAGAGGGCTGTGATTGAGGAAATAGGCTTTGTGAAGAGCATGGGGCTGGATGCCCAAACCGGCCAGACCGGCAGCGGTGGCAAACACTTCGGCAGTGGTGTTGGCATTGGTGAAGTTGTTGGTATCGTTCAGGATGGTCACATAGAGGCAGTTGGCAATGGGGATGCGGCTTTTAGGTGGCAATGCGTTGATCTCTTCCTGGAAGGTGCGGTAGAGGATCGCCCCCACCGAGACATAGTCGGGATCGATGAAACTATAGTCAGCCTGGATCAGCCCATTTTCCGGCACATGATGGTCGATCAGGATGGTGCAGGCAGCTTTGTCGATCAGGCTCTTTCGCGCTCCCACCCGGCTGTAGCTGTTGCAATCCAGCACAAACAGGAGATCATAGCCCAGTTCGGGATGGTATTCACGCAAACGGGCATTGTGCATTAGAAACTGATAGCTGTCCAGCGCATCGTCATCGATCACGATCTCACTTTCAAAGCCCTGGACAGCCAAAAAATGCTGCCAGGCAAGGCTGGCGCAGAATCCATCGCCATCGGGCTCGATATGGGACATGATGCCGATCTTCAGGCCTGGTTTCAGTTGCTCCAAGATCGTTAGTTTCAGGTTTCGGGTATCTTTCATGATGCAGAAAGGGGATTAGCAATTAGGCTGGCATTGGATCGAAGCGGGGATTAGTGGATTGGTTCGAGCAGAACCTCAAGCCCGGCAAGGGTTCAGCGGTCTTCCTCATCCTCATCAAAATCATCCAGATCATCCTCCTCCTCATCGTAATCATAGTATTCATCATCATCGTCCAGATAGTCGTCAATATCGATGTCCGGATCGTAATCGTCGTCGTCATCCTCATATTCGTCTTTGAGACGGGCAAGCAGCGCATCCACCTTTTCGGCGCGCTCTTCGGTCTCGTCATAGAAGTATGAGAGTTCGGGGATGGTTCTCATTATTTGTGCTCCTGCAATTTGTTTTTTAAAGAATCCCGAGGTTTTAACCAGGTGTTCCCTGATCTCCTCATGGCTGGCGGGGTTGTTATAATGTGAAAAATAGAGCTTGGCATAGCGCAGGTCTTTGGAGACCACCACATCGGTGATGATCACCCAATCCAAAAAGGGGTCGCGCAGCTTCTGGCTGATGGCAATGTTGAACAGCTTCTTCAGCTCTTCCTGCAAACGTGGGATGCGGTAGGATTTCATTGCAGCTTTTTGGAAACCTCTTCCACGATAAAGCACTCCAGCACATCGCCTTCCTTGATGTCGGTGAAGTTCTGCAAGGATAATCCGCAATCGGTTCCAGCCCGAACTTCGGAGACATCGTTGGCATAATGTTTGAGGGAGGAAAGACTGTCCTCGGTAACCAGCACATCGTTGCGGTAAAGGCGAATCTTGCATCCTCTCTGAATGACACCCCGATCCACCTGGCAACCGGCGATAGTGCCCACTTTCTTGATCCTGAACACCTGTTTGATGGTGGCGGAGCCGATCACCTGTTCCTCATACTCGGGTTTGAGAAGGCCTTCCAGGGAGCTGCGGACATCGTCGATGGCGTCATAGATCACCTGATAGAGCTTGATCTGGACACCTTCATCCTCGGCCAGTTTCCTGGCCTGCTGGCTGGCGCGCACATGGAAACCAATGATCACGGCATCGGAGGCAGCGGCCAGGCTCACATCCGCTTCATTGATGCCACCCACGCTCTTGTGGATGATGTTTACCTGCACTTCCTGGTTGGAAAGCTTTTGGAAGGAATCCGCCAGGGCTTCGGCGGAACCGTCGGTGTCGGTCTTGATGATGATCTTGAGATCGTTGATCTGCTCTTCCTTGATCCGGGCAAAGATATTCTGCAGAGATGATTTGTTCTGGTATTTCTCTCGTTCAAGACGTATCTGGGAACGCTCGGTGCTGATGCTGCGGGCGGTTTTATCGCTGTCCACCTGATTCAGAACATCCCCGGCTTTGGGCGTCTCTTCGAGGCCATAGATCCTGGCCACATCGGAAGGATAGAGTGTTTTGATCTCCTGGCCCCGCTCATTCTCCATCTTGCGAACCCTACCATGGGTGGCTCCGCAAACTACGATGTCACCCCGGTTCAGGGTTCCCTCCCGCATCAGGATCGTGGCGATGGATCCCATGTGGGTGTCCTTTTGGGATTCGATCACCACCGCCTCGGCCGGAACCTTATAACGGGCGGTGAGTTCCAGCATCTCTGCAGTGAGCAGGATGATCTCGATCAAGTTCAAAATGCCCTCACCAGTTACCACCGAGGTCTTGCACCAAGGCACGTCTCCGCCATATTGCTCCAGCAACACACCATAATCCAGAAGCTGGGCCACCACCTTGTCCAGATTGACATCCGGAAGGTCTATTTTGTTGATGGCAACCACGATCTGCACTCCAGCGGCTTTGGCATGGTCGATGGCTTCCCGGGTCTGGGGCTTCATCCCTTCATTGGCTGCCACCACGATGATGGCGATGTCGGTCACATTGGCTCCACGGGCTCGCATGGCGGTGAAAGCCTCATGCCCGGGGGTGTCCAGGAAGGTTATCTTATGTTTGTTTATTTCGATCTGATAGGCACCGATGTGTTGGGTGATGCCGCCCGATTCGCCGGCCACGATATTGGTGTTGCGGATGTAATCCAGGATCGAGGTCTTGCCATGATCCACATGCCCCATGATCGTAACCACCGGAGGGCGGGGCTCTTCCTCAGCGTCCTGGTAATGCTCTTTCTCCCGGTCGATGATGTCCATGCCAAATTCGTCCTCAAAGCGGAATTCCACCTTGAACTCATCACAGATCATCTCCAGGGAATCCTTGTCCAGGCGCTGGTTCATGGTAACCAACTGACCCATCATGAAGAATTTGGAGATGATCTCGGCCGGGGTAACGTTCATGATCTTGGCCAGTTCGCTCACCGAGGTGTATTCTCGGATCACGATCTCATTTTCGTTGCGGTCGGCAACCTGTTGGGCTTCGCGGTGATATTTTTTTCGTTTGGCAGATTTCTGCAGAGTTTTCTTGATATTGCGGGAAATCTCGGCCTCGTCGATCTCCAAAGGCTCCACTATCTTCTGCTTGGTCTTTTTGGTACTGGTGATAATAGCTTTTTTGTGGCGGCTCTTCTCTCCCAATTCATCATGGCTGGGCTTGGTCTTGCCAAATTTCTTCAGGGCTTCAGGCTCTGGCACCGGTTCGGGGGGAACAGGCTTCGCTTTGTCAATGGCAGCTTCGGGTTTCCTGCGCAGTTCATCTGCCTTCTTCTTGGCCTCGGCACCTTTCTTCACAGGGGGCTGGGCAGCACGTTCACGGGCGCTTTGGGTGTCCAGATATGATTTAGCCTTAGCTTTGGCGGATTCTCGCTTGCCGCGGGGAACCACTGGAGTGGCCTGGGTGTAGGGAACGATGATCCGGTGTTTGGGGGCTTCCGGTTTAGGAGTTTCCGGTTTGGCTACTTTGGCCGGAGCAGGTTCGGTTTCCGCTATCTCTTTCTTCTTTTCCGGTTTGGCTGCTTTGGCTGGTTCCGGCTCGGCTGCTTTGGGTGGCTCAGCTTCCACGGGTTCAGCCTTGGCGGTCCGGGCTTGATGCCGTAGCTCATACAGCCGCTTGCGATCCCGCTCCGCTCTTTTTTCCGCATCTATCTGCTCATTGTATTTCTTGCGTATCCGGTCAGCCACTTCCTCATCGATGAAGCTCATGTGGCTTTTGGTGATCACACCCAGATCAGTGAGATGCTTCTTTAGCGCCATGGTGCTGATCTTCAGTTCCTTGGCGAGCTCATGTACTCTAATTTGCAAGGTTCCTCCACTTGGGTCAGACAGAGTGGTACTCCAGCATTTTATCAGCAAATTGTTTATCGTAGATTCCAAATACTCCGGTCAGCGGCAGTCCCAAAGCGTTGCTGATGTCGCTTTGGTTTCCGAACCGGATGATGGGAACGGTCAGATCGTTTCGTTTCAGGTGGTTTTCCATTCTTTTAACAGTGCGTTCGGCAGTGTCGGAAGCGACAATGATCAGATACAGCTTGTGCCGGTGCAGGGCTCTTAAGGTGGCATCAGAACCCGCCACCAGCTTCCCCGCCTTGCGGGCAAATTGCATCAGGTTTAGAATCCGGGCCGGCGCATCAGCTGCTGGCATGACCGCTTCCTTTATGCATTCCAACGCTAAACACAGGTGGCGCATCAGTAATTCCGAAGTTCCGGCGCAGCCAGCGTTTTCTCCATTTGTCGAATCCTTGGTAACAGGCCGGAGCCGGGCACAGGTACAATCTGCGCCGCTGCAGCTTTCTACCCGGATCGAACACCACCCCTTCCCGCAGGACTATGAAGCCCAGAAGGGCCGCGGCATCTCCGCGGGTTCTGCAAACCACACAAGTTCGCTGTGGTTGATGATGGGCGTGGCTGGATCTGTTTGGCATCAGAAAAACTTCGCTGCTTCCTTGAGGCGTTCGGCGGTGCGCTGGCCCACTCCCTCCAGATTGCAGAGTTCATCCACAGAAGCGGTGAACACATCCTGAACTGAAGTGTAGCCGGCCTGGCGGAGGATCTCGGCGATCTTGGGGGTAACGCCATCCAGATCGGTGATATGGCTGATGGTGCGGCGTTCCTTGGCCATTTTCTCCTCGAATTCATCCATGGTGAAGATGTCGATCTTCACTCCGGTCAGCTTGGCGGCAAGTTTCACGTTCTTGCCCTGCTTTCCGATGGCGACCACCTTGTCCGCTTCATCTACGATCACGCTGGCGGCACGGTTGCGTTCGATGATCACCCGTTTGATGTTTTCCACGCCAAGGGCATTCTCGATCATCTTCTCCGGGTCCTCGTCATGCACCACGATGTCTATCTGTTCGCCGTGCAGTTCTTTGCGGATGCTGTCGATGCGGGTGCCCTTCACGCCGATACAGGCGCTGACCGGATCAATCTTGGGATCCAGGCTTTCCAGTTCCACCTTGGTGCGGTTACCGGGTTCACGCACGATCTTGAGGATCCGCACGGCGCCATGGAAGATCTCCGGGATCTCGGCTTCAAAGAGTTTCTTCACAAATTCCGGATTGGTGCGGGAGAGGATGATCGTCACATTGGACTGGTGCGACCGGATGTTCACCACATAGGCGCGGATATTTTCGCCCACGCGGTAATATTCGTTCTCTATCTGTTCATCCACCGGCAGCAGGGCATCGGTATAGCCGATGTCGATGCGGTAGCCCCCGTTGTCGTCAATGGACTTGATCTTGCCGGTAACGATGGTGTGCTTCTGCTTGTTGAAATCGTTCTGGATCTTTTCTTCTTCCAACTGGCGGATCCTTTCCTGGATCGTGCGCTGGGCCGTTTTCACCAGTTTGGGTTCGAATTCGTTTAAAGCCATGTCCCGCTGAATGTAATCGTCCAGCCTGGCAGTGCGGTCATATTCCTGGCGGGCTTCCTCCAGCGAGATCTCGCCCAAATCGGTTTCCACCTCCACCACTTTGCATTTGAACCTGGCCTTGATGGCTCCGGTGGCATCATCGATATAGACTTCCAGTTCGTTTTCCGGAGCGAGTTTCTTGGTGAGAGTGGTGGTGATCGCATCCACGATTATCTCCTGGATCTTATCCTGATCCAACTGTTTGATGGCGGCGAGCTTGATCACCGCATCCAGGATATTAGCGCTCATCTGATTGCCTCCCTGAGGGTTTGGCTATAAAGACTGTTTTGGCTCGGGTGATCTCTTTGAAGTTGATCCGATGGACCACACCCCTGTCGTCCAGGGTGATGCTGTCCTGATCCACTTCGAGTAGCGTGCCCAGGGCGGAACGCTTGTTTTCACCGTCGTTCCACTGCACGGCCACTTTCTCATTGATCGCGCTCACATAATGGCTTTTCAGCTTCAAGGGGCGTTCGATCCCGGGGGAGGACACCTCCAGGAAATAGCGGTCCGGAATGATGTCGAAGATCTCCAATTCATCGGACAGGGCACGGCTGAAATCGGCACACTCATCCAAGGTGACCCCACCGATCTTGGTGAGGTAAACCGTGACGATCCTGCCTTTGCCAGACATCTTTTCCTCGATATCATACAATGCCATGTGTTTGGACTGGCATATGCGCCTGGCGATATCTTCGATCTGTGGCCGATAGTATTCCATCTTGGAGTCCCCTTTTTTCACTCATTTTACATCAAAAAAAATAGCTAACCCGGTAGCTATTCTTCCCCATAAAGGTGTAACTATACTCATACGAATCGGTTCGCATAGAGCTTCCGACTCTGTATGCCAAACTCTGGGACACCCCATATATGTCAAGGGAAAAGTGCAGACTGTTCCTGTGCCAGAAGAGCAGGGCTGCTTTGGAGTTCATTTCGGCCTTCGAACCATATAGATAAACAACAGATTACATGGCCAAATGGACTTCAAGGGGCAAATAGGTGTTGACAAGAATGGCTATTTGGCTAAATGTACAAACACTTTGATAAAACAACGGGGAAGCCATGCCTAACGACATTAAATACAAGCAGATGGCTGCAGTGATGAAAGCCCTGGCACACCCCACCAGGCTGTTCATCCTGGACCAGCTCAACCAGCGTGAACACCATGTGGGGGAATTGACCGAACTGGTGGGGATCGATATGTCCACCATGTCCCGTCATCTGGCGGTGCTAAAGAATGCAGGGATCATAGACTGCGCCAAGCAGAACAACATGATGATCTACAAGTTGCTCTGTCCCTGCGTGTTGGATATCTACCAATGTATGGTGCGAATGAGGGAGCAGGTTAACGGGTGAACAGGTTAACGGGTGAACAGGTTAACGGGTGAACAGGTTA
>CAZVXK010000073.1:0-12878 GCA_964631665.1 uncultured Candidatus Cloacimonadota bacterium | reverse complement strand
AAGACAATGGCTCAAGGGAGATTCCGGGGATTTGCCAGTAAAATCTTGTATCCCAACATTGTATCCTGCCATTTTGTCCTACCAGATGCTCTTCCCACTGCCATGGTGCGACTCTCAACGGCCCAGACCTCTTCCCACATCGCTTTTTCCGCTTGACGGGAAAGGCTGGTTTTCAAACGGTGCAACTATTGAAAAAATAATAATTTGGAGGATGGATGCTCAAGCTGGAGCTGAATCCTGAGCTGAGGCAGCGTGCCAGAACTGCCGCGGCGCGGATCGCCAGATCCTTTGACTGGCTGTTCGAGGGCTATTCCTCACTGGCCATCGAGCGCACCGTGCTGCGCCTGTTGGGGATCGACGGGGCTCTGAAGGATGGCAAGCCGCTGCCCAATGTGGTGCTGGATCACCTCAGGGTGAATAATCTACTGCTGCAGGGAGCTGCCCTGCCGGTGGCCAATGCCATGATCCAGAGGAAGATAAGCGCCCAGGAAGTGGCGGATGAGGTGGCACGGGGAGAATTGGACCTGGGTTCACTTCCCCTGGCGGCACCGGATGCGATTTTCAACCTGTTAGGCGAACTGGCGGACGAGAGGCTGGCGCAGATCCGCTCCCAGAAAGCGAAGCGGGAGGAGATGACCGCTAGGCTGGGGCCCCGCCGGGTTCCCGCAATCTATGTGATCGTGGCAACCGGCAACATCCATGAGGATGTGGTGCAGGCCAGAGCCGCCGCAGGTGAAGGAGCGGACATCATCGCCGTGATCCGTTCCACCGCGCAGTCCCTGCTGGATTATGTGCCCTATGGCGCCACCACGGTGGGCTTTGGCGGCACCTATGCCACCCAGGAGAATTTCCGGATCATGCGGGCCGCCCTGGATGAGGTGTCGGAGCGGGAAAAGCGCTATATCGGGCTCACCAATTATGCCTCCGGGCTCTGCATGCCGGAGATCGCCGCCATGGGTGCCATGGAAAGGCTGGACCTGATGCTGAACGACGCCATGTATGGCATTCTGTTTCGGGACATCAATCCCAAGCGCACTCTGCTGGACCAGTATTTCAGCCGCATGATCAACTCCTTCGCCGGCATCGAGATCCAAACCGGGGAGGACAATTACCTCACCACCTCCGATGCCGTCGAGAAAGCCTACACCGTTACCGCTTCCCAGCTGCTGAACGAGCAATTTGCCCTGCTCAGCGGCGTGAAACCGGAAAAAATGGGCTTGGGGCATGCCCACGAGATCGATCCGGAACTGGAAAACAGCTTTTCCTATGAGCTGGCGCACGCCCTGCTGACCCGGGAGCTTTTCCCCGACGCCCCGGTCAAGTATATGCCGCCCACCAAGTTCGCCAGCGGCAACATTTTCAAGACCCACCTCATGGATGCCATGTTCAATTTCGTCGGGCAACTAACCGGACAGGGTGTGCAGCTCTTGGGCATGATGACCGAGGCGATCCATACCCCGCATCTGGCCGACCGTTCCCTGGCCATCGAGAACGCACAGTATATCTTCAAGGCAGTCAAGGACCTGGACGCCAATCTCTGCCTGGCACCGGACAGCTTTGTGAACAAACGGGCAAACCAGGTGCTGGAGGAAGCCACGCTGTTTCTGGAGCGCGTGGAGCAGGAGGGCTTGTTCGCCGCCATGGCCCGGGGCGAATTCGCCGATATCAAGCGTCCCGAGAATGGCGGCAAGGGGCTGGACGGTGTGTTCCGCAAGGATGAGCACTACTACAACCCCTTCCTGGACAAGATGAAAGAGGAGCTCAGCTTATGAGCAGGAAACAGATGATCCGCCCCTATGGCGACACCTCCGGCGATGGCAAGATGCAGCTTTCCTTCAGCCTGCCGGTCTCATCCGATGCCTTTGGGCAGGAAGCCGCCCGCCTGCTGCTGAAACAGGCCGGATTCGACGAGATCGAAATCTGCGGCATGCGGAACCTGGGCGAGGGCTTCACCCACTTCATCGCCTATGCCGTAACCTCCGCTGCCGTGGACAGTTCCAAGATCAGGGTCAAGGTGGTGGAGACCCCGGTAATGGACCTGGAAGCCACCGATGCCTACATCAAGGAACACCTGGGCAGGGTGATCACCGTGGTCGGCGCCTGCATCGAAAGCGATGCCCATACCGTCGGCATCGACGCCATCATGAACATGAAGGGCTACAATCATCGCTATGGTTTGGAACGCTATCAGATGTTCAATGCCATCAACCTTGGCGCCCAAGTGCCCTGCGAGGACCTCCTGGCCCGCGCCCGGGCCGAAAATGCCGATGCCATCCTGGTCTCCCAAGTGGTGACCCAAAAGAACATCCATATCAAGAACCTCACCCGCCTGATCGAACTTGCGGAAGCGGAGAAACTGAGGGACAAAATGCTCTTCATCTGCGGCGGGCCCCGCATCTCCCATGAGCTTGCCATCGAGCTGGGCTATGACGCCGGCTTTGGTACAGGAAGCTATGCGACGGATGTGGCGTCGTTTGTGGCCATCACATTAGCGTGTAAACGTGGAAGCGTGTAAACGTGTAACATGGTGTGGCAGAACTGATCAGATACAATATGAAAAAAAATATAAAGGATTCCTCATGTACTCATACAGAGATCTTGATTTATACAATGTAAGTATTCAGCTGGTTGTTGCAGTTTACAGGGCTACAGAGGATTTCCCCAAGCAGGAAATGTATGGACTATCTTCACAGATGAGGCGGTCAGCGGTCTCGATCCCATCAATCATAGCTGAAGGCTCAAGCAGGCACACAACAAGAGAGTTTATCCAATTTCTCTATTTATCAAATGGTTCTCTGTCCGAACTGGAAACCCAGATCGAAATCTCAAGGCAGCTTGGTTTTCTCTGTGACACCACCGAATTGACAGATCAGATCAAGCGAGTAAGGCCCATGATCATGCAATTGATCAGATCATTGTCTGACAAACTGGAAAAGGCCGAAAACAGATGAACGGTCGTTCCTCGCACCTGGTGTTACACGCTTTCACGCTTCCACGCTTTCACGAATCATTATGACATTCCCTCTTATCATCCTCGCCTTCGCCCTCATGATCTTCATCCACGAGCTGGGGCACTTCCTGACGGCTCGCGCCTTCGGAGTGGGCATCGAGAAGTTTTCCATCGGCTTTGGACGGCCCATCGCTGAATTTGAAAGCAAGGGCATTTCCTGGCGCATCGGCTGGATCCCCTTGGGCGGCTATGTGAAAATGATGGGCGAAAATCCGGACGACGAGGAGGCCGATGACAGCCTCTCCTTCCGCAAAAAAGCCTGGTGGAAAAAGCTGCTGATCGCCTTCAGCGGACCCTTTGCTAATCTGGTGCTGGGCTTCGTGCTCTTCATCGTCTCTTTCCTGCTGCCACTGAATGTGGAAGACCAGCTACCCGTGATCCACAAGGCCGAGGGCAAATGGACGGAGCTCTTTGCCCCCGGCGACAGCCTGCACAGCGTCAATGGCAAACCGATTCCGGGCTATCTGGGCTTTCTGGAGCAGCTGAAACGGGATGCCGAAAACATCATCGTGCTGAATCGAGGTTCGGAACTGCTCACGCTGCGGATCGCCGGAATTGAAGTGGACTCCCTGGCCGTCAGCCTCTATCCGGTGGTGAGCACCCGGATCGGGGATGTGATCCCCAAAACCCCCGCTTATCATGCCAATCTTCAGACCGGGGACGTCATCACCGCGGTGGATTCGATCCCGGTGGCGGATTGGTATGCCATGCGGGAGCTGATCGTGGATTCCCCCCGGGATTCGGTGAAGCTGAACCTGACCCGGGGCAGCACCAGCTTTGAACGCACCCTGCGCCTGGAAGGAAGCCTTGCCACCGGCACCCGCAAGGCGATCGGCATCATGCAATCGCATCCGGTGAAGTATGTGCGCCATTTCAACCCCCTCGAAGCAGTCCAGTATGGAACCTACAATGCCTTCAGCTTCATCACCCTGAACTACCAGATGCTGGGCAAACTGGTCGCCCGGCCCTCCGAGCTCAGGAAATCGGTGGGCGGGCCGGTGCTGATCGCCACCCTGGGCCAGCAGGTGGGGCAGAAGGGCTTCAGCTATTTGCTGCTGTTCTTTGGTAGCATCAGCCTGATGCTGATGATCATGAACCTGCTGCCTATCCCCATCCTGGACGGCGGCCACATCTTCTTTGCCCTGATCGAAGCCGTGACCGGCAGACCAGTCCCCACCCGGGTGCAGTCCTTCCTGCAATATCTGGGCTTTCTGATCCTGATCACCCTGGGGCTGTTTGTCTTCTATTCCGATCTGTCCAGTGTGTTGTTCAGGTATTGGGCCAGATAGTGGGCAAAAGGGCAAGAGGGCAAGCTGGCGCAGGATGGTAATCGGGAGATGATTATGAAGAGGGGTAAAGGGGTAAAAGGGCAAGAGGGCAAGCTGGCGCAGAATGGTAATCGGGAGATGAATATGAAAAAGGGCAGAATGGCAAGCTGTGCCTGTTTGATGGCATATTTAACTACATAATAAGGAGAATATATGGGTTCGTATAGAGAACTTGAAATCTATCAGAAAAGTATTGATCTGGCTGTGGAAATCTACAATCTCACCAGAGACTTCCCGTATGGGGAAGTGTATGGGATTACTGCCCAGATCAGACGCTGTGCAGTCTCAATATCATCAAACATAGCAGAGGGTTACAGCAGGGGAAGCACTGCCGATTACATCAGGTTTCTCTACATCGCCAATGGATCTTTATCTGAATTGGAAACCCAGCTGGTGATATCTCATCGACTGGCTTACTTTGATGATCTTACCTCTTACACTAACAAAATCAGATATATCCGCTCCATGCTGTCATCATTGATCATAGCATTGAAAGCCAAAACAGATAAATTCAACTCCTCAGATCGCTGATACTCGGTTTTACTCGAGATGATAACAATCTTATATCAATCTTACTCAGATTTCCCAACTGGCGCAGCTCCCTTTTGCCCTTTTGCCCTCTTGCCCCTTTGCCCTTAGAATAATGTTCTCCTTCACCCTGAATAACACCTCCTCTCATGCCCGTGCCGGAACCATCACCACCGATCATGGCACGATACTCACCCCTGTTTTCATGCCGGTGGGCACCCTGGGCACCGTGAAGGCGATGAGCCCGCATGAGCTGGAGGAAAGCCACGCCCAGATCATCCTGGGAAACACTTATCACCTCTATCTGAGGCCCGGGCATGAACTTATCCGCCAGGCCGGGGGATTGCACCAATTCATTTCCTGGGACAAACCGATCCTCACCGATAGCGGCGGCTTCCAGGTGATGAGCCTGGCCGCCCTGCGCAAGATCACCAAGGATGGGGTGAAATTCCAGTCCCACATCGATGGCAGCCGGCATCTCTTCACCCCTGAAAGCGTGATCGCCATCCAGGAAGCACTCGGTGCGGACATCATAATGAGTTTCGACGAGTGCCCGCCTTTCCCCTCCACCCGTGACTATGTGGAACGGTCGCTCAAACTGACCCTGACCTGGGCCGAACGAGGCAAACAGGCCTTCACCAACGAACGGCATCAGGCGCTGTTTGGGATCGTGCAGGGCGGCATCTATGAGGATCTGCGTGAAAAAGCGGCGCTCAAACTGATGGAAATGGACTTCCCCGGCTATGCCATCGGAGGCCTGGCGGTAGGCGAGAAAAAGGCTGACCTGCTGCGCATCACCGCCTTCCTGAACCAGATGCTGCCCCAGGACAAACCCCGCTACCTGATGGGCGTGGGCACCCCGGCCGATCTTTTAAACAACATCGCCAACGGAGTGGACATGTTCGACTGCGTGATGCCCACCCGCAACGCCCGCAAGGGCAGCATCTTCACCCGCCAGGGCAAGATGATCATCAAGGCCGCACGCTACAAGGAGGATTTCAGCCCCATCGACCCCCTCTGCGGATGCTACACCTGCCGCCACTTCTCCCGTGCCTACATCCGCCATCTGATCACCATGAACGAGATCCTGGGCATGCGCCTCACCACCATCCACAGCCTCTATTTCTATCAGGAACTGATGCAGATGGCACGCCAGGCGATCCTGGAAGACCGCTTCGACCAGTTCCGGGATGAAATACTGCCGGTGCTGGACCGGATTGTCTGAACCGCCGGTTCCCCAAAGGCAGCAGACTTGGAAATCCGGACTGGCAAACCACCTTTTCTATTGACAAATATAAGACTTATCGGATCATTGAACCATCTTGCCTCAAAGGAGAAACCATGAGATATCTGATAGTTACCTTTGCCCTAATGCTGATCTGCACCAGCCTGCTCAAGGCACAGGCAGAACAGGACTGGGTGCTAAACGAGCCCCGCCTGGAACGGCGGGATGCTTTTCCAGTTGCCGGCATTCAGGTGCGGGATGTGATGGAGCAGGATGTTCTGATGAAGTTGTGGATGGATTTCATGGAGCTCCGGCACCTGATCCCCGATCCCGTATCCCCGGTGGAATATGGCATCAGCTATTATGGAGAGGATTTCGATCCGGAAACCGAGACCGGATACTACTATCTGGTGGCGCAGGAAGTGAAAGCTCTGGACGACCTGCCTGAACCTCTGGTGGGGCACACCGTCCCGGCAGGGAACTACCTGGTGTTCGAGCACCGGGGCAGCATCCATCAAATCCAGAACAGCTTTGGCTACATCTTTGGCAAGTACTTCCAGAATAGCAAGTTCATACCTGCCAGGCAGGATGTGTTCGAGCTCTACGACGAGCGTTTCGCCGGGGAATCTCCAGATTCCGTGGTGGAGATCTGGGTGCCCGTGCATATCGATGAATAGTCCCCTTCCCCTGCCTCAGCAGCTTTCCCCCAGCCTGTTCTGGGACGTGAAGGTGGAGCAGCTCGATCTTCAGCTCCATGCGGGTTACATCATTCCCCGGGTGATGGATTACGGCTCCTGGGAGGAGGTGCGCTTCATCTGGAAACACTATGGCATTCAGCGCATCAGGGAACACCTGCTGGCAGCCCCCTCCCTGCACAAACGGACCATCCATTTCTTCGCCTGGTATTTCAAACTTCCCCTGGACAGCTTCAAGGCCTGGCGCCAGAAACAGAACTGCCCCACCTGGAACCGATGAAACTGCATACAGAACTTCTAACCGAATCCTTGTGGAAACTGCTGCTCCAACTGATGCAGGAGCCCGCCCTCGGAGACTTCTATCTGGTGGGCGGAACAGCTCTGGCTCTGCTGCTGGGGCATCGTTCTTCGCATGATCTTGACCTGTTCACAAACCGGAGTTTTAATCCAGAATCTTTGCTTAATCACCTGAGCAGGCATTTCCCAACCGAACGCATTGCCACGGAGGAAGATACCGTAAGACTGGAGATCGGAGGCATCAAAGTGGAGATGATGGCCGATCTCCATGCCTTGCTCGACCCGCTCCTGACCTTACAGGGAGTAAGGATGGCCAGCCTGAAGGACCTCGCCGCCTTCAAGCTCAATGCCATATCCGGCAGAGGATTGCGCCGGGATTTCATCGACCTGGCTGCCCTGCTGGATCTGTTTTCACTTCAGGAGATAATCGGCTTCTTCCGCCAGAAATATGCCCAAAACAATGTTTGGCATCTGGTAAAAGCACTTGGCTATTATGATAATGCCGACCAGGATCAGATTCCGCTGGACCTCAAAAACGGCCAATCCTGGCAACAAGTGAAAAGCAAGGTGCAGGCTCATCTTCAATCCTATCTTGAAGAAAACACCTGATCTTCCGCTCTCATGACCTTCGGCATATCCTGATCCAGATCCCGCCAAAACCAAGCCCCAAACTGTAATAAACTCCTTTGAAACAAAGAAATCCCTTGACAGCATCGTCCCTGCAGGACTTTGGTTCCGCTGTGCAAAAAGTGATATGAGGAACTGAATGAAAGAAGGTTTCATACCGAAGAACGATTTCCACTCCATCTTCTTTACCGATAAAGCGGAGCAGAGCGGTAACAATATAAAATTCCAATTCCTTAGCCATCTGGAGTATTCCCTGGTCAAGGACACCACCACTGTGCAGCCCTGGGACATCTATTACGCCCTGGCGCTCACTCTGCGCGACCGTCTGATCGAGCGCTGGCTGCGCACCCAGTATGAATACCGCAAGCAGGATGTGAAAAAGGTCTATTACCTTTCCATGGAGTTCCTGATCGGCCGGCTGCTGGGCAACACACTGATCAATCTGGACGAATTTGACAACAGCTACGACCTGTTGCGGGAGATCGGCCACTCCCTGGAGGACATCGCCGAAATGGAGCCGGACATGGGGCTGGGCAATGGCGGTTTGGGCAGGCTGGCGGCGTGTTTCATGGATTCCCTGGCCACCCAGGCCTATCCCGCCTTTGGCTATGGCATCCGCTATGAATTTGGCATCTTCAAGCAGGAGATCGTGCAGGGCTATCAGGTGGAGGAACCCGACCACTGGCTGAAAAAGGGCTGCCCCTGGGAGATCCAGCGTCCTGAGATCACCTATCGCGTGCGTTTCGGCGGCAGGGTGATCAGCGAGGAGCAGACCGATGGCCGGGTGCTGCACCGCTGGGTGGATACCGAGGACATAATGGCGGTTGCCTGGGACATCCCCATCCCCGGCTACAAAGTGGACAATGTGAACAACCTGCGCCTCTGGCAGGCCACCGCCACCGATGAATTTGACTTTGATTACTTCAATAGCGGCGACTATGTGCGCGCCGTGGAAAAGAAGAACATCTCGGAAAACATCTCCAAGGTGCTCTATCCCAACGACAACATGCATCTGGGCCGGATCCTGCGCCTGAAGCAGGAATACTTCTTTGTGAGCGCCACGCTGCAGGACATCTTCGCCGCCTGGAAACAGGATCACGACAGCTTCAGCGAGCTTCCGGACAAGATCGCCATCCAGCTCAACGACACCCATCCCGCCATCGCCATCCCGGAAATGCTGCGCATCCTGGTGGATGAGGAGCAGCTCAGTTTTGAAACCGCCTGGGAGATCACCCGCAACTGCTTTTCCTACACCAACCACACCATCCTCCCGGAAGCCTTGGAAAAATGGGGCATCCGCCTCTTCGAGGAACTGCTGCCGCGCCATCTGATGCTGATCTATCAGATCAACAGCCACATCCTGGGTGAGGTGTCCCGCCTCTATCCCGGCAACATCAACAAGATGCGCTCCCTCAGCATCATCGAGGAGGACAGCGAAAAAGCCCTGCGCATGGCCAGGCTCTGCTTGCACGGCTGTCACTCCGTCAATGGCGTGGCGGAACTGCACAGCCAGATCATCAAGGACCGCATCTTCCCGGATTTCTATGAGCTGTATCCGGAGCGCTTCCACAACGTTACCAACGGCATCACGCCCCGCCTCTGGCTGCGCACCTGCAATCCCCAACTCGCCAGCCTGGTCTCCGAGCACATTGGCGCTAGCTGGATCAGTTCTCTGGAGGACATCCGTGGCATCGAACAGTATCTGGACGACCAGGATTTCCGCGATACCTTCCTGGAGATCAAGCAGATCAATAAAAAAGCCCTCAGCAAATACATCTATCGGGTGACCGGAATCCGTACTCCGCTGGACAGCATTTTCGATGCCCAGATCAAACGCCTGCATGAATACAAACGCCAGTTGCTCAATGTGTTGGGAACCATCGCCCGCTATCAGCGCATCAAGGAAAATCCCGCCGCCCATCATGTGCCGCGCACCGTGATCTTCGCCGGCAAGGCGGCTCCGGGCTATTTTCTGGCCAAGCAGTTGATCAAGCTGATCAACAATCTGGGCGATGTAGTTAATAAAGATCCCGACGTCGCTGACCGCCTCAAGGTGGTCTTTTTGCCCAATTACACCGTTTCCCTGGCGGAAAAGATCATTCCCGCCACCGACCTATCGGAGCAGATCTCCACCGCCGGTTATGAAGCCAGCGGCACCGGAAACATGAAGTTTGCCCTCAATGGCGCCCTCACCATCGGCACTCTGGATGGCGCCACGGTGGAAATGGCGGAGCAGATCGGAGCCGAAAACATGTTCCTCTTCGGCCTGAAGGCGGAGGAGGTGAGCGCCCTGAAACAGAACGGCTATGATCCTTGCTACTATTACAACTCCGATGAACAGCTGAAAAACGCCATCGACGCCATTGCCAACGACGCCTTCTCCCAAAACGAGCCGGGCATCTTCGCCCCCATCGTGGAATCCCTGCTGCAAAAAGGCGATCCCTATCTGATCCTGGCGGATTTCCGCTCCTATGTGGACACCTCCGCCCGGGTGGATGAGCTCTATCAAGACCGTGACGAATGGGCCAGAAAGGCGATCATCAACATTGCCCGCAGCGGGAAATTTTCCGCCGACCGCGCCATCCGCGAGTATGCGGAAAAGATCTGGAAAGCGCAGCCCATCCGGCTGGAATTGCATTAATACATAGGTACTTATGGCGTGGCACCAGGGCTCGGGACTCAAATCCATTGCCTTCTGCTGCCTGCTCTGCGGCTTTGCCCTCTCCGCCTTTGCCCGGGTGGTGATCAATGAAGTGTGCTACGATCCCTTGGGTGCCGATACCGGCAAAGAATGGATCGAGCTCTACAATGCCGGAACCGTAACCGAAAACCTGGAAGGCGCCCGCATCTACAAAGCCGGCTCCAGCTATGAACTGGTCTTTGAAATTCCCTATTTCCTGCTGCGACCGGGTCGCTTTCTGCTGATCGGCGAAGCGCTGGTGAGCGAAGCGGTTTTCATCGCCAACCTGGCTTTCCAGAATGGCGGCAGCGCCAGCGACGCCATCCAGTATCGCAGCCCGGACGGAACCTACACGGACACCGTGATCTATGACTCTCCCAATCTCAACTTCCTCACCGATGACAGCGGCAACGTCGCCGTGAGTTTCGCGCCCGATGTTCCTGAAGGCTGGTCGCTGGCACGCATCGTGGATGGATACGATACCGATGATTGCGCCCTGGATTTCATCGCCGAGGCCAATCCCACTCCCGGCTTGTCCAACCGCCCCCAAGTGGATTATGCTCTGCTGCATCCCTCTGTTTGGCAACAGGACGAAGAATGGTTGCTGGGCGTCTTCGTGAAAAACGTCTCGCCCATTAGCTCCTGGTTCACCGCCCAACTGCGCGTTCTGCTCGATGGGGTGCAGGTGGGCTCGAACTTCGTGGATTGCATCGCCGCCGGGGATTCGCTCTATTTTCTGAACTATCTGCCGGTTACGGATGATCAGAACCACGCGCTGGAACTGATCCTGGACTTTCCGGAGGACACCAATCCGGACAATAACCAGCTCAGCCTCACCCTGTTTCAGCAAGAGCTGCTGCCACCCTTGCTGAACGAGATAATGTACTATCCGCCAACCGGTTATCAGGAGTGGATCGAAGTCTTCATCCCCGTGGCGGATACCCGCCGGAATGGTTTCTGGATCAGGGACGCCGCCAACAACAACTTCAGCTTTTCCCTGCCGGAACAGAGCGGTTATTTTGTGCTATGCAATTCAGCCGCACAACTGCTTTCGTTCTATCCGCAGTGCCCACCGGAGGCGGTGATCGAGGTGAGCGGCTGGGCCATCCTCAACAATACCGGCGACACCATCCAACTGCTTGACTCCGAAGATAATATCCTGGACGAACTCAGCTATGTGGGCTCCTCCGCCCAACAGGGCAAATCCTTGGAACGCTATCTGAACAGCTCCCAACAGGTTGCCTGGCGTTATTCGCTGGATCCCTCCGGTGCCACCCCGGGCAGGATCAACAGCCAGCCGCAAAACCTGCCGCCGGAATTCACGGGACAGCTCAAGCTCCAGGGCAGCCCCTGCAAAGCCAAAGCCGGCGAGAGCATCAGCATCTTCCACCGTCTGCAACATCCTGAAAACAAAGTGAATTGCCGGGTGTTCAGCCGCGGCGGCAGCCTGGTGAGGGTGCTGGCGGATAATCTCACCCTTCCTTCCGAGGGCGTCGTCCACTGGGACGGCAAGGATTCCCGCGGTAAATTCGTCCCCCGCGGCCTCTATTTCATCGTGTGGGAATCCCGTTCCTCCAGCGGCGGCAAACTCCAGCGCCAGCAACTTTCCGCCGTGATCTATGACTGAGCCGACAGGTGTATAGGGGTGGCGAGCTCCTGATCGCCACAGCGGCCGGCAGGCCGCTACAACATCACCGGACAATCTTGAATGATAGTGGGCTCCTTCGAAAGGCAGCTTACCTTCGAAAGGCATCGTTTTTGCCTCAGCCCGCATAGCATGCCAATGCTGTTGTAAGGTGGGGATGCCGATCCCAATCAATAACACAGAGCTTGTGAAGAATAGGTGGCGATCCCGATCCCCACTAAAACAATACAGAGATTGTGAAGAGAGTGTAAAAGCGGCCGTTTGACAAGCCCCGGAGGGGCAAAAAAACTTAGCCCAGGGTGGAAACCCTGTGATCAGGATTCACCCCAAAAGAAAGAGCCCCGGAGGGGCAAAACAACTTAGCCCAGGGTGGAAACCCTGGGATCAGGATTCACCCCAAAAGATAGAGCCCCGGAGGGGCGACACCCCTACACAAAACGCCATTTACCAAACAGTTGTGTCGCCCCTCCGGGGCTTGGATATTTATAATCACCTGACCCCAGGGTTCCGCTGCGCTCCACCCTGGGCTATGTATGTACCGCCCGTCCCGGGCTTTTCCCAGCCTCTGAAACCAGAGTTCCGCTGCGCTTCACCCTTGACAAGTTTTACTGCCCATCCGGGCTTTTTCCACAACTCTACGACCGGGTGCCGCGCCTGTGCCGCCGGATCAGCATCCGGCTGTTACAACACGATCGGCATCGTATGCTACGTCCACCACCACCTCATGCTTTCACATCCCCGCTGAATCGGCCTTTATTCCCTTCTTTCGCCAAAGCCTTAATCAAGTCTTAATCAAGCGTTAATCAAGCGTTAATTGTTAACGCTTGATTAACGCTTGATTAA
>CAZVXK010000072.1:10345-13024 GCA_964631665.1 uncultured Candidatus Cloacimonadota bacterium | reverse complement strand
AGTGCCACCAATTTCATTCAATTGCAGTGGGTTACCCAATCCGAAACCAATTGCGCCGGTTACCGCCTGTACCGCAATCAAAGCGATGACCTGGAAACGGCAACCATGCTGAATGCCTTCATCGAAGCCACCAACACTTCCCAGATGCAGATCTACGTGTATTGGGACCGCGAGGTCTATGAAGACGGCACCTATTATTACTGGCTGCAAAACCTGGATTTCGATGGCACACATGCCTTCCATGGCCCCATCTCCATCACCGTTACCTTCGAAAACACCGGCACACCGAATATTCCCATCATCACCGGGATCAACAGTGCCTTCCCCAATCCCTTCAATCCACGCACCACCATCGAGATCGGCCTTGCCCGCGGTGCCCACACCACTGTGGCGGTCTATAACCAGCGCGGACAACTGGTGCGGAATCTGCTGAACGGCTATAAGGAAATGGGAACCTATATGCTGTCCTGGGACGGCACCGACAACAATGGAAGGATCCTGCCCAGCGGAACCTACCTGATCCGGATGGATGCCGGCGGGGTTAAATCACACCATAAAGTGGTGCTGATGAAGTGATTCCACTTTTGTGTCCGATAGCTTGAGCGGAGCCCAGTGCTCCGCTTTTTTGTTTTGGAGGATTGACAAAGCCGGTTTGGAGTTCATTTTGGCCTATGTAAACTACACTCTGATATCAGATTATGAGGCCAAATGGACTTCAAACATTGCAGCGGTTATGCTCAGTCGCGAATACATATCAGCGAAAGATGTCTTACAGCAGGTTTCCTTTTTTCGCTCATCGCTCCCGTTAGCAATACGGAATCATTACGGAGTCATTACGGATTAACTCCGTAATGACTCCGTAATGATTCCGTATTGCTCGTAGGGGCGGACGCCGATCCGCCCCTGGAAACTTCACAATAGAAACACCCGAAAAATATGGCAGATAACCATCATATATGCCCTCATGAGAAGGTTTCCACCGCACACGGTCAGGCAAGACGCCTGACATCCTCTGTCCCCCGGTTCATCATCGGGCGCAGCGTCCTTTCCCCTTTTTCCCTCTTTCCCTTTTTCCCTCTCTCTCTCTCTTTCCCTCTTTCCCTATCCCCGTGGCACCATTTGGGTAAGCAAAGCATGCCTGATGCCGCGGGCCGAAACCAAGATCTCCTTTAGGGCAAAGTGTTTCATGATGGCTTGCACGATGAGCGCTCCCGCAGGAATGATGTCTGCCCGGTCGGGATGCAATCCGGGGATCTGTTTACGCTGTTCCAGGTCGCTATCCAGCAGCAACTTGACCAATTCTGAGAGCACGGTGTCGGAAAGGAGGCTGCCCTGCACTTTGAGGGGATCGAAACTGGAAAGGGCAAGCTTGATCGCAGCCAGGGAAGTTACAGTTCCGCCGCAACCGATGGTGAGGCATTTTTGCGGGACCGGAAATGCCTCGGACAGCACCGCATTAAGATGATCCTGCAATTTGGACACAGCGGCAGGAGAGATGGGATCGCCACTCAGGAACTTTTGGGTGAGAACCACAGCTCCCAGGGGCAGGCTATCCTGATGATATAAATGGAGTTGCGACCCAAAGGAGAATTCCGTGCTGCCGCCGCCGGTGTCGAAGACCATCACCTGATCGGCATCGTCCGGTGCCAGCGCAATTGCCGCCCGATAGGACAAACTGGCTTCCTGACGGGGGCTGAGGATGTGCAGGGTCCAGCCTGTCTCTTTCTGCACTTTGGACTTGAATTCATCGGCGTTGGCAGCCTTGCGCAAGGTTTCGGCACCCACGCAGACGATGTTCTCTTCTGCAATGTGATATTGGGCGCAGATCTGTTTTAACTGCTTCAGGGCCTGTATGTTACTTTGCCAGGTGTTTTCCTTGATCAGGCCATCCTTTGCCAAATCCGCACCCAAGCGGGTGGTCAGCATCAGGTCCTGATGGATACGAATTTCCTCCTCATCCACCTCTGCGATCAGGCATTTGATGGAATTGGTGCCAAGATCAATAACGGCTTTGAACATTGCTTAAACCTCAATGGCTTCTTATTGCCTCAGAGGACGGAAATTCACAACCAATGAGCCCTGGAAGTGCAAGCTTGAGCCCTGGAAGGGCGGCATTCCATAGCTTGGGGTGGAGCGAAGCGGAACCCCAAGGACAGGTGATCGCATAAGTAACCAAGCCCTGGAAGGGCGACACATCTCACCCATTCCGATCATTCTCTTCCCGAAACCATTCATCATAAACCATCTTTCCAAAATCATCGCTCAGGTATTTCTCCATTTCCCCCGCAAAACTGATGCTCCGATGGTGTTGCTTCTGGTTTTGGATGTAGGTTTTTACACTATCAATATTGGTTTTACTCACACTATATGCCGCATACCCTGTTTGCCAATTGATCCTGCCCATATGTTTACTATTGTGCCATTTACTGGAATTTGACTTAATGGTGCGGACAAAATCGGCCACACTCATATCTTTGGGAAGGTAACACAAGATGTGGACATGGTCTTCGGTGCTGTTGATGATGATTGGGTGGCCTTTCACAGAGGTTATAATCCCATGGATATAAGGATGGAATTCATCGTTCAGAAAACGATCACGGGATCGCAGACCGAAGATGATATGAACCGCGACCTGGCAAAATGAGGAGGGCATTGTTTACTCCTTGTGTCGCCCCTCCG
>CAZVXK010000072.1:8802-10245 GCA_964631665.1 uncultured Candidatus Cloacimonadota bacterium | reverse complement strand
GCGCTGATATCGCAATTTAACTTCTTCCACTATTCACTGTAACGCCATCAACACCGCCTCCGGCGTGGCGGGAAAGGAAAGCTCGGCATCGGGTTTGACCGAAAAAATGGCATCCTGAATGGCAAACCACACGCTGAGGCCATAGATGAAGGGAGGTTCGCCAGTGGCCTTGCTGCCAAAAACGCTGGCATATTCGCTTGGCGAGGGCAGCAATTCCACCAGTAGCTCATGAGGCAGATCGCGCACTGTGGGAATCTTGTAGGTTGAGGGATTCACAGCCAGATAGCGCCCCCGGGAGTCTCTTGGCAGATCCTCTATGCAACACCAGCCATAGCTTTGGATGAAGGCGCCGATCACCTGTCCGCGGTCAACCTCCTCATGCAGGCTGTTGCCATTTTCATGCACGATCCAGGTGCCCAGGACGCGGTGTTCGCCGCTGAGCAGATCGATCTCCACCCGGGAAAGGGCACAGCCATACACAAAGTAGTAGAAGGGATGCCCCACCCCGCGTTCGCGGTCAAAATGCAGGCCGGGGGTGCGATAGTAACCATAGGCCGCCAGGGGAACGCGTTCGTTGTAAGCCTGGCGCACCAGCGTGGCGAAGGATAGGGCTGCTTCCGGAAGCTGGCGGGCAAAGATGCGCCCCTCTTCAAAACAGAGATCGCCTTCCGCGCAGACCACGCCTTTCTGTTTCAGCAGCTCCACCGCAACGGGAGCCAGCTGAGCCCTGATCTTTTCAGCAGCGATGCGGGCGGCGTTGCCATTGATATCGGAACCGGTGGACGCCGCTGTGGGGGAAGCGTTTCCCACCCTCTGGGTGTTGCTGCTCTCCACCCTGATCTGGTTCATGGGAACGCCCAAAACGCGGGAAACCACCACCGCCACCTTGGTGGAGAGTTCCTGCCCCATTTCCACGCCGCCGGTGGTAACGGACACAGAGCCATCAATATAGACCCAGATCAAAGCTGAGCCTTGATTTAGCAACGCGGTGGTGAAGGAGATTCCGAATTTGACGGGAACAATTCCGATGCCCTGTTTCCGGAAGGTTTGCTCTTGATTGAATTCATGCACAGCGTCTTTGAGGTGCCGATAATCGCTGTTGCCTGCCAGTCTGTCCAGCAGGGTGGCAGTGCTGCTTTCGCAAACCGGCTGTCCATAGGGTGCCAGATCGCCGTCCCGGTAGGCATTCAGCTTGCGGAGCTCCAGAGGATCGAGCTGAAGCTGCCGGGCGATCTTGTCCATGATCACTTCGATCATGAAAATGCCCTGCGGTGCACCAAAGCCCCTAAAAGCGGTATTGGGTGGCAGATTGGTGCGGCAGGCACGTCCGCTGATGCGGGCATGGGGGATGTGGTAAGCATTGTCCGCGTGGAACATGGCGCGTTCCAGGATGGCGATGGAAAGATCGGCATAGGCGCCGCCGTTGCTGAGCAATTCGATATC
>CAZVXK010000072.1:0-8702 GCA_964631665.1 uncultured Candidatus Cloacimonadota bacterium | reverse complement strand
GTCTCTCCGCTCAGCCTGAACTCAGCATCACGCAAAGCCTGCTGGACATCGCCGCATTCGATCCGGCGCTCCGGAATGTACCACTCGCTGCGGGCATCGGCTTCCTCTATCTCCAGCAGCGGGGGCAGTTCTTCATATTTGAGGTCGATTAGTTTGGTGGCTTCCTCAGCCAGGCGTTCATCCTCAGCCAGCACCATCGCCAGAGGCTGGCCCAGATACATGATGCGCTCCGTGGGGAACAGCGGTTCATCCTTGATCACATGGCCGATCTGGTTCTCCCCGGGAATGTCGGCGGCGGTGATTACACGCTTTATCCCCTTGATTGAAGAGGCTTTGGAGATGTCCAGACTGATCAGGCGGGCATGCGCCACCGGGGAAAACAGGAACTTGATATGCAGCATCCCGGGCAGGGGTGCTTCATCAGCTATGAAGCGGGAACTGCCTGAGACATGGTACTTTCCGCTGATGTGGTGGGGTACTTTGCTCATGGCTTCCTCCCCTGAAGAAACTCGTTAAGATACTTCAATACCTGATTCCGCAACGCTCTTGACCGGTAATCGCTGCTGCCGCGGACATCGCTGATCGGGGTGAATTCCTTGGCGACAAAGTCGGCAATGGGCTCCGGGTGCAGTCCCTGCAATTCCATGTTCAGCATGGCCTTGCGGAATTGAAGCGACAATTTGGGAATGGCCGCCACGCCGCCGCAGGCAAGATCCGTCTGCCGGATTATTCCTGCCTCCTCGTGGATCAAAACAGCAGTGGATACCGAGCTGATATCCACGGCATTCCGCTTGGCGGCCTTCAGGGTTCGGATAAAAACACCCTGGGGTGGGAAGGGAATGTGGATGCCGGTGATGAGCTCATCGGATTGGAGGGCGGTCTGGCGGTAGGCCAGGAAGAAATCCTGCAGGGGAAGGATGCGCTCTCCCTGCCTGGAATGTAGATGCAGAAAAGCTCCCAGCACCAGCAGCAGGGGCAGGGAATCACCGATGGGAGAGGCATTGGCGATGTTTCCCACCAGGGTGGCAAAGTTGCGGATCTGCTTGGAGGCTATGATGCGGATAATCTCCTGCAGGGCAGGTAGTTTTGCTTTAATGAGGGTGCTTTCCAGCAGCTGGGAATAGCTTACATTGGCTCCGATCAGGATGCCCTCGGCAGTTTCTGTTATGCCATCCAATCCGGATAGGCAGGAAAGATCGATCAGAACAGGGTAGTGGCGGCGCTGGATGTTCATTTGTACCATGATGTCCGTGCCTCCGCTGATCAGGATGGCGTCCGGTTCCTGCTCCCGCAGGGCGTCAAATTCTGAAAGGGAACGGGGCAGGCAGTATTTCTGGCAGGGATAGAGCCTGGCGGAGCTTCTGCTCACACATTCTGCCGGCTCGTGGAAACTGAGCAGAGCAGGTTCCAGAGCCCGGCACCACTGAGGCACGATCTGCTCGGGAGCGTATTTCCCGGCCAGATAGCTGGCCGCCTTGAGGATGGAGTCATAACCGGTGCAGCGGCACAGGTTGCCCTCCAGGGCAGCCAGGATGGTCTCCTGATCAGGGTTGCGGTGTGATGCAAGCAAGGCAAACAGGCTCATCACAAAGCCGGGGGTGCAATAGCCGCATTGGGTGCCATGGAAGTCCAGCAAAGCGGTTTGGATGGGATGCAGGCTATCCGGAGTGCCGATCCCCTCCACCGTGATCAGGTGCTTCCCATGCAGTTTGGCTGCATTGAACAAGCAGGAATTCACCGCTTCATAGACGATCCTGCCTTCCCGGACAGAGGCGATCACCACTGTGCAGGCTCCGCAATCGCCCTCGTTGCAACTGCACTTGGTGCCAAACAGCTGTTGGGTTTGATGCAAGTATTCCAGCGTCGTCTGGGCTGGCGGAATCTCCTCAGTGATGGCTTGGCCATTCAGCCAGAAGCGGATGCGGTTATATTGATAGAGATGTTCTTCACCTTCCGTGATGCTTGGGTCTGTATGTGTGTGTTTCATAGGGCCTGCTTTTATGGGTTAATGGTTAGTGGTTAATGGTTAATGCTGCGCCCAAGCATGGGTTTTTTCATTGACTGATGCTCCAATATCCTTTCCAGCTGCTCACCTTTAGGCTTGAAGTTTAAGATCCATCCCGTTGCTTTTCCCGTTCCAAGTCCTTCTTGTGCAGGGTGTCGCGCTTGTCATAGTTCTTCTTGCCTTTGGCCAGTCCGATGATGACCTTGCATAAGCCCTTGTCGTTGATGCTCAGTTCCAGTGGTATGAGGGTCATGCCCTGCTCCTCCACTTTGGTCTTGAGGCGCTTGATCTCATGCTTGTGGAGCAGCAGCCGGCGCTTGCGTTCCGGATCGTGATTGAAGACGGCGGCATTCTCCCAGGCGCTGATGTGCAGGTTCAGCAGCCAGCATTCCAGATCCTCGATCCGGGCATAGCTATCCTTGAAATTCACCTTGCCCGCCCGGATGGATTTGATCTCGGTGCCCATCAGGGCAATGCCGGCCTCCAGTTGCTGGAGGATATAGTAATCGTGCAGAGCCCGGCGGTTCTTGATGGATTTCATAGCTTCAAAGCGGCGCTGATCTTTGCCTGATAGCTTTTGGCGGTGCGGATGATCTCCGCTTCGTCCACCCGGGTGAGTTTGCCCTGCCGGAGCACGATCTCACCGGCAATGATCACATCCCTCAGGTTGCGGGAGCTCATGGCATAGACCACATGGGAATAGGGATTGTAGATGGGCTGGCACTGCAGCTCGTCCAAAGAGAGGATACAGAGGTCGGCATCCTTGCCTGCCTCCAGGGAACCGCGCTGTTCTGCCACACCCAAAGCCCGGGCTGCATTGATGGTAGCCATTTTCAGCACTTCCCGGGCGGGCAGGAAACTGGGATTGTTATTGACCACCTTGTGCAGCTTGGCGGTGAAATCCATCTCTGAAAACAGATCCAGATTGTTGTTGCTGGCCACCCCATCGGTGGCAAGGCAGACATTCACACCCCGGTCGAGGTAACTCGAAAGTGGAACAATGCCAGAACTCAGCTTCAGATGGCTTTCCGTGCAGAGTGCGATGCTGGAGGGGCTATCCGCCAGCAGATCGATCTCGTCCGGCTCCACCCAAATGCCGTGTGCATAGACGGCCGGGCATTCCAGCATGCCGATCTCCTTCAGATAGAACACCGGCTTCAGGCCAGTGAGGCTCCGGCACTGCTCCACCTCCGCCTTGGTCTCGCTGAGGTGCATGTGCAGCAGGATGTTATGTTCTCGGGCGAGCTGAACGCACTTCTGTAAAGTCTGCCTTGAACAGGCATAGATGGAATGCGGCGCCAGATTAAAGTCGATCAGATGGTTTCCGGCATAGCGCTGCCGGAGCTGAAGCACCTTCTGCCCCAAACAGTCTTTTAGTTCTGCACTGTCAGTTTTCATCTCACAAATTGCTTCACCGATCATGGCACGCAAGCCCGCCTTGCTGCAACCATCTGCAATGGCAGGCATATCGAAATACATCTCATGGGTTTGGGTGATCCCGCTCTTGATCATCTCCGCGGCACCATGGAGGGAAGCATGATAGATGAGCTCGCTGTCCAGCATCCGGGCTTCGAGGGGCCAGATGTATTCGTGCAGCCACTTATCCAGGGGCAGATCATCCGCCAGCCCCCGGAAATAGGTCATCGGCAGATGGGAATGGGCATTGATCAAGCCCGGCATCACGATGCAATCGCTGGCATCCAGTTTGGTGTCCGCTTCATATTCGGACTCGCCCAAGGGATAGAGGCACACTATCTTGCCCTGGTCAATGGCGATCCCGTGATGGTTGAGGATGCGCAGGGTGCTGTCCAGGCAGAGAATAGTGCCGCCCTCGATCAGCAGATCAACCTTGCGGGGAGAAGCCATCTTCTTATCCCAGAACCTTTTGCGCGGCTTCCTTGGGCGGAAAGATCCCCTTGTGGGTGATGATGCCGGTGATGTATTTCGCCGGTGTGATATCGAAGGCCGGATTCAGCGCCGGGGAGCCCGGATTGGCGATCTGGAAACCGTTCAGGCGTTTGAGCTCATCCTCTTCGCGGATCTCGATGGGAATGTCCGCCCCCCGGTTGCAGTTGAAATCGAAGGTGGTAACCGGCGCCGCCACATAGAAGGGGATCTTGTGTTCATGGGCCAGGATGGCTTTCTCATAGGTGCCGATCTTGTTGGCGATATCGCCGTTGAGGCACACCCGGTCGGCTCCGGTGATCACCAGATCGATCTCCTTTTTCCAAAAATAGAAGCCCGCCGCCCCATCGGTGATGATGGCATGGGCGATCCCCTCCTGTTCCAGTTCGAAGGCGGTGAGCCGGGCTCCCTGGAAGCGGGGACGGGTTTCATCCACATACACGAAGATATCTTTGCGTTTGTGGTGCGCCGCCCGGATCACGGAAAGAGCCGTGCCCCAATCCACTGTGGCCAGGGCACCGGCATTGCAGTGGGTGAGGATGCGCGCCCCGTGGGTAACGATCTGGTTGCCCACGATCCCGATCTGATGGCAGTCCTCGGCGCTCTTGTTGGCAAATTCCGTCGCCGCCAGGATCGCCACTTGCCGGGCATGCGCCAGATCGGGGATGAACTTGATGGTGTGCTCATACACATAGCTCACGCCATTGTTGAGGTCGACCGCGGTGGGACGCGAATCCAGCAGGAGGTCACGTGCCGAATGCAGATAGGCCCGGAATTTGTCATCCGGCGCATTCTGAACCGCCAGCGCCATAGCATAGGCACCGGTGGCACCGATGGCGGGTGCGCCGCGCACTGTCATGCTCCGGATCGCATTCGCCACCTCGATGTAATTGGTGAATTCGGCAATGGCAAACTCGAAGGGAAGCTTGTTCTGGTCGATCATCTTGAGGCGATGATGCTCCCACCACACGCTGCGGTATTCGTTGCCGTTGATGATCATGGCGATTCCCCTGGAACCTTCACAGGGTGGGAATCTGCCTCCCCTGGGGCAGATACTTGAAAGCCAGTCCCGCCAGCAGCAAGAGCAGGCTGAGCAGCAATCCGAGCAGGCTGAGCGTGATGCTGGTGCGATAGCTGTCCGGCTTGAATTCCAGTTCCAGCTTGTGTTCGCCGGCAGGGATTTGCAGTCCGCGCAGGATGTAGTTGGCGGCGTGGATGGGAATCTCCTTTCCATCCAGAAAAGCCTTCCAGCCGGCGGGATACCAGATCTCGCTCAGCACCAGGAAGGCGGGTTTGTCAGTATATAGCTCGTAAGCCAGGGAGTGCAATTCGGCCTTGGTTTGCTTCACCCGGGTGGAATCAGGTGCCTCGATTCCGGTCAGTTTCGTTTCCACAAAGGCGGTCTGGCGGGGATCGAACTCCTGCGAACCCAGCAGCGGCAAAATGGAATCCGCCGGAGTGACCGTCCGCACCTCGTTCACGAACCAGGCACGATCCAAAGCATCACGGTTCTGATAGATCCGGATGCCATTGTAAGCCGTGAAGGCTGGAGTGAATTTGGTGAGCAGGCTGTCGTGGGGAAGCGCTTCCGGATGCACCAGATATTTGACGGAAAGCATGTCCATAATGGGTGTGGAGCGCTCCTCCGGGATGGCGTTTTCCCCCGGATTATACAATCCGATCAGATAGTTGCTCCATTCCCCGGGTTTGGTTTCGCTGCCCTGGAGATATTTCAGCAGGTCATCATAGCGTTTCAGCTTGGCGGCGGAATAGCCGGAAACGGTCTGATGGTGATAGGCCCATTCCCCGGCGGAACGCGGCATCCGGGTGTCGGAGAAAACGCTCTTATCGATGGGATAGATGCGGTGATTGGAATCATCCTGCAGCAGAAACTGGTCAAAATCCTGGACGCGGAAGCGCTCCTGCTGGTTGCGGTGGGGCACCACCTGGCGCAGGTGTTTGCTGGTGTAGATAAACAGGTCCACGAACACGATCAGGACCAAGAGCAGCAGAAAAGCCAGGCGGGGCAGCTTCTTCACGCTGTGCAGATAAGCCAGCCCCAGGCTCACGGTCAGAAACAGCAGGCTGAAGATCCCGCTTCTATACAGCGCATTCAGGCGCGGCACTTTCAAATCGTCCGGAAGTTCCGTCATGCCCCGCTGCGCCATCAATTCCAGTTCATTGGCATGGGCAAAGGACATCCCGCTAAACACCGATTTCGCCAGGATCAACCATAACAGGAAGACTCCGCCGCTGATCCAGAAGATGCGGAACAGCGATTTGCCCCATTTGGCGTCTCCGGCCTGATTACGCTCCAGCAGCGTGTCCACCCCCAAAGCTGCCAAAAGCACGGCATTGAACTGCACCATGGTGAGGATCATCGAGGGCACGCGGAATTTGTTAAAATAGGGCAGATAGTTCAGGAACAGGTCGGAAAGCGCCGGCGTGGCACTGCCAAAGGACATCAGGGTGAAGATCACTGAACTGATCCACAGAAAGATGGCCAGGCGACGGTGCTTTGTCCCGAACAGGGCAAAAATCCCCAGCGCCAGCACCACGATCCCGAAGTAGTTATAGATCTGGGTGAAGGGCATATAGCCCCAGTAGGTCTGATTGATGCCGCCAAAGAAATCCGGGATGATCAGGCTGAGGATCTCCTTGGGATGGAAACTCCAGCCTTGGGCATAGCTGGTCTCCAGGCCTGCAGAGCCACCCCGCATGGTAAAGTGGCTGTATTCCATCGTGCTCAGATAGGGATTCATCACCGCCAGCAGTGTCAGCCCGAAGGCGGCTATCATCAAGGCAGTGAAGAGGATGAACTTTCCCCACGCCTTGCTTCTGAAGCATTCGATCATTTGCCACACCCAATACATGCCCACCAGCAGATAGAGGTAATAGCTGATCTGGGGATGGTTTTCCCGCAGTTGCACGATCAGCATCGAAGCCAGGAAGCCCAGCCCCAGGATACCCGGTTTTTTTCTCAGATAAAGCAGTGCCCAGATTACCCAGGGGATATACATGATGGCGCGGAACTTGGTGTTGTGCCCGATCTCCACCAGCCCCAGCCAATGGCAGGAAAACATGAAGGCGATCGCCCCCAGGAAGGCTGTCCAGACATCCATTTTGAGGAAGCGCAGCAGAAAGAAGATGCCCAAACCGCCGATAAAGAGCAGGAAAATGCGCCAGTTGATCAGCTTGTCCGAAAGCCGGGAAAGGTTTTCCAGAAAGGGCCAGCGGTTCGGGAAGGAGATCATGTAGGACGGCATTCCGGAAAACATGCTCTGCGTCCACAGGGCACGGTCGGGATGGGTCTGGTTGTATTCAATTATCTTATTGGCAGCACCTTGCCATTGCGTGATGTCCCCCGCCACCGGAGCCTTACCACCAAAGGCCACCGGAAAATAGAGAAAACTAACGAACAACAGCAGGAACGCGATCATCGCATATTGCAGATTCCGCTCGCTCAGAACCGGCTTGGAGACCTTCGCCGGGGCCTGGGCCTGCGGGCGATGGTGCGGGAGCTGGCTTTTTTTTGGGTTGACAGTTTTCTTGGCCATGTTTTCCTCAATCTTAAGAAGGTTTTTTCCTTATTCCTGCACCTTGCCATTTGGTCAAGCATAAAATGATAAGACACATTGATACAGGGAGCTGAAGCATGATCTTCGAGCTGAAAAAACGCATCTATGGCTTTGAATGCGATGTCTATGGACATCTGAACAATGCCAACTACCTGCAGCTTCTGGAAAGCGCCCGCGCCGAAGCCATGATCGAAATGGGCATGTCCATCTCGGAGCTGCGCGAGCTGGACCTGCAGATTTTTGTCCGGGAATTTGAACTGGACTACCAAAAAGCCATCGAACTGGAGGACATCATCACCATCCGCAGCTGGTATCCCGGTCTGAACCGCCTCAAGGGCACCTGGTATCAGCAGATCTACAATTCCCGCGGTGAACTGTGCTTTGAAGCCAAACTACTGGCGGTGTTCGCCCGTGGCGGCAAACCGCAGCGCCTGCCCCAGGAGGTGTTTGAGCTCTTTCTCCGCTTTGCCGAACCCCCTGCCGAACCCTGATTGCTCCCCCTTGGCTCCCGTTAGCAATACGGAATCATTACGGAGTCATTACGGATTAACTCCGTAATGACTCCGTAATGATTCCGTAATGCTAATGGGAGCGATGTGTGGTTTGAGAGTGAAAAAGTGGAAAGGTAGAAGGGTGGAAAGTGAAAAAGTGGAAAGGTGGAAGGGTGAAAAGGAAGCTGCGCCAGGGATGAAGGGTAACACCGGATTCAAAGGTTGTGAAAAAGCCCAAAGCAGCCTTGCCAAAGCTCCGCAGGAGCGAAACAACAATAGCCCAGGGGGGAGTGCAGCGGAACCCTGGGAGTAGAATGACCAAATCTATGTTCAAACCCCGGTGGAGGCGGTTTAGATGGCGTTATCTGGTGGTTTGAATGGTGCTATCAAGTGGTTTGAATGGCGTTATCTTGTGATTTGGATTGTATATCAGGGGTTTGAATGGCGTTATCAGCGCTGGAAGCGCGATATTCCATAGCTTGGGGTGGAGCGCAGCGGAACCCCAAGGATAGAGAGCGAAAACACAATCAAGCCCCGTAGGGGCGACACAATTACTTGGTAAATAGAGTGTTGGGTTGAAGTATCGCCCCTCCGGGGCTTGATCATCAAATTGATCACCCTACCCCAGGGTTCTGCTGCGCTCCACCCTGGGCTATGTTTGTCACACCCCTGCCGGGGTTCTTCCACAGTTCCCTGGGGTTCTGCTGCGCTCCACCCTGGGCT
>CAZVXK010000071.1:0-13057 GCA_964631665.1 uncultured Candidatus Cloacimonadota bacterium | reverse complement strand
GGCACGCTGCATGTCTATAACCAAGCCATCCACCATCGTAGTGAATATATTGTTGAAGAATTGAACCGGGATCGCCACCACCAAACCAGCCTGGGTGGTGATCAAAGCGATCTTGATACCGTCTGCGACGATGGTGGCATCCACCGAACGGGCCTTGGCAATGGCATCGAAGGCCACGATCATACCGGACACCGTACCCAGGAATCCCAGCATGGGAGCCAGCGTAATGGTGGTGGAAAGCTCGATGAAACCCTTTTCCAGATAGGACATTTCGATCATGGCGGCATTTTCCATGGTCTTCTCCACCGCCGAAACACCCTGATCCGCCTTGTGCAGACCGGCATAGATGATCGAAGCCACCGGCCCGCGGGTATTCTTGGACAGCTCGATCGCTTCCTTGAATTTCTTTTCCTTGATCATCGGGGTTATCGCATTCAAATAGCTGTTCAGATTGATCTTGCCATACATCAGGGTGATGAATTTCCAGATGATATAGGCCAGACCATAGATGGTGACCAGCAGGATGGGCCACATCGCCCAGCCACCATCAACGAAGGTCTTCACTAAAAAGCGCCCAAATACGAATTCGGCAATTGATTTGGTGCCACCTTCAGGTTCCGCTTCTGTAGTGGTCTGGGCAAAGGCAACTCCACCCAGCATGATGCTGATCAGCACGATTATCAGTATTAGCTGCGAGAATCTCATTCTCATTTTATAATTCCTCCATGGGATAATTAGAAGTTGAAAGACACTCCGAGGGTGACACCGCGGAAGTTGTTTATAAAGCCAGGATTCTGGATGTATTTATCATAGACATATCTGACTTCGGGATAAGTATAACCGGTCACGGCATCTTCGATATCGGCACCATCATCATAGGGGGAACCGGTTCTGGGATAGACCGTGAGGATATTCTTGGTTTTGAACAGGTTTTCGATGTCCAGAAACACTCTCATGTTCATGTTGCGGGGCAGGGAGATGCCTTTGGTGATGCGCATGTTTGCCTGATGGGTGAAGTCCTTGCGCTTGCTGTTCGTATCCAGAAAGCTGGTGCCGATCTCGCTCTGAGGAGTGTAGGGTGCGCCGGAGGCAAAGCTCCAGTTGATGTTGGCGCTGAAATCGTCCAGGGGCAGGATATAATCGGTGAACGGCACAAAGAACTCCTCTCCCCTGCCGATGCGGAAGGTGTAGTTCAGGCTGATGTTGTGGCGCACATCCCAATCCAGCGGGAATTCACGCAGATTGGTCATCTCATCCTGGATCACAGTGCTGGAGTTGTTGCCCTGAGCCCAGGCCAGGGAGTAGGCCACGGTCCAGGTATTGAAGTTGGAGAGCAATTTCTCCAGTTGGATGTCGATCCCGCGAGCGGAACCATAGTCCTCTGAGATAAAGCGATACCAGGTGATCTGCTCTTCCCCGGGTTTCTTTTCCTTGATGGTGCTCACATAGTTGTATAGATTCTTGTAATAGGCTGTCATGTCTATCACATAGTCGTCGGAAAGCTGATGCGAGAGCCCCACTTCATAGGTTACCGTGATTTGGGGCTCCAGCGTAGGATTGCCCACCGTGATGGCCTGGTCGGAGACATTGGCATCCTCGGGGGTCTTGCTGGTGAAGATGAACTGCATCTGCGGCAGTTGGTTCTGATAGTTGTAGGCAAAGCGCAGCACATCACGGTCGGTGATGGGATGGGACACACCCAGGCGGGGTGAGATCATCATCTGAATCCGGTCATCCTTGTCGAATTCCACGGTACGGAAGGTTCCGTCATCCTGCAGCACTTTATACTCGCTGCCCAGATACCAGAGATCGAAGCGCAGGCCAGCATTCACGATCATGCCTTCCCATTCCATCTTGTCCTGCACATAGTAGGCAAGTTGCCAGGGATCAGCCTGATAACCATCGCGCTTGCCGGAAGCCTCCACCGCCGCACGGTAATAATCCATAGGTTGGTAAATCGGGATCAGCATTCCGTCTTCGGTTTCATAGATATCATAGAGCTGGCTGGGAATAGGATCGCCGGCAGTGTAGTCTTGCATGTCATAGACTCGGCGCAAGCTGGCTTGGCGGCGGTCTTCATAGATGCCCAGGAAGTTTTGCAGCTGGTTCTTTTCGATGACATGGCGGATAACTTCCAATCCGGTCTTGGCCAAATGGGTGTCGTTGGCCTGCCATTCAAAATCGGCACGGGCATTCAGACTGGTGGTTTTATCATCGATGAAATTGGAATAGATCGTTCCGGGAGGACGAAATCCCACCACTCCGCGGGGATCTTCCACGCTGGCAATGCGGTAGATCCAGAAACTTGCCGGCAGGAAGCCATGATCAAAGACGCCGTCGGCATTGTTATCCACACTCACATAGCCATAATCGCCCTGTAGCACGTTATCGATATAGTCCACTCCGGGATTGTCCGGATCCACCACCATATATATGTAGTTGTTACGGTCGATGCCACGCGGGCCGGAGAAGCTTTTCTTGGTGTAATAGCTGGCCTTCACCTTCAGATTCATGCTGGAACTGAACACATGATCATAGGTGCCGATATATTGTCTTTGCTCGGTCTCGTCAAAGGCGAAATGTTGCAAGGCATAGCGCCAGGCATAGGAGAAGGGGTAATTGTAGGAACGGTCGCCACGAACGGCAAAGGTAACTCTCTGAGTTGGGCTGACCACATACTTGGATTTGAAGTTCATGTTGTAGGAGTTGTAGTTGCGGTTGCCCAGATCGATGCCCAGAAAGTTGTCCCTATCTGCATAAGGATTATAGGGTACATAAGCATCGCCATATTCCAGCAGATTTACTCCGTTATACACATAGTCCCGGTTGGGATCTGCGACATAGTAGTCCTTCAACCTGCCATCCAACCATTCACCGCCACCATTCAGGTAGAAGGTGAAGCGTTCCCGCAGATCGGTGGAGCCCAAAGGCCAGACCGGCCCGCCAAAGGCAAACTTGAACACATCGGAATTCCTGCCCTGGCTGAACAGGTGGTCGGTGTTATATTCGATCTTGCCGCTATAAAAAGGATCTCCATCTTTGGTAACGATATTGATCACTCCGGATTGGGCGTTGCCATATTCAGCCGGGAAACCGCCGGTCATCACTTTCATGTCGCTGATGGCATCGGTATCCACCTGCAAGGCGCTGCCTCCATCCACCGGATCGGAGACCGACATCCCGTCCACCGTGAAGTTGATCTCATTGGAGCGTCCGCCACGGATGTGAAGCTCGCCGCCGATGTTGGTTACGCCAGCCTGCAGCGAGACAATGCCCGCCACATCGCTGACCGCCACATCGCTCATGCGGTCCATTTCGATCTGGCGGGAGGAACCCACCCGGTCCTTCTCCACCCGATCCTGCTCGGCTGTAACCACCACCGTGGCAAGGGTTACACCGGCTTTGTTCATTACCGGTGCCAGGTTCGTGGTCTGATCCACCTGGATGCGGACATCGTTGAAAGTGTAGGAATCGTAACCGATCAACGAGAATCTGACCGTGTAGAGCCCCGGTGGGATGTTGATGATGATGGCGGTGCCCTTGTCATTGGTTTGGCCACCGGTGATCCTTTGGGTTCCTTGCATCACAACGATGTTCACGAATTCCAAAGCCTTACCGGTGTTGTCACGCACCCTGACTGCCAGCCGGCCGGTAGTGGCCGCATTCAACAGGGCAACGCTGCCCAGTAACATTATGAGCAGGATCAATGCAGTTTTACGCATCGAGTAACCTCCCTTCTCTCTAAGCTTATTAATTATCTGTATATCTATACTTTAACACTGGAATTTCAAAATCGGGCCAAAATATAAATACTCGTGAGTTGCCATTATCTGTTATGAACATATTCGTCAAGCATTTTTTCTAGATTTGCCTTCTGCCGGGCATTTGGGTGATTGCTGTCCAGCTTGCTGTTTCTTGCAACCCGCCTCATCACTTGAAGGGTCTTTCTATCTGAATAACAGCGTTTTGATGAGATAGCAGCACCGGCAGTCATTTGAGCAGCACCACCTTGTCCTTGTTTTCCCGGGCTTCATTGATCTCGCCGATGATCCGGGCTCCGGAGGCGGGAATGAGTTCTGCGGCAAGGCTTTCCTCCGCCACAACGATCATGCCGATGCCCAGATTGAAGGCCCTCAGCATTTCCCGGTGGCTGATCCTGCCCGCTTCCTGCAGCCAGCGAAAGAGCGGTGGATACTCGCCGGGGTGATAGCTTACATAGGCTGCCAGTCCATCCGGAACAATGCGTTTCAGGTTTCCGGGAATGCCGCCGCCGGTGATGTGGGCCAGGCCATGCAGGCGCTGGTCTTTTAGAAAGGGTTTCAGAACAGGCAGATAGCTGATATGGACCGGGAGCAGCAGCTCGCCCAGGGTGGCATCCAGAGCCGGGATCAAGCTGTCCACTTTGAGTTTAAGCTGGTCAAAGACGATCCGCCGCACCAATGAGAAACCATTGGTGTGCAGCCCCGAACTGGGCAGTCCCAACAGGATATCGCCTTTGGATATCCTCTGGGCCGGCAGCAGATCGGCCTTGTCCACCACCCCCACGATGGTTCCCACCAGGTCAAAATCCTGGCCATGATAGATGCCCGGCATTTCCGCCATCTCGCCACCGATCAGGGCACAGGAGTTTTCCCGGCAGGCTTTCACCATGCCGAAAATGATCTGTTTCACCACAGCGGCATCCATTTTGCCCAGCCCGATGTAATCCAGAAAGAACAAGGGGCTGGCACCCTGAACCAGGATGTCGTTTACGCAGTGGTTCACCAAGTCCTGGCCCACAGTGTCATAGACTCCCGCCAGCAGGGCGATCCGTAATTTGGTGCCTACTCCATCGGTGCTGGCCACCAGGATGGGCTCGGAACAGGAGTCAGGGTCGAAGCGGTAGAGCCCGCCAAAACTGCCCAGTTCGCTGAGCACGTTCTGGTTGTAAGTCCGTCTCACCAGTTTGCGGATCGAGCCCACGGCCTTTTCACCGGCGGCGATGTCCACTCCGGCAGCCTTATAATTCAGCCGGTTGACCGTTTTCTTCATCCGCAGGTCCAGCTGTGCAATTGATCCACCATCTTGGTGATGGAATCCCTTTGGAGGTTGATGATGCCCTCCACGCTGAATTTGCTAACATTCAAGGCTGCCAACACGGTTCCATGCAGGATCGCCCGGCGGATCGTCCGGCTGTCCAGCTGGGAGCCTTCCGCCAAACAACTCATGAACCCCCCGGCAAAGCAGTCCCCGGCACCGGTGGGATCGGTAACATCGCTCACCGGATAGGCCGGCACAAAAACCAGGGAATCCTCCAGAACCGCCACGCTGCCATATTCCCCGCGTTTCACCACCACACAGGCAACCCCCAGTTTCAGCACTTCCCGGGCAGCGGTGTAGATATCCTCCCGGCTGGTGTAGCTTTTGATCTCGTCCTCGTTCATAAATACGATGTCCACCTTCTTCAAAACAGCAGTGAGTTCATCGGGACAGAGATCGATCCAGTAGTTCATGGTGTCGCATCCCACCCAGTCATAGCTTTCGATCTGCTCCAGCACCTGCAGCTGCAGCCGGGGGTGGATGTTGCCCAAAAGCAGACTGCGGCAGCATTTGCAACAATCCGGCAGCCGGGGCGAGAAATCGGCGAATACATTGAGCTCTGTGCTCAGCGTCTCCGCCTTGCTCCAGTTGTCATATCTGCCGCTCCAGCGGAAGGTCTTGCCCGGCAGGGTCTCCAATCCGTCCAGATGGATCTGATGGGCTTTGAGCAGTTCCAATCCCCGGGCGGGAAAGTCCTCCCCCACCACACCCACAATGTAGGTGGGGCTGAAATAGGAGGCGGAAAGCGAAGCATAGATGGCTGAACCGCCCAAAGCGTCCACCACCTTCCCCCTGGGTGTCCCGATGGTATCAAGCGCCACTGATCCCACGATCACAAGGCTCATTCGGCTGGTGACCCCGGCTGGCTGGAATTTTCTGTGGAATCAGGTATCAAGGGCGCTTCCCCGGTGGCGGAAGTGCTGTCTATCACTTCCACCTGTTGTTCTCGTTCGGTCTCGGTGGCCTTGTTCAGACGGTGCATCAAGACCAGCAGTGCCACCAGGATCAAGGCCAGGATGATCAGTTTCTTCCAGTTGTAGGCTTTCTTGCGGCGCTCGTTCCAGCGATCGCGCAGACGGTCGTTCATATCGCTCATGGGGCCAGCTCCTGCAGGAATTGGGCAAAGCGGCTCACGCCTTTGCGCAGGTTGTCCATGCTGTTGGCATAGGAAAAACGCACGGCGCAGCCGATGCCGAAGGAACCTCCGGAAACCAGTGCCACATGGTGCTTCTCCAGCAGCAGGTTGCAGAACTGGTCACAGTCAGTGATGCCCAGCCGGTTGTTGGCAAGATACCAACCGACGTCGGGCATGATATAGAAGGCGCCCTGCGGTTTGAAACAACTGATATGGGGCAGTTTGCTGAGCTCCCCGAACAGGTAATTGCGGCGCTGTTCAAACTCCCGGCGCATATTCTCGATCGAATCGTCCTCCTCCTCCAGCGCCGTAACACAGGCTTTCTGGGTGATGGAATTCACACAGGAGGTGGCGTGTTCCTGCACCCTGCCGGCTGCGGCAATGATATAGGCCGGGCCGGCGGCATAACCCAGACGCCAGCCGGTCATGGCATAGGCTTTGGACACTCCGTTGATCACCACCGTGTGCTCCTGCATTTGCGGGCTCAGGGAGGCAATGGAGACATGCTTGATCCCGTCATAGACCAGGCGTTCATAGATCTCGTCCGACACCACCAACAGATTGTGTTCCAGACAGATGTCCGCCAGGGCAGCTAATTCCTGCCGGGTATAGACCGCACCGGTAGGATTGCAGGGGGAATTGAGCAGCAGCACCTTGGCGCAGGGATTTTCCTGCAAAGCCTGTTCCAAGGCCGCCGGAGTGAGCTTGAAGCCCTCCTCCAGCCGGGTGGGGATATACACCGGTTCGGCATTGGCCAGCATCGCCTGATAGGGATAGCTCACCCAATAGGGAGCGGGCATCAGCACCTGATCCTTGGCATCGCAGACGGCGATCAGCACATTCAGGATGGAGGCTTTGGCGCCAGGGGACACCAGCACCTGCTTCGGTTCATAGCTCAGTCCGTTGTCCCGCTTCAGTTTGGCGCAGATCGCCCGGCGCAGTTCAATGATCCCCGCATTGGCGGTATAGCGGGTGAAGTTGGCAGCGATGGCTTGCTGGGCGGCGGTCTTGATATAGTCCGGAGTGTTGAAATCCGGCTCACCCACGCCGAAATTGATCACATCAATGCCGGCATCCTTCATCTCCTTGGCCCGGGCGGAAAGCGTGAGGGTGGGCGAAGGCTTGATCAGGATGGTGCGGTTGGATAGTTTTACAGCCATGTTTCCTTCTTATCTGATTGATTATGGATTGGTCAGCAGCAGCACCAGGGCGCAGGTGTTCACGATATCCTGGGTGGAGCAACCCCGCGAGAGGTCACAGACCGGTGCCGCCAAGCCCTGGATGACGGGTCCGATGGCCTCGGCGTCTGCCAGCCTCTGGACCAGTTTATAGCCAATATTGCCGGATTGCAGATCCGGAAAGATCAGTGTGTTCGCCTGCCCCGCCACCTTGCTGTGGGGTGCCTTGCGCCGGGCGATCTCCGGCACGATGGCGGCATCGAGCTGCAACTCGCCATCAAAGTCGAAATCCGCCTGCCGCTGTTCCAGGATCCCTTTAGCGGCCAATACCTTGTCCACCAGTTCATGCCTGCTGCTGCCCAGGGTGGAAAAGGAGAGCAGCGCCACTTTGGGCTCGTCACCGATCAGGGCGCGGCGGGTTTTTGCCGTGCTGATGGCGATGTCGGCAAGCTGGGTGGCATCGGGATTGGGCACCACGGCGCAATCGGCAAACAGAAACACCCGGTTTTCCCCTTTAGGCTGCGGAACCACCATGATGAAGCAGCTGGAAACCGTTTTCAAACCAGGTTGCACACCCACCACCTGCAGAGCGGCGCGCAGCACGTCCGCAGTGGTGTTCACGGCCCCGGCAACCATGCCGCCGGCAAGGCCGAATTTCACTAAAAGCGCTCCAAAATACAGCTCATTGCGCACCAGCAGCTCTGCCTGCTCCAGGGTGAGACCCTTTTCCCGACGCCGTTCATAGAGATAGCTGCTGAATTTGTCCAATTGGGGATGGCTCGCCGGATCCAGGATGTGGGCTTGGCCCAGCTCCAATCCCAGAGCGCCGGCGCGTGCCAGCACATCTGCTTCCCTGCCCACCAGGATCACCTCTGCCAAGCCTTCGGAAAGGATCGTGGCAGCGGCCTGCAGGGTTCGTTCATCCCCGCTTTCCGGCAGCACCACAGTTCCCTGTCTGCTTTTTGCCCTGGCCTTGATTTCTGCTAAAATATCCATCTATTCTTCCTCTGATTCGATCACGATGCGCGAAATATCCGCCACCCGCAGGAATTCCTGCTTGACCAGATGCAGCAGGGCATGGCGGTTCCGGCGTAGTTGCCCGTCCTCGCAATTGACCAGCACGTGGTCAAAAAAGCTGTCGATATGGGCGCCATACTCCACCAGAAGGGTGATGGCGGCACTGTAATCATTGTTTTCCAACACTTTGTCTATGGCTGCCCGCAACTGCAGCAACCGGGAATACAGTTCCCCTTCCTGCTGCTCGGCAAACAGCGCCGGAGCCACCTCTTCAAAATCGCCCTCCCCGCTGATGATGTTGGACACCCGCTTGAAGCCGATCACCAACCTCAGAAAATCCTCCCGCGTCCGGAAGCCCTGCAGCGCCAGCGCCTGGCGTTTCAGATCCGGCAGGCTGGCCAATCTCAGATGCAGCACGCTGTCCACCACATCATAATCTATCTTCAGTTGCTTGAGCATCCAGACGACGCGTTGCAGGAAGAAGGATAGGATGTTTTCCTCAGCTTTGGCTGCCACCGGGGCTTGCAGTTTGATCTGCTCCAGGGCAAAACTTAGCAGCGCGCCCAGATCCAGCTCCCATTCCCGGTCCAGGATGATCTGCACCACCCCGTTGGCGGCACGCCGCAGGGCAAAGGGATCGGCGGAACCCGTGGGCAGCAGTCCGATGCCAATGATGCCGCACACGCTGTCCAGCTTGTCCGCCACCGCCACCACCGCGCCGCAAAGGGTTTGGGGCAGCCCGTCAGCGGTGCCGCGCGGCATATAGTGTTCCTGAATGCCCTCGGCCACCTCTTCATTTTCCCCGCTGGCCAAGGCATACTGTTTGCCGATGTAGCCCTGCAGTTTGGTGAATTCCTTTTCCCCCAGCATGGTGGTAACCAGATCAGCCTTGCAGAGTTCGGCGGTGCGTTGCGCCCGGTCTGCCTGCTCTTTTTCCAAACCCAGGGCAGTGGAGATCCGGGAAACCAGCTTTTGAATGCGGCCGGTCTTGTCCGCCATACTGCCCAAGGCGGATTGGAACACCACCTCGCGCAGGCGGGGCAGAAAGCTGTCCAGGGGTTGTTTGGTATCCTCGGCAAAATACCACAAGGCGTCGGAGAGGCGGGCTTTCACCACCTTTTCGTTGCCCCGGCGGATGATGTCCGAACACCCTGCATCGCCATTGGAAATGAACACGAATTTATTGGAGAGCCGGCCCCTGGAATCCAGCACGGCGAAGTATTTCTGGTTTTGGCTGATGGTGGAGGTGATGATCTTCTCCGGTAGGTCCAGATAGCGCTCTTCAAATTCCGCCGCCACCGCGGTGGGATATTCCACCAGATCGCAGACCGTGGCGGTAAGGCGTTCATCCTCCAACACCCGGAAACCGCTTCCGGACAGCACCTGAGCCAACTGGCGGGTGATCTGGTTTCTCCGTTCCTCCCGGTCGGCCAGCACCGCCTGCTGCCGGAGCAGTTCCAGATAACGCTCCGGCGAGGGAATGGTGATCTGCCGCTCCAAACCCAGATAGCGGTTGCCATAGCTGATCCGGCCACTGGCGATCCCAGCGATCTTCAGCGGGATAATCTCCTCCCCCCACAGGGCGCAAAGCCAGCGCAGGGGACGGGAAAAGCTCAGCCGGGAATGGTTCCACAGCATTTTCCGGGCAAAGGGGATCTGGGGGATCAATTCCGTGATCCACCGGGCAATGATCTTCACCGCAGCCTGCCCGGGCTGGACATAGCTGAGGGCGATGAATTCGCCCCGCTCTGTCTTTTCGATATAGAGGTCGCCAGCTTGGGCATTGTTCTTTTTCAGAAATCCCACCGCCGCCGGCAGCAAATTGCCCTCGGCATCGTAGGAAATACTAATAGCGGGGCCGGTCTTGGTGACCCTGGTCTCCGCCTGGTGTTCCTGCACCTGCCGGGCCAGCAGGAAAAAGCGGCGTGGGGTGGAGCTCACCTGCAGGGAGGAATACTCCAGCCGGGCGGATTCCATCATTTGGCTGAAACTGGTGCGGATATAGGATTCCGCCGGTTCCAGATGCGGAGCGGGCATCTCCTCCACTCCGATCTCCAGGAGCAGGTCAGGCATGGATCGGAGGGCAGTTCAAATGGTTACTGGCGGTGTCAGAATTCATAGTTGAGGCTGAGTTGGTTGATAAAGCCCAGATCCCCATAGGAGGACAAACCATAGTCCAGGCGGTAGTTATGCCATTTCCAGCCCGCGCCCAGCGAAAAGCCGGAGGCCCAGCCGAAGCTGCCACCCAGATTCTGGTCGGCGGCGCTGGTGCGGAAGCCCAACCGCAGGTCCAGCGAGGGATAGAGGCTGTATTCGATGCCCAGTTTCCCCTCGAAGTTTTCGCCATTGCTCTTGTTCAAATCCAGGCTGGTGAAGATCTGGTCGTTCAAACGGTAGCTGAGCCCGGCGGCAAAGGTGAGGGGCAGTTTTTCCTTGTATTTGTTATCGGTGTAATAGCTCAGCTGGGTGCCGAAATTGCGGATCGCCACACCCACCTTGATCCTTTCGTTTGCAGGATGGTGGATCATGCCGATGTCCACCAGCGCGGCGGTGGCGGAGCTGTCATCGATCATGTCGTAGATCACCTTCACCGTTCCGCCGAGGTCGATGGCATCGCTGATATAGTGGCTCACCGAACCGCTGGCGATCAGGTTGTAGGCGCCAAAGGTCTCGCCCGTCTCGATCAGGTCGCCGGTGGCATCCACCTCGGTTCTGTCCATCGAACCCAGATTCAGGTATTTGAGCGCGAAACCCCAAGCGATGAACTTGTTGCGGGGATACAGGTATTGCACCTGGCCGCCCTGGGCATCCAGGAAATAGTTCGAATAGGTGGTTCCCGCTTCGTTTCTGCCGATGCGGATGATCGCCGCCGGATTGAAGAAGAGGCCATCCGGGCTTTGCACTTCGCCGGTGAGGGCTTCGCCCAGGGCAATGGCCCGGGCGGAATAAACGATCTTCAGGGCATTGAAGCCCGTGGTACCGGCAGTTTCGTTCACCGCGCCCAAGGACGCCAGACTAAGCGTGCAGGCTGCTATTAATAGTATCTTCGATGCTGTGGACATAATTGTATAACTCCGTTTCGCTGCTTGCTGCCAAGAGCTTGCCTCGGTTTTTGTCCTGCCTCAGGTATTCCGATAGCGAGCGCAGGATCTTCATATATTCCTTGTTCAAGCTTTGGGGAACCGCGATCATGAAAACCAACTGCACCGGAAGGTTGTCCACCGCCTGAAACTCCAGCGGAGTGCGGATCAGGCAGATCGCGATCTTCAGGCAGGACACGGTCAGGTCCCGGGCGTGCGGGATCGCCACACCTTTGCCGATTCCGGTGCTCATGATCTCCTCCCTGCCCTTCACGGCTGCCAGAAAGCGATCCGGAAAACTGAGGCATCCGGTCTCCGCCAAAAGCTGAGTGAGGTAGTTCAGACAATCGGTTTTGCTGTCGAAACTCTCGACGATTTTCACAAGGTTGGTCTGGAAAAGTCTGTTCATCTTCTCACCAAAGTTTTATGGTTTGATCATCTTTTTTAGGAGGCTGGTTCACGTCAATCAAATTCTGCTCAACTGCGCCGGAAGCGCTGCGGAGCCCTGGATTAGGATGACCATTTTTTTGTTCAAGCCCGGTGGAGGCGGCATGGATGGCGATATCAGCGCAGGAAGCGCATAGGCTGTTGACAAATGCAGAGAAGACTGCTTCAAAACCATAATGATCCAACAGCATCAAAACAGGTAACATACACCCACCACTCTGATTCCGTAAATGGCACTTGAATCCCGTTTCATTATGTTGCGGGATTTGTCAACAGCCTGCGCCCGTACCGGTCTTTTTTTCACAGCCTCTAAATCCAGTGTTACATGTGCCAAACATAGCTGGCGGATCCATCAGGCGAGACGCCTGATATTCCTCTCCCAGCGCCAACTTTCCCCATTTACACTCTTGCCCTTTTGCCCTCTTGCCCTCCCCCTTCACACCTTCACACCTAGTCCAGAAACCTTGTTTTCCAACTTCCCTCCTATTACCAATACGGAATCAATACGGAGTCATTACGGAATTAATCCGTAATGACTCCGTATTGATTCCGTATTGGTAATAGGAGCCAAGGGGATTTTTAAGGGAAAAAGGGAGAGAGGGAAAAGGAGGGAAAAGGGGAAAAAGGGAAAGGTGAGAAAGAAAGAAAGAGGGAAAGAGGGCAAAAGGGGAAATGGAGAAAAGTTACACCACCCAGCCAGCCCCGCCAGGGGCGAAATATTCATAGCGATGGGCGTGGAGCGTAGCGAAATCCCTCGACCCCCGGGGCGAAGTAACCCATAAGCCCTTTATGAGCGACATAATTTGTATACAAACCAATGAAGGCAAATATATAATGTTGAACCAAACCGTTTTTTAACCGGTGCAGGACAATAGGCCTGTGGCTTTAGCCCACGTGTGCAATCACCCCCAAACCCTTGAACCAAACCGGTTTTTAACCGGTGCAGGACTTACCTTCCAAAGTCCTGCACCCATTGAAGAGGTTGTGAAAAAACTCGTTTTACGAGTCCTAGCTGGACGGTATTCTGGAAAGCATCCGCGTAACTCGATATCGTCGGAGTCCCGTAGGGACGCAGGCTGTTGACAAACCACCCCTTTTTATAGAAGGAATGTTGCAGATTG
>CAZVXK010000070.1:0-13098 GCA_964631665.1 uncultured Candidatus Cloacimonadota bacterium | reverse complement strand
ACAATGAGACATGAGATAAATGAGGGGAAAGACCTATAACAAAGAGAAAAGAGAAAGAGAAAAGATACGCTGCGCAGGGAGTAGAGGGGTGGCGAGCTCCTGTTCGCCACAGCGGCCGATAGGCCGCTTCTGATGCTGGTTTGCAGGAATTCGTTTTTCTTCAGCGCAGCTTCACCACGCGGATGGTTGCAATCCGGCCCCCAGATCTTGCCCGCAAGACATAGATGCCATTGCCGCAGTCTGTTCCGCAATCGTCCCTGCCATCCCATTCAAAGCTGGTACTGCCCTTTTCCAGCGTGCCCTTGAAGATCCTGCGCACCAGTTGGCCTCTCAGGTTATAGACCCCTATCCAAGCGAAAGCCCGTTCCGGCATCACTGCAGAGAAAGCCACTCTTTCAGAAAAAGGATTGGGATATCCCGGCTGCAGACGAAGCCTTGCCACTGCAGGAACCACCAGGTCGCCGGCATCCACCAGATAGGAATTGATGCGCTGCATCCGGATATGGGCAAGGTTGTAGTCGTAATTGGATATCCTTGTGCCCCAGATCACGTAGAGGTCGTCGTTCCAGCGGCATAGCGACTGGAATAGCACCAGGCTGCTGGTCTCAAGGACGGCGTCGCTGGGCAGGGTGATCCATCCCGAGCTGTCAAAACAAAAGTAGAATAGCCTTGAGTATAAAGGACCGTAAATGCCCACCAGGCGATTATCCCAGGAGCCGGCAAGCTGCTGTACCACGGTATAGCCTCCCAGGGAGTCGGTGGGAACCGCGACGTTCCACTGCATCACGCCTTCGGAGTTATACTTATACACACTCCGGTTGGGATAGCCACGTATGCAAAACAGGTCATTCCCGACGGTGTGAAGCAGACTGCCGCTCAGTCCTGCAATCCCATCGTAACCCCAAAGCTTCTCCCCTGTAGAAGAGATCGCCTGCCCATAAGGGTAATAGTTGTACCATTCTATCTGCCATTCAGCCTGGTTGTAGAACACATACAGCCTATCAGTGCCAGCCTTGCAGCCGCTAACCGTAACGGCGGAATATCCCGAACCCTGCCCTCCCAGATGGTTCTCGAAACTTGTGCCCATGAAACCAGGCTGCGCTCCACCTTCGGGATTGAAGCGGTAAACCCAGGCATCGGTGGGATAGGCTATCCCGGTCTGGACCCTTCCATACACCAGATAGTCTTCGTCCAGGCCCAGCACGCTCATGCGCCCCCAGCTGCCTGAGATCAGGATCCTGCCCCCCGCCTCCCACACGGTCTGGCCTCCGCTCACCTTCTGGGCGCGGATATAGGCATTGGAGCCATTGCTGTATTCCGTCCACACAATGTAGGCAGCACCATGGGCAGGGGTGAGATAAAACTCCGTCAGATCACTTGAATCCTGGCTCTCTGCAATTGTCCTGCCCCCCGCTTCCCAGAGTTGGTTCCCTGTGGTGTCGATCAGTTGCGCCTTCAACCTGGTGGGGTTGCCCGCCTCGATCCAGCAAAGCAGCGCCTGGCCTTCGTCCGTGGCAGCGATCTTCAGGTTCGGGACCGTCTGCAGTGCATCGTCCGCGAACAGTCTGCCCGGCTGGCTGAGCAGGAGGCTGCCCAAGGGATCGGCAAGTTGGTAGCTGATCTGGCCTGGGGTGTTTGCATTGGGAGCCTCGGCAGGAAGGCTCAGCCAAGTACAGAAGACTTTGCCTCCTGCAGCTGCACTACAAGACTGCACAGCCTTGCCCGAGGTTGCCGAGACAATTGACTGCCCACCTTGCGAATAGAGCAAACCGCCAGCAGAATTCATGCCCTGCATCCTGATCTCCCGGGTCCCAGGAGATGAGAGGTGATGATAGGAACTCATGCCGGAAGGAAACAAGGCGCAGAAAGCCTTTGCCCCAAGAGTGGCATCGGCAGTGCTTTGCGCCAGGACCGCCGCCTGGGGCAGAACAAGATTCTGCGCAGTGATATATTGTCCCAGGATCGTTCCTCCATCGGGATCGCTTACCTGCACATAGCAGCCGCCAGTGTCGTCCGGCAACAGGTCGAAATTCGCCTCCGGGGAAAGCCCATCCAGCACCAGAGCGCCATAGGTCCCGCATTCGAGCGTCCCGTCATTGCTGAAGCACTGCATTCTCAGTTGCCCGTTGCTGAGCCAGACGCTGAGGGTCTTTCCGTCCGAACATTGCACAGTTTTTCGGCTGGCCGAGCCCAGACCCTGCGTGCTGCCGCACAGGTTCAGCGGCTGGCTCCATTGGGCAGTGAAATCCAGGTCGTAGCGCATCGCCAGCACAGCCTCGGAAGTATGCCAGACCAGGTTGAAACAGCCATCGCCGGTGTCGGTGAGGGTGGGCCAGACCGCGCTACCGGCATTGATGGTTTGCGTCCAGGCAAAGTTGTGGTTGGGCAACATCCGTCTGATTATCACGCTGTTATCCAGCCTGTAGGCGCAGATGATACCGCCGTCGGAGAGCAGAAACAGATCGGGAGGGCCGGCCAATCCCGAGTCGCTGACCAATTTGAACTCAGAGCTCCCAGAACCGCTCACAATTTCCGTCTCGCCCTGCGCGTTCATGTGCTGCAGGTAATAATTCGTGGGGGTATCAATGCCGTCAAAAGCCCAGGCCCAGAGAAAGATGTGGCCTCCATTGCCATCGGCGATCATCTTTCCAGTGCTCTGCGGCCGGATCATATTCACATGCGTCAATTGCAGACCGCTTTCACCCCACAAGTGCTCGCCCTGGGCGTTCAGCCGATAGCCATGCAGGAATCCATTGCCCCTGGAGAAGAACAGGATGTAGTCGCCACCACTTTCCAGAATCCAGCGCTGTTCAAAACTGATCTCCGGGCTCATCGCCCTTTGCCAGACCGCGTTACCGGAGGGATCGGTCAGGCGAAATTGTTGCAGGGGCGTCATCTGTTCCCAATCCTTCCAGGTGATCAGGTGGTTGCCGGTTGATGTACTCAATCCATGACCAGAGAATTCGATGTTCCTGGCTGAAAAAAGGTCCAGCGGCTGGGGCCACACCTGCTCCGCAAAGAGACAGCCACAGAGCATTGCCATTCCCAGGATAAGTGCCACGCTGCGTTTCATCTTACCTCCAGGCACATTGGGTGATTGACAAAGATATTTCCCTCCCATCGCTGTCAAGATAAATGTTGACCATGCCTGATCTGAACAACCAACGACCTATCAATCAAGAAATATATTGACGGCAAGGGCAGCAGAAAAAACCATGTATTTTGGGAGTTGTACTCCCAATATGTTTGATATTTTGAGGTGGCCATGATTCAGCGAAGAATGTTGGAAGCATTATATGAAGCGACACTTGGCTTTCCCGTTGTGGCCATTACCGGCCCCAGGCAATCGGGGAAGACAACCTTAACCAGGATGGCTTTCCCTGATTACCAATACTACAATCTGGAAAGTCCCGAGACGCTTGCCCTCGCCCGCACCGATCCCCGGTCGTTGTTCCGGAACCTGGAGCAGGGCGTGATCATCGACGAGGTTCAGAAACATCCTGAATTACTGTCCTGGGCCCAGGTTCAGGTGGATGCCAGTTCTTTGACGGGAAAGCTGGTCCTGACCGGTTCCAACCAGTTCGAGTATATGCGTGACATATCCCAATCCCTGGCGGGCCGGGTTGCAATGTTCAAACTGTTGCCCCTGAGTCTGGAAGAGCTCCCCCTATTGTCCGTTCCGGATTGGACAGATCATGCGTTCAAAGGTTTCTATCCCCGTCTCTACAATGCCAGGATCGATCCCCAGATGTTCTATTCCTCCTATCTGATGACCTATCTGGAAAGGGATGTGAGAGCGCTGATGCAGATCAGGAATATGCGGGAGTTCGAGCGTTTTGTTTTCCTTTGCGCCGGCAGGACCGGGCAGGTTTTAAATGCCAGTTCCCTGTCCGTGGAATGCGGGGTGGACACTAAAACCATCCATTCCTGGTTGTCCCTGCTCCAGGCCAGCTTTGTCATTCATTTGCTGCCGCCCTGGCACAGCAATATCAATAAACGCCTGGTCAAAGCCCCCAAGCTGTATTTCCTCGACTGCGGCCTTGCCGCTCATCTGCTGGGAATTCGCAAGCCGGCTGATCTTGCCTTTCATCCTTTGCGTGGACAGCTGTTCGAGACCATGGTGGTGGGAGAGGCATTGAAGTATTACTACAACCGCGGCATCACACCCCTGCTATCCTATTTCCGGGATTCCACTGGCCGTGAGATTGACCTCATTCTCCAGAGGGGGAATGATCCCCTGCCCATCGAGATAAAATCTGGAACCACGATCCAGCTTGATTTCTTCAAACATATAAACTACCTGCGCAAACTGACCGGAAAAAACCTGCCAGCCGGGGTGATCTTTGCCGACGACCGCATTGAGGAGATCGCCAACACCCGGATAATGCCCTGGCACAGGAGTGCAGAACTGATCTCAGCCCTGGAAGAATCTATGCCAATAAAGGCCTGACACATCCTCCCCTGCAGGAATAGAGAAATGAAACCAGCCTACGAGCTGCAAGTGAGCAGCAATGCCTGCTTGACAATCAGCTTATAATCAGGAAAAAGATATTTATTTGGAAGAAAATTTATACTTAAACCCTGTCAGGGAGGAACCATGAAGCAAACTCTGCTGTCTTGCGCGCTGTTGATATTGGTCGCAGGGCTGTCAGCCCAGGAAGCTGGCCTTAACAACCCTAATGTTTTATCACCCGTGGTACCAAATATCAATCCAGCTCATGACAATCTCAGGTTGATTCCGGTCAATCCTGAAAGCATCACCATTACTGTTCTCAATTCCACAGACGTTCTGCTCGCCTGGGAGCCGGTTAGCCAAAGCACCGATGGAACGCCTCTGATCCCCGATGGTTACAAACTATACTATGCCTCCAGTCCGGATCAGCCTTGGGAGAATTTCACCTATCTGGATGATGCCACCGGCACCAGCTATGTCCACACCGGGGCCGCTGCCGATTATGGGCATATGTTCTACTATGTTACAGCCTTCAAGAATGGTTCCGCCATCCCTGAGAATTTCATCTGGGTGGAAGGCGGCACTTTCTACAACACCAGTTCTGCTGTAACGATCAGCAGCTTCTACATCGACAAGTATGAGCTCACCCAAGCTGGCTATCAGGCGGTGATGGGAACAAATCCGGCATCAGGACAGGGAGTGGGAGACAACTATCCGGTCTATCTGGTCTCCTGGTTCAATGCGATCGAATATTGCAACCGGCGCAGTATGCAGGAAGGCATCACACCCTGCTACAGCTATGGCTCCTTTGGCACCGATCCGGACAACTGGCCTGTTGGCTGGGATCTTGATCAAAACAACCACATCAATGTTTCCTGTGATTGGTCGGCCACAGGCTACCGCCTGCCCACCGAGATGGAGTGGGAGTTTGCCGCCCGAGGCGGAAATCTTAGCCAGGGTTACAATTATAGTGGCAGCAATAACCTCAATGATGTGGCGTGGTATTTTAACAACTCCGGAGGCAACACCCACGAGGTGGGCACCAAAGCCCCCAATGAGCTTGGAATTTATGATATGACTGGCAATGTTTGGGAGTTTGCCTGGGATATCTATGGACCCTACCCCACCGAACCTCAGACCGATCCCACCGGTGCAATCAGTGGGGAAAACCGCATTATACGGGGCGGCAGCTATTCCAGCTTCTACTTTTTTTGCCATGTTTCACTCCGGAATTTCTGCAGCGCCACCTATAGTGACCCTAACCAAGGATTCCGGGTCTGCAGGAGATTATAGTCAGATTCCTGATGCTGCCAGTGGGCCAGATCCGCTTCAAACCGGAGGTTTGGGCTTATCTTAGCCAGTGATTCCTGATCCTTGCCCGGTGATTCTCACCATTGCCAAGGGTGGGCGACGCCAAGCCTGGGGCAGTGAGGTGTTGCGCAAGCCCGGTACGCCCGCAATGCGATGTGCAGATAAACAGGTTAACAGATGAAAAAATATCCCAAGCTGGGCTGAGTGCCCTCTTTTCATCTGTTTATCTTTTGGAATCTTTAGAAGGGGGGCGCCTCTGCGGGTCTATTCAAAGTTTTTTTCCGCTCCCTTTCACAACCTTTCAGGGAGGGCCTTGACTCTTTATACTTTCGCCCCTTAGAACTCCGGGGGATTGAATAAATCGAAAAAATGCTTGACAATAATTATTAGAAGAATATCAATGCTCATGGATGTCATTTAGCAGCCAGTCTGAACATTGGATAACATATTAATCAACGAGGTAAGTATGAAAACAAACAAAAGAGCAATGCTGGTTATCCTGCTAATTCTGTTTGTGGGCTTTGGCTCAAGCCACTTGATAGCTGAGCTGAATTCCAACACCATCGCCAGCGTCGTCGTACCGCGTGACAGGGATAATCGCTATGTGGAAAACGTGAGTATTTCAGTGACTGGCTCCTCACTCACTCTTTCCTGGTCGGATGTCCCTGGAGCCATATCCTACAAGGTTTATTCCTCATCTTATCCGGATACTGGCTTCAATGAGGATAGCAGCGGCATTTTCGCCGCAACGAGTTGGACCACCGCCGTCGAAGAGCCAAACGCTTCTACTATGTAACATCGGTCAGCCCCGCTGTCCCTGCCGGTTTTATCCTCGTCGAGGGTGGCACATTCAGCAGGCCGAACCATGATGGGACCTATCCTGATCCACCGGTTATGATAACCCTGTCATCTTTCTACATTGGCCAGTACGAAATCACGCAAGCAGAATTCCAGGCTGTTATGGGCTGGAATCCTTCACAATTTGCCGAAAATCCCAACCGCCCGGTGGATACTGCCAACTGGTTCAATGCGATAGAGTATTGTAACCGCAGGAGTATTCAGGAGGAACTTACGCCGTGCTACAGCTACAGCATGTCGGGTACGAATTATGGCACCAATCCGGATAACTGGCCCTGGAACTGGAATAATTATGGGACTTACCACATCAATGTAAGCTGCAACTGGAGCGCTGAAGGCTACCGCCTGCCCACCGAGATGGAGTGGATGTTCGCCGCCATGGGTGGTAATCAATCACAAGGCTATCCCTATAGCGGCAGCGATTCAATTGGCGCTGTGGCTTGGTATTTTGATAATTCAGACTTGGGTGATGGCCAAGGACAACGCACCCATGATGTGGGACTCAAAAACCCGAATGAGCTTGGCACCTTTGATATGAGCGGAAATGTTTCAGAGGTGTGTTGGGACATTTATGCGAGTATCTATCCCACCGGTGATCAGACCAATCCTACAGGTCCGACCAGCGGCAGCTGGCGTTTGAGGCGTGGTGGTGATTGGTACACTCCTGCTGACGGCTGCTGCGTTTGGTATCGCGCTTTGGCTAATGCTAATACCTCGGACGGCCGTAAGGGCTTCCGCTGTGCAAGGAATTGCCCATGATATCCAAGCCTTGTTTAAAACCAAAAGACACCTCATCCAGAATACTTACGCCAACTGATCACCATTAAGGGGGTATTCTGGCTTATAAAAAAGTTTTCTCAACAAGGTGTTCCAAAAGGTTTCCCGACATATATCCTTGCTGGAAAATACCCCTATAAAGTAATCATACAGAGCCGCCGGACCGGATTGCTTTCTGCTTTTTGGCCGGAATCGGCTCCACAGACCAGGAAAGTTCACCAATGTGAAGACCTGGCGCTGAGCAGTGGTTTCCCCCGCGAATGCTATGCAGCCGTCAGTGGGGCAGGATTCACTGTTGGCCAGGGAATGGCAGAGCGCTCCGAAATTTATTCTAATATTCCAACTCTCTACTTTGCATGAGATTATGATTCATTGATCCTGAAATCTGAGCATAATTCCAAATTCTTGCTTGACAAAAAACCCAGCTGTATTTTTTTTGTAATTAGCCTACAGACCCTACATAGAATGCCCTCCGAGACGTGGGGACACCGCCCGGTGCTCCCCACGTATATTTTTTATCTGAGATTCTGAGGCTTTAGGAGAACAGGCGTACTGCCCATTGCTTGTTTATACCATTCAATGCTTTGATAATCAAATTGTTATGGCACTGCTGTAAATTAATCCTTGACACAATCAGCAAGGACAACATGTTTGCACCATAAACAAGTCTGCCATGAACAGGAGAAACCATGAAAGACGATTTGATCAAGCAAACAGAGAAAAACGTGATCAACGAGCAGAAGTACCGGGACGGCATCCCCCAGTTGCTGGTGGGGGTGTTTCTGGTGATCACAATGCTGATGATGATGAACGGCAGGGGCAACCTGTTCGTGATCTTCATTCCGATGATACCCCTGCTGATGGAAGGTTTGCGCAAGCGCATCACCTATCCCCGGGTGGGTTATGCCCAGATGAAAGAGAGGGGGCCCCGGCGCCAGGTATTGATCTGGTTGGTTTTAGCTGTTCTGATCGCTGGAGCGGTGGTCTTTATGCTGTCCCGGGGAAATTCCCTCACACTAGTCCAATCGCGCCAGATCCACTTTTTTGCGATGCATGCCGTGGCATTGATCGTGGTGGGGCTGTCTGTGGTCTTCTTAAGCCGCAACCCCCGCACCATCTTCATTTGGTATGCCCTGGCCATCATCATCTTTGTGAATGCCGTGCTTTTCTTCCGCCTGGAGAAAGATGCGGTTTATTGGATCCTGCTGGGTTTTGGCGTGTTGCACATCATCTATGGTGCCATCAGCCTGATCACCTTCCTCAGAAAGTATCCGGTGCTCAAAGATGAGCAGTGAAGAAAGGATTTCCACCGAGATCAGCTTCGAGGAGATCGACCGCCTCATCCACGAACCGGCGCGCCTGAACATTATGCTCTACCTCTATGTGGTGGAAAAAGCCGATTTTGTGTATCTGGTGCATCAGACCGGCCTCACCAGGGGAAACCTGTCCGTCCATCTGCAAAAGCTGGAACAAAACGGCTATGTGGAAATAATGAAGGAATTCGTGAACCGCATGCCACATACCCTGATCCGGCTCACCCAACGCGGCAGAACCGCCTTCGAGGACTATCGCGATAGCATCCTGAACCTGCTGCGCACTGTCAAGGATGCCTGAATCCAGGCGATATCGCAGCGCTCAATTGAGCAGGATTCTGGCGGTGAGAACGCTGTCCGTACTGCTGATCCGAATCAGATAGATCCCGGCTGGCAGTCGTTTGCCCTGTGCATCGTTGCCTTCCCAGACCAGTTCATTGCTGCCGGGGGAAAGAGTCCGGTTCTGGCTTGCCACCTGCTGTCCCTTTACATTGTAGATCTCCAGGCGGACGCTTTGGGAGTGTTTGCTGTCCAATACCAGCGTGGTGCGCCCGGGGGAGGGATTGGGATAAATATCACTTAGGGAAAGGTTTGGAGAGGGAGAAGCAACCTCTTCCGAAGTGGCGGAACCGCCCCAGATCCTGCCCACGAATTCAGGGTGGTCCACATAGGGATTGCGGTTGTTCTGAAAGTTGTGGATGCCCTGGTTGCGGGCGATCTCGGCGGCATCTGGTGGGTCCTGATAGTGCCACTGCACCAGGTCCGGGATCATGTCCACGTTCTGCTGGGTGAGGGTGTCGTTGTAACGGGTGTTGAAATAGAGCAGGGCGCGGGCGATGTTGCCCTTGGTCTCGTCCGCCGCTTCGAACACTGTGATGCCCGCTGCATTGGGCCCCCGGTAGCTTTGCCAGGGGGTGTAAGTATAATAGACATTGGCGGTGGCATGGTTGGCGACCGTGAAGAGGGGCAGATTGCCGCGGTAGTTGTTCACCAAAGCGTTGCTGGGAAAGAGGTGGTGCAAATCGGCGCGTTTGATGGTGGATTCCGGAGGGCTGAACCAGCTCTGGGCATAGGTGTGCTCGGTGTTGGGATCGCTGGAGCCGTTGTAGTTGTAGCCCACATAATACACCTGCCCGGTGTAAATGCAGGTCACATTGCCATCCACATTGTCCAGCACCTGGAACAGCTGCACCTTGGCGCCGTCGTAGTTGCTGTAGCTATTGGTGGAGATCAGCGCCCGCAAGGCCAGATATAGTTCCTGCCCGGTGAGGTCGATCACTCCGTCATAGTAATTGCCCTGGGCAAAGGCGAATCCAGCGGCCAGGGCCAGGATCAGGATGAAGCAGGCCTTGATCATGGTCTCAGACCTTTTGGTAAAAGAGTTCGTGTTCGACGCACTCGATCAGGATGTGCAGGATCAGGGTGTGGATTTCCTGGATGCGGTCGGTGGTGGAGGCGGCCACGATCAGTTCCCGGTCGCAGGTGCCCTTCAGTTTGCCGCCGTCCCTACCCAGGAGCGCCACTGTGCTGCATCCTTTGTCCCTTGCGGTTTCCAGTGCTTTGATGATATTGGGCGAATTCCCACTGGTGGAGATGCCGATCACCACATCGCCGTCAGTGGCATAGGCTTCCACGCCGCGGGCAAAGATCTGCTCGAAGCCATAATCGTTACCCACGCAGGTGAGATGAGAGGGATCGGATATGGCGATGGCAGGCAGGGCGGGCCTGTCCTGGCGAAAGCGTCCGGTGAGCTCTTCGGCGAAGTGCATGGCGTCGCACATCGAACCGCCATTACCAAAGATTATCACCTTGCCCTGCTTGCGGTAGCTTTCTGCGATCAGGTGGGCGATGGCGGCGATTTGCCGCTGGTTTTGGTCATTTTCCACAAAGGCTTTGAAGGTCAGTCCCGCAGCGGTGAGGGAGTTTTGGATCAGCTTAATCATGGCTCAGAGATTCTCCTTCACCTTCACCCTGGTCTTCAGCTCGGCGTCCTCGATCTCGTCGAATTCCTTCAGGGTGTCGTTGATCAGGCGCACCCGTTCCTTATAGGGCAGGAAGGCGCTCTTGAAACCATTGAGGATCACATACTTGAGGGTGGGATAGTCCAGTTTCAGCTCGTTGATGGCCAGCAGGTATTCGTCGGTCACGGTGGTGTCCGAGATCACCCGGTTGTCCGTATTGATCGTAACCCGCAGGCCATAATCGATATAGAAACCAATGGGATGGCTGCGGATGTCCGGCACCGCCTTGGTGTGGAAATTGCTCTTGATGCAGATCTCCAGAGGGATGCGGTGATCGTTCACATAGTTCAGCAGGTCGCCGTCCTCCACCAGCCGGGTGCCGTGCCCGATGCGGTGGGTGCCGCAATAGTGTAGTGCCTGGTGGATGCTTTCGGGGCCATAGGCTTCGCCGGCGTGGATGGTAATGTTGAGGTTGTTTTTCAGGGCCAGGTCAAAGGCTTCCTTGTGGTCTTTGGCAGGGTGGTTATATTCGCCGCCGGCCAGGTCGAAACCGATAACACCCTTGTTCTTGAAGGCGATGGCCAGTTCCGCCAGCTTCAGCGAGGTGGTGGGGTCCATGTTGCGGATGCCGCAGATGATCACACCGGTCTTGATCCTGAAATCACGCTCGCCCTGCTTCAGGCCGTCGATCACCGCCTGCGAGATCTCGGTGAGCTTCAGCCCCTCGAGTGTGTGCAGGATGGGCGAATAGCGCACCTCCATATAGCGCACGTTTTCCCGGGCGGCATCCTCAGCCAGCTCATAGGCGGCGCGGCGCAACCCTTCTTTGTTCTGCAGCACCAGGTTCACGACGTTGAACCCGCGCAGATAGTCTTCCAAGCTGGTGGTGTGGTCGCCGCAAACGATCAGTCGGCGCATTTCCTCCGCATCCAGGGTGGGCAGCTTGATGTTGTGTTTTTTGGCCAGGTCGATTATGGTCTCGATCCTCACACTGCCGTCCAGATGCACATGCAGGTCGGTCTTGGGCAGTTTGTGGATGAATTCCCGGGTCAGTTTGATCTTCATTTTCGATTTCCTCTTTGGAAAGACAGTATAGTGGGGCTGGGATTCATGTCAATTAAAATCCGTTTGGGGGCAAAGGGGCAAGGGGGCAAAAGGAACCACTTCCTGACCCAGGCTTTGCTTGACAACCAGGCGGCATTTCCTGATCTGGGTTTCAGAAAACCGCAAGGAGAAAATCATGACCAGATTCGTCCTGTTACTCAGTTTGGCACTGGTCTTCAGTTCATCCTGCTCTCGTCACCAGGCGGAGGCGGAACTGGCTCCCGGCCAGACCATGAAACTACCAGAGGATGCCAGTGGGGAACTTTATGCCGGAAAAGCGCAACTTGACTGGACCGATTTCTATATCTCGGTGGTGAATGACGAGCCCGAAGTGTCAACCGCCATGCTGGCAGCCGGTTTCGACGTGAACCAGCACAGCGAGGATATCAGCCAATCGCTCTACTTCGAGATCTATCACAGCATCCAGGGGTTTGAGAGCCGCTATCTGGACGGCCCCCTGGACGAGGAAACCCAACGCTATTACGACGGGATGGAGGATTGGCTGATCGGCATCTGTGCACGGTTGCAGGCGCTGGGTTTCAATCCCCCGAACAAGGGTGACCTGATCGCGGCGGCGGTGTTTCGGGAATATCCCCGCTTGATCGCCTGGCTGGAGGAAAATTTCTGAACCCCGGTTCCGGCAGCGATTAGGCTGATGATGCTGATCCAACCTCTTGATTTTCGCTGGTTTATCACGCCTTCTGCAGCACCAGATACCAATGCCGCACACTGCTGCCTGGCCATGTCGCCCTTATTAGCATTACGGAATCATTACGGAGTCATTACGGAGTTAATCCGTAATGACTCCGTAATGATTCCGTATTGGTAACGGGAGCGAGCAGTGGAATCATAGCCCAAAACCCTAACTACACCCAGGGAGGGAAAGAGAATTTTACAATGAGAAATGAGAAACATGAGGAAACGAAGTAGAAAGGTGGAAAGGTAAGACTACGCTCGGGTTTGACTTAAATGTGCCCTCTGTCAGTTCACCTCTGGCTTTGTTGACCAACACCGGGCACATTTGAGTTAAACCGGAGCTCTCCCTACTGTTACCCAGGTATGATCATGGACTTATCCCGAATTTTTTCTGATTTTTGGCTGATTTCTTTCATTATTTTTTCCCGGTTTATAGTCTGGCGCCGGATATCGGTTTGTTCCAGTAACCACAATACATTGAAGATCTTTATATTAGAACCAAGATAAGGAGACACCATGAGACACTCATTACTCGCAGTGGTTCTGGTGCTGCTCTGCTCGCTGGGCTTTGCAGCACTATCGGACTACACCTTTTCGCAGCAGACCTCCGCCTACACGGAGCTGA
>CAZVXK010000069.1:9195-13114 GCA_964631665.1 uncultured Candidatus Cloacimonadota bacterium | reverse complement strand
TCTGGTTGTCGTGAAATCCTTACACATCGCAATTATTCAGGTAAATAACACTTACGGATATTGGGTTTTGAAAAAACCTGCAGAACCGGACCACCGGCGCGCACTGATAACCTAAAATTCCATAGTCTGCACCGCAGCCAGTTACATCGCAAAACTCAATGATCGGATTCGAATACAGGACCATGATGGTTCCCGGATGATATTCATTGTCTGCGGTGGAGTTGTTGGATATTACGCAGTGGCTCACTCTCACTTGATCGTAGGAATTGATGTTCAGGGCTTCATATTCGCATTTTTCGATCTTTGCATATTGGATCAGGGTGGAATCGTTGGCCGGATTGACCTCCAGGATGTTGATCCCCCACCAATCCTTCTCCCCCGTTTCGCTGGTGAACAGAACCCTCTGGCTGTCCGATCCGTTCACCAACAGCCTGCCTCTCATATCCACAAACGCCTCCACATCCATAAATACCGACGCCCCAGCGTTGATCTGCAGGGTGGTGCCATCCAGGATCACGATGTCTCCCGCGGGATAATGGTTTCCGGCGTTCCAGATGCCGGAATAGATCGTCCCGCGGTAGGTGAGCAGGATGTCATCCAGATACCAGCCGTTGATGGTTCCGTTGTTGCCTGTGAAGGTGAAGGAGAGATAGGTGGTGATGCTTTGCCCCAATGTGTAGTCGATGGGGATCTCCACCGTTTGGGCGGGAATGCTCAAACTGGTGTTTACCGACCACAAAGTCTGCCAGTCGATCAGGTTCCGGGAAAGCTGGACCTCAAGTGTATACAAATTGATGAAGGGAGGCTGCACACTGAAGAAATGTTTGAAGCTGAACATCATATCGTGCACGTTGCGGGTATCGATGGGTGGTGTGGTGAAGCGGAAGGTGCCATCTCCCGGGGGAAAATTGCCCAGTTTGATCTCTCCGGCACTGCCACCCGCATAATCTGTATACTCCCTGCTCCAGGCTCCGGGACTGGGTCCGCTGGTGGTCCAGCCGGGTGGTATGATGGGTTGGTAGAATTCCTCCTCCAGCAAGGTCATCGTCACAGCGCTCACAGTGACCGCAATGCAAAGAATGCCAACGCATAAAATCAAGTTTTTCATCTTGGACTCCTCCTTCGAATGATAGAATGAAAAAAAGATCATCCAGTCTAATATTATAATCTTGTTCACATCTTTTACAAGCCTTTTCTTGGGATTGGTACTGAGTATCTGTAATAGGGCATCTGATCCATGTTCTCACCTCTATTTCTTGATATTTACATGACAAGCAAGGCTGTTTTGGAGTTCATTTGGCCTGCGTAAATTACACATGGATATCATATTATAAGGCCAAATGGACTTCAAACAGCATATTATCATGGTCGGTTGTGAAAGCTTTTCATGTGAGTTCAGCGGATTCCCTTTCTTTCTCAACTCAACATTCCGCTGTCTCTTACTGTCCTGATTTACTCTTCAAAGGAAGCTTTGTGCAAAGGTGGATTCCATTTCCGATCCCCCCTCGCCCTCATTAGCAATACGGAATCATTACGGAGTCATTACGGAGTTAATCCGTAATGACTCCGTAATGATTCCGTATTGCTAACGGGAGCCATGACTCGTTAAGATCGCCCCCCAGACCAGCCCCGACAGGGGCGAAATACCCATAGCGATGGGCGTGGAGCGAAGCGGAACCCCTCGTCCCCGAAACCGAAGAAACAGTTGCAAGTCCCAGCGGGACGGTATTTCAGATAGCATGTGGAATTCAACCTTCGATCCGAGTCCCAGCGGGACGGCATATCACGTGATTTATAGTGCACAATATGAAGGTACTCGACAATGAATATGGCGTCCCGATGGGACTCAAGTATCTATTCCTGTCTACGTTTTTCTATCTTAAATGCCGTTCCTACGGAACTTTGATGGCAGGTATCGCAGTATTTTTACACAGCCACTTCAACCAAAGGCAGGTACTCAAGGAACAAGTGGACATTGCAGATAGAAAAACCAACGGAACGGCTCCTCCAAACTATCCTCCTGCGTATTTTCTATTGACAAAAAGGCAAGGAGATACAATATTGTAGATAGAGTTGTTTATGGGAGAACCGATGGAGAACAAGCAGTTGCGCTTTCACGAGTTCATGCCGGAAGAGGTGTGGAAATGGAAGCTGATGGAACACCGGCTCGAGCAGGTGCTGGCGCTGCACGATTATGAAGAGATCCGGCTCTCGATCCTGCAGGATTATGAGGTGATGTATAATGGCATCACGGCTTTGATGCAGGGACACGAGGCCCAGTATGTGGTGGAAAAGACCCTCAACCTCTGCCAGCCGGATGAACGGATCAGCCTGCTGAGCCTGCGCCCGGAAGGAACGATCAGCGTCCTGCACCACACGGCGCGGATAATGAAGAGTGGCGATGTCCACCGCTTTTACTATCACGGGCCGATGTTCCGCAAGGACAAGAGCGGGAAGCCGATGGAGTTTTACCAACTGGGCGTGGAACTTTTGGGCAGCGACAGCATCCTCTCCGAAAATGAGGTGATCAGCCTGGGAATGATGCTCTGCCGTGAGATCGGGCTCAAGAATGTGAGCCTGAGGCTGAACAGTTTCGGCTGCGAAATGTGCCGCCGGGCTTTCTTCAACGACATGCGCGCCTATCTGGAGAAACACGCCGATCAATATTGCCGCTCCTGCTATGAAGAGCTCTATGCCAATCCCTTTGCGGACACCCGCTGCAGCGATTCCGCCTGTGCCCATCACGCGCTCGACGGCCCCCAGATCTCGAACTACCTGTGTAATAAGTGCAAAACCAACTTCAACAAGATCAAGAAGATCCAGGCCAATCTGGCGCACTCCTACCGCAGCGACCCCCATCTGTATAAGAATTTCGTTTATTACAACGAAACCGTGTTCGATTTCGTGCTGCCGGTCAATGGACAGGAATTGATCATTGGCGGCGGCGGCAGATACGATTACCTCTCGGCCAAGATCACCGGGAAGAAGATTCCCGCCGTGGGTTTCTACCTGAATCTGGACGATATCTACACCCAAATGGAACAGCGCCGGCTGTTCAGCCTGGCCAGCCGGGACTTTACGGTCTATCTGTGCGCCCAATCCGAGGATATGGAACTGATGATGCTGCAGATCGCCCAGGAGCTTCACGCCCGGGGGATCAAGACCGTCCTCAGCACCGAGCTGCGGGATACCGAAAGCGAGGAAAAACTCGCCCGCAAGAAACTCTGCGACCTGATGCTGATCATCCGGGAGGAAAACATCCGCGAAGGCAAGCTGCTGCTGCGCAACCTTGCCAAGAACGAGCAGTCCTATGTGCCGCTGAACCAGACCACTGCCTCCATCCAACTTGCCCGCAAGGCTCTGAAAAAAGACTGAATTAGTTACAAGGAGTAATCATGCAATCCATTGCCACCCATCGTGCCCCGGCTGCCATCGGGCCCTATTCCCAGGCTGCCATGCAAAACAATGTCCTGTTTGTTTCAGGCCAGTTGGGAATCGATCCAGTCAGCGGCGAAATGCCCCCCACCTTCGAGGAACAGGCGAACTTGGTCTTTGCCAACCTCAGCTCCGTGCTGGACGCTGCCGGAATGGGCTTCCGGAATGTGGTGAAGGTTACCGTCTTCCTGCAGAATATGGACGATTTCGCCACTTTGAACGAGATTTATGCCCGCAACTTCGCCACGCCATATCCGGCCCGGGAGGCAGTGCAGGTGGCGCGTCTGCCCAAAAATGGATTGATCGAGATCTCCGTGATCGCCATGAGATGAGCCATGAGCATCACCACCACCACCGGCGACCGGGGTCAAACCTCATTGTATAGCGGAGAACGGGTGTGGAAGGACGATCTGCGCGTGGAAGCCTATGGCACCCTGGACGAACTGGATGCCCAGATCGGAGATGCCCGCCACCAGGTGCAGGA
>CAZVXK010000069.1:0-9095 GCA_964631665.1 uncultured Candidatus Cloacimonadota bacterium | reverse complement strand
TGCAAGACCTGAGGAGAACTGACCATGTATAAGATAGTGCTAATCCGCCACGGCGAAAGCCTGTGGAACAAGGAGAACCTCTTTACCGGCTGGACGGATGTGGATCTGTCCGAACAGGGGATCACCGAAGCCCACACCGCCGGCAAGAGACTGAAAGAGGAGGGCTTCCACTTTGACGAAGCCTGGACCTCCGTGCTCAAACGCGCAATCCGCACCCTGTGGATCGTGCTGGACGAAATGGACCTGATGTATCTGCCCATCCACCACGACTGGCGCCTGAACGAACGCCACTATGGAGCCCTGCAGGGATTGAACAAAGCCGAGACCGCATCCCGTTATGGTGATGAGCAGGTCAAGCTCTGGCGACGCAGTTTCGACGTTCCGCCACCGGCGCTTCAGAAGGACGACCTCCGCTATCCCGGCTTCGATCCCCGCTATTCCAACCTCAGCCCTGAACAGCTTCCGCTCTGCGAATCGCTGAAGGACACCTGCCAGCGCACCATGCCCTTCTGGGAGGAGGTGATCGTTCCCCGCCTGGTGGCGGGCCGCAGAATGGTGGTATCCGCCCATGGCAACAGTATGCGCGCCATCGTGAAAAGCCTGAACCGGATCAGCGATGCGGACATCACCGAGCTCAACATCCCCACCGGAATCCCACTGGTCTATGAATTTGCCGAGGACCTCAGCGTTATCCGGGATTACTATCTGGCCTCTGCCGACGAAGTGGCGAAAGCGGCTGCCGCGGTGGCGAACCAGGGCAAGGCAAAAACCTGAGCCTGGCATATTTCTCTTGACTAATCCGCCCGATCGAAGAAAATTGTTCAAAACAAACAAGGGAGTTTCCAATGGCAGTAAAGATCGATAAAGAAACCTGCATTGGCTGCGGCGCCTGCGTGGACGTCTGTCCGGTGAGCGCACTTTCCATGGAAGATGGAAAAGCCGTGTGTGATGAAGCCACCTGCATTGATTGCGGAGCTTGCATCTCCACCTGCCCCGTTCAAGCTATTTCCGAGTAAGAACAGCGGCGGGACAACCCCTTTTGCTGAGTCCGGAGCACCCTGTCCGGGCTCAGCATTAATTTTTTCAGAACCTTATACATGAGGTGCAGCATGAAAACCTTCAGCATTCTTTTGGCCATTCTGGCTCTCTGCCTGGCTGTGGCCGCCACCGATGTGAGCGGCGACCAATCCGGCATCTGGAGCCCAACCAACAATCCCTACAACCTTGTGGGCGATGTCACTGTCCCCACCGGTTCCAGCCTGGTCATCCTCCCTGGAGTGGAAGTATATGCCATGGGCAATTATCGGATCACCGCCCAGGGCTTTATCCACGCCGCGGGAAGCCCTGCGGACAGCATCCGCTTCATGAGCGGGCAGGCCGATCCCAACGCCCTCTGGAAAGGCATCCGCCTGGAGAATACATCCTCGCTCAGCACTTTCTCACGTTGCTACATCGAGAAGGCGGAATATGGAATAAACTCCATCAATTCGCCAGTGGATATCCATTTATCCCGCTTCCACCGAAACCAGAAGGGCATGCAGCTCTATGGCATTGGCAGCGCCAATCCCGCCACGGCATTGGTTGAGCACAACCTAATCGAATACAGCATCGAGAACGGCATCCTGGTGGCGCAGAACAGCAATGCCACGATCACCAACAACGAGATCCGCTTCAACGGCACCGGAGCGCAATACCGAGGCGCCATCCAGCTTTCCAACCAATCGGCAGGAGGTTCCTGCAGTCCCCTGATCCAGTATAACCACATCCACCACAATTTCAAGCAGGGCATCACCGCCTGGGATATCGTTGGCGCCAACGCCATCCTCACCCATATTCTGGACAACCTGATCGAGTATAACCTCACCGGCATCTACTTTCTCAATGCCTCCGGTTATGTGGCGGACAACATCATCCGCCATAACTTCATCCCCGGGGACGCCAATTCCGGGGCGGGAGTGATGGTTGCCGGAGCCACCAGCGAACCCTATTTCGAGCGCAACCAGATCTATGGCAACTTCACCGGATTCTACATCGGAAACAACGCTCAGCCCTGCCTGGGGAACCTTCTGATCTACCACGCCTGGGCTCAGGGGGAAAACAACATCCACGACAACTATGATGAATCCGGCACCCTGCACAGCGTCTATTGCTATTCCTACACCAACCCCAATATCGTGATCATGGCGGAAAACAACTATTGGGGAGCCAATACGGCGGCTGAGATCGGCATCGGGATCAACGACCAACTCGATGACCCCGCCTTGCCGTTGGTGGATTTCGACCCCTGGCTGACCTCAATCCTGCCGACCTCCATCGTGGGCAGCGTCCACTACGACGGTCTCCAAACTCTGGTCAATCCACGCCTGCAGATCGTCTCCGTGGCCGAAGGAACCGTTTTGCACGAGACCCCCTGCGTCCTGAACGCACCCTTCGGTCTCGCCCTGCCGATCGATGAATTCTTCCATGTGGTTGCCCTGGCCGAGGTTAGCGGACAGAATATCACCCTCTACGGGACGCCCGGAGGATTGCTCGACCCAACATCCTACGCCCCGGGGGATTTCGTTCCGGTCGATACCGGCACCATTATGATCGTGGATACGCCGCCCCCGCGCCGTGAGACCGTCGGTGCTCCAGTGCAGGAGGATGGCCTTACCCTCCATCCCGTTTACCATAAGTTCTTCGTCTATGCGATTGACCACGCCAACTGGTTTTATGACGAGGGGGATTGGCGCTACATCAGGAGGCACAAGCGCTGGACCAGCGGCGGGGAACTGGAGTTCGATCTGCCCCTGGGGACGGTGTGGACGAAGATCGGCTACCTGCTTCCGAACGACAGTTGGACGCGTACGGAGATCATTGACGATGCCGGAACCCAGAGGATCACCACAATTCACTATACCTACATCCAGGATATGTTTATCACGAACCGCGCCGAGGGATGCCTCTTCCGCCAGTCCAGCCCCCAGGAGGGGATGATCAGCCAGAGGCTTGATGAGTATAACGAACAATGGCTGTTCCACTATCAGGACAACTGGCTTGCCCGGCAGGAAGCCGTCATGGAGACCGAAGGTTTCCCTTCCCTGCAGGCTTGGGCTCATTGCATCTATGAGCCGGTGATTCCCAGCTTTGATCCAGGCTATCTGGGCTTTGCCGATCTGGCATTGCAGGGAGATCTGGAGTTCACTCTCTACTGGCAGGCGCCGCAATATGACGGAACCCACACCTGGACGACCTACCGCATCTACCGTGACGACCAACTCTTCGCAATCGTGCCCTTCAGCGAGACCACCTGCCATTTGGACAACCTGTATTCCTGGGATACCTATAACCTGCGCGTTTGCGCCAGTGATGGCGTCAACGAATCGGGGTTCTCGAACTGGGTGCATATCAGCGGCGTGGCCAGTGACGACCTCATGGCCTTGCCTCCGGTACTGAATATCTTTCCCAATCCTGCCCGGCCTTCCTCTGGCACAGGTATCTGCTTTCATCTTCAGAGCAGCAAAGCCCTGCGGGGAAGCATCACGATCTACAACCTGCGCGGCCAGCAGGTCAGATCCATACCTGTCGTTTCCGAAGGTAGCATCTCCCACACCTGGGATGGATGTGACCAATCCGGGAGCCCTGCCTCAGCTGGAATCTATTTCGTCCGCACCAGCCTGGAAGGAGAGAATCCCCTGCAAAAGAAGCTGATCCTGCTCAAGTAACCATTTCCACCCTTGTGGCTCTGCTTGCCGGAACCGGCTCAGAGTTGGCTCAGAAGGGGATCATCAGCCGTTTTAGGCTGGTGATCCCCTTTTGCCTCGGGCATGACCCTGCCGTGCTATTCAGGGCCGTGGCGGAAGGCTCCGTTTTCCCTACAAAGGTGACAGATGTAACAAACCCCGGCAGATTCCACCGGGGTTCGATTCTGATTTCAAAGCAGCGGGATCAGCGCTGTTCCAGTGACCGGATAGCGCGTTTGGCATTCTTGTACAGATCAAGGATATCCTTCTCCTGCTTGGAATTGTAGCTGTGATATTGGGTCTGGTGGGTAGTGATGGCGGTTCTGCCATCCCGGGCGAAATTGACCTGGCTCACATACATTTCATACATCGTCCCTGTTCCCAGATTATCCACCGCATTGGCAGGAAGGGTATAGGAACGGGCGCTGGGATCGATGAATTTGAAATATTCATCGAAGAGGGATTGGCCCTGCGGCACATACAGGTAAGCGCTAACCCCCACATACTGGTACTGGTTGTTGTTGGAAAGGCTCCAAGTGACATTGGCGCTGGCACCGGGAGAGAAATTCTGGGGGAAGGTGGCGGAAGCGGCATAGGGCATTTGCACATTGGCAGAAGCTTTCTGGGTCCCATTGTGGAAGAACTTCAGAGCATAGGTTTGTCCGGGATTCAGCTCTGTTTCCCCGCTGATATACCAAAACCCGCCATAGGAAAAGGCTCCCAGAGGAACAGTGTTGCCATCCAGGGTAAGGGAAAAGGTGTCGCCTTCATTCAGGGCAGTGGCATCACCCAGCCAATCCAGCATGATGTAATATGGATTAAGCTTCCCTCCGTCTCCAGTCTGCATGATCAGGATATCCCAGTCCGTATTGGCGGGTGTGATCTCGCCGGGGCCGGTCAGATCGTCAGAACTCTTTTTCTTGCAAGCACCGATGAAGATCAGGCTTAGCACCAGCAGCAGTCCGATGATCAAGCTTGTCTTTTTCATGTCATACTCCTTGTTTTTCTTTATTTTTCCCTAATATGGCTAATGAATAATCGTCAAGTAAAATCTTTCCTGAACCTCTGTTTCCCCGCTTCCATCCGTAGCTGCCAAAGAGATTTCTTGTGTCTAATCGCTGGATTCCTGTTAGGGTGTGATTTACTTGCATCGAGGACGGATTACACGATTTTACGCTTTCACGCTTTCCCTTCGAACAGATCCATCTGCAACAGGCGCTCCAGAGCGATGCCTTCCCGCCAGTCGTCCTCCTCTTGGCAGCAATCGTAAATTCCCGCCAGCATCACTTTTACCGCCGCTGCAGTGGCAAACTGCGTGGAATTACCCTTCAGGATTCCCACCAGCAGGAAACTGGCGAAGATATCACCCGCCCCCGGGAACAGCCCTTCCTTGGATTGGAACATAGTCTCAGCATAGCCTTGCGCAGTGTGGCAGACTGTTTTCAGCTGACCGGACACGGGGGTGGGGGCGCTGGTGATCACCACTTCCCGGGGTCCCATTAGGCTCAGTTCCAGGCACCACTCCTTGAGGTCAACCTCCTGATCCAGTGGATCATAGGATTTACCAAGCAGCAGAGCCGCCTCGGTGTAATTGGGGGTGATCAGGTCTGCCTTGCTGATCAGCCGGCGCAGGGCATCCACCATCCTCTCATCATAGCAGCAGTAGAGCCTGCCCTCGTCTGCCATCACCGGGTCCACCAGCACCAGGGTGTTTTCCCCCCGCAGCTGGTCTATCGCCTCTTCGATCAGCGCCGCCTGCTCCGGTCCGGCCAGGAAACCGCTGTGGATGGCGTCGAACTCCAACCCCAGGGTTTTCCAGTGCTGCACAAAGGAGGGCAGCCAGGGCGAGAAATCCACCGACAAGGGATTGTCATAGAGAGTGTTGGCGGACATGATCACCGTGGGCAGGGCACACACCCTCATCCCGAAATGGTAGAAGATCGGGATCGCCGCCAGCAGGGAGGAATGCCCGAAAGCGGAGAGGTCGTGGATCGCCAGGATTCGTTTGCTCATGGTTCAGTTACTCGTTGATTTAATTTATGGAGTTACGATAATGGCAATGGCTCATTTTTGTCAAGCCCGCAATGGTGGAAGGGCACAGAGATTGTTTTCACCACAGAGCAACAGAGAATGGCAGAGATAAGTTTTCAGAGAGCAATGAAATGCTGGCCGGGAATGACAGAACCATAACAGAAACAGGCTCTTTCTGCTTGACAGTTTTCCCTTGTTTGGTTGGATTGTAATACCAAAATTAGTTCAAAACACATGGAGTGAAGCATGAACCCAAGATACCTGCTGGCCCTGCTCCTGATCATCATCCTGCCGACGCTGCTGCCCGGTTGGATGAATTACAGCTCGCTACAGACTGCCAATTTCGAAGTCTTCTTCCGCAAGGGATGGGAGACCGAGGCGCTGAACCTGCTGCAAACCATGGAATACAGCCGCCCCTATGTGGAAAAACTCACCGGCAACCGCTTGGGCCGCATTCCCTTCGTGATCGAGGACATGGGCGCCATGGCAAATGGCTACACCAACCCGGTGGGCACCAAGATCGCCGTCTTTGCTTATCCGCCCACCCGGGACGAACTTTCGCTGGTGGAGGACTGGTGGCAGATGGTGGGGGTACACGAGTATATCCACATGGCGCAGATGACCCGTGCCAGCGGTACCCCGGCTTTGCTGCGCGCAATTTTCGGCAACATCCTCTATCCCAATCTCTACCAACCCATGTGGATGACGGAAGCGGTTACTGTGTATGGGGAATCTCAGCTTTCGCCCTATAGCGGCAGGATGAATGCCGGCACCTACAACGCCATCATGGGCACCCTGGCCCGGGAAGGCAAGCTGCCCTCGCCCACCAAAGCCGCCTATTACAGCTACGATACCCCCCTGGGCAACTACTATGTGTATGGTGGCAGCTTCTTCCAGTATCTGTCCCAAACCTATGGCGAGGAGAAATTCGCGCTGCTCTTCGAACAGACCGGGTCGAACCTGTTTTCCTACCTCAATCCGCTGGTTTCCTTCCTTTCCCTGGACCAGGCGTTTTATGATGTGTATCGTGTCCCGCTCCGGCAATTGTGGAGCGATTGGCAATTGGCTGAGATCAGGAAGGATTTCACCATTCCCAGGCAGAATCTCAGCTCCGAGGGCTGGCGCTGCTCCGATCTCAGCTATCATGATGGCTCACTCTACTATACCAGTTACTATGCCCAGAAGACCGGACCCGGCAGCACTTTCGGCAGCAACCGGCTGATCCGCATCTCCTCACCGGAAACCAATCCGGTGAAAACAGTCCTGATCGAACAGGCCGCCGATTTCTCCGCTGGTTACCAGATCGAGGGCAACACCCTTTACTATAGCCGGGCTGAACTCAGAGGCGGCTATGACAACAACGAGTATGACGGCCTGGGAGTATACACCCAGCTCTATCAGAAGGACCTGGTTACCGGTGCCGGCCGCTGGCTCGCTTCAGGGGATATCCGCTCCTTCTGCCGCCTGGAAAACGGCTCCCTTTTGCTGGCGGAGGATGACGCCACCCATCAGAATTCCATCCTTTCCCTCCTCGATCCGGACACCAGGATCAAACAGGAACTGGGCAGCCTCGACCATCTGATCTCCAATCTGCATTGCGACGGCGGCAGGGTGCTGGCCACCGCCCGTTCCTTCTATCAGAACAACAGCATCTATGAGCTGGAACTGGCTCCGCTGCGATTGAAACCCCTGATCCACACCCCCCATCAGGAATCCCTGGTCTCCTTTGCCGATGGGCAGATCGTGTTCGATGCCATTTATGAGGGCAAAAACGCTTCTTATCTGTATAAACTGGACAGCGGCCAGCTTTTCCGCTTCGAAGGGATCTCGGAAGTGAGCTCAGCCGTGCAGACCCCCGGCGGTGCCACCTTCTTCATCTCCATGAATGCCAAGGGGAATGATATCTATAGTGATCAGCTGGACCTGAAACCCTTCACCCTCCCCCAAACCAAGACCAAACCGGCACCCTACAGCCGCCTGGATGAGCTCCGGGATAACTTTATTCTGGATAAATACCCCGTTCAGAGCGGTTCCTATGCCAAAAACCTCACCCATATGCTGTGGCCCCGGATGTATCGCTTTCCCTATATCTACGGCAACGAGGACAGTCTGATCGTGGGTGCCATGATCGGCGGCAACGATATCCTGGGCGATTTCCCCCAATGGGGTGCCACCGTCCTCTATGATGTCAACCAGCAAAATTGGGGCTATGAGGTTTCCCTGCTGAACTATTTCTTCCGTCCCATCAAGCAGAGCATCACCTACACCGATCTGGACAAATGCTCCCTCTCCTCTTCCCAATATGTAACTCTGCTTCAGAAGATGAATTACGGGCTCACCGCTGCCTGGGCTGGCTTTGGGTTAACCACATCCGATGATTTCGTGCGCAAGCTGTGGTTTCCCTATCTGGGCTTGAATTTCTCCTTCCCGGGAGTGAGGGTGCAGACCAATAACGCCCTGATGTATGAAACGCAGGAATTCTGGCCCTCCGACCGCGAACGCCTGGGCTGGCAGGGCAGGATGGGCTTGCGCATCAAGGCACCGCTGGCTTCTGAGCTGCGTTCCAAAGTCCATCTGGCCTTCGATCCCGATGCCAAAAAAGACGAAGTTTTCTCCACCATCCGTGGTTATACTACCAAATGGAAATATAACAAGGGCCTGACCGTCGCCACCACCTGGTACAAACCCATTATCAAGGTGCGCGAAGGCTTGTGGAATCCCAATGTCTATCTGGAGGATATCAACCTCGGCCTGTTTTATGACGCCGCCTTCCCGGGGATCAGGGACCAAAGCGACTTCCGCTCTGCCTTCGGTGTGGAGCTGATCGCCGAACTCTTTGCCGGCTATATGTTTGGCATCAATCTGGGGGTGCGCTTCAGCTATAACAAGGAGGGGAAGTTCCTCACTTCGCTGGTCCTGGGGACGGATTGATTGGAGGGCAAAAGGGCAAGAGGGCAACAGGGCAAGCTGGCGCTGAGTTTGAATCCGGGGATGATGATGAAATAGCGCACAAGGGCAAAAGGGCAATTCTGCAGCTGGACAGGATATCCGGCTTCCGGTCTTCTTAGAGTAAAGAGAAAAGAGAATAGAGAAAAGATGAGCTGACGCAGGGCTGAGCAGCTTTGGCGGCCTGTCTGAGGAAATCGGATTACCAGACTGTCACCTTTTTTGATGTGCCATGTTTGAGGTATTGGCCACTTTCTTCATCCAAATGGACAAGACAAGAGAATAAATGATTGCCTTAAAAGCAAATAGCATATACGACTCCTGCGGGATCATCTTCCTCCGGTCAGACATGGCTCCCGTTAGCAATACGGAATCATTACGGAGTCATTACGGATT
>CAZVXK010000068.1:0-13163 GCA_964631665.1 uncultured Candidatus Cloacimonadota bacterium | reverse complement strand
CTTTTTCCCTTTTCCCTCTTTCCCTATTTCCCTTTTCCCCTCCAACTCAATAGCCTTAATCAAGCGTTAATCAAGCCTTAATCAAGCGTTAACAATTAACGCTTGATTAAGGCTTGATAAAGGCTTGATTAACACTTTTACTTCAGACCAAGAAGTGGGGCAATCAAGCGAAATGGACCAGGAGGATGGATGAGGAAGGATGGAAGAGTGATCTGAATCCAGACACAATCCACTTGAAACAAAGCAGTTCCAGAATTCCCTTGACAGTGCGGGGCTGATCGGAAATAAGGAAAAGATATGGCAATAATCGTGAAGAAATTTGGCGGTACTTCCGTGGGAAGTATCGAATTGATCAAAAGCATTGCAGAAAAGATCGCCCGGGAACACCGCAAGGCGGATTCTCTGGTGTTGGTGGTTTCCGCGATGGCAAAGACCACCGATGGCCTGTTCAAGCTGGCCTTTGGCATCAGCGACCATCCCTCGCGCCGCGAACTGGATATGCTGCTCACCGCCGGCGAACGGATCAGCATGTCGCTGCTTTCCCTGGCGTTACAGGAGCAGGGCTTCTCCTCCATTTCCTTCACGGGTTCCCAAAGCGGCATCATCACCAATGACAAGCATGGCAACGCCCGCATCCTGAAAGTGAACGCCTTTCGCATCAACCAGGAGCTGGAAAAGGGCAGGATCGTGATCGTGGCAGGCTTTCAGGGCGTGAGCGAGGCCAAGGAGATCACCACTCTGGGCCGGGGCGGATCGGATACCTCGGCAGTGGCTTTGGCCTGTTACCTGAAGGCGCAGCACTGTGAGATCTACACCGATGTGGACGGTGTTTACACCGCCGACCCCCGCATCGTTCCCAGTGCCAGGCTGGTACCCAAAATTGACTATGACCAGATGCTGGCCCTCAGCTACAACGGTTCCCGGGTGATGCATCCCCGCGCCGTGGAATTTGCCCTGAAATACCAGATCCGGGTGGAGGTGAAAAGTTCCTTCACCTTCGCACCGGGAACACTGATAACAAATGTACCACCAAATAAGGAAAGCCCAATGGAAGGTTGTGAAATCACTGCCATCGCCCACAAGGAAAACCTGCTGCGTTATGTGCTGAAAACAGACCAGAACCTGCTGGACGCATTCAAGGTGTGGATCTATGAGATCTTCCGATACAACGCGGAAAACGGCAAACTGGAACTGCTGATCGAGGAAAAATATGCCTCTGAAGTGGATTATTACCTCAACCTACAGCAAGTGAAGATCCTGAAGCGGGAAACCGGCTGGGGCAGCATAACCCTGGTGGGCTATGGCATCAATCTGGACCCCATCTATCTGGGAGCGGTCATTTCCGAGTGTGAGCAGTTCCAGATCAAGCGCATCCAGCATAGCGACAGAACCATCGAACTGCTGCTGCCCTCGGCTGAAGTGCAGGCCTGTGTCCAGAAGCTCCACAGAGCCTTTGTGGAAGGTGTCTGATGAAGTATCTGGTTACCAGCGCTCTGCCCTATGCCAATGGGAAACTGCATGTGGGACACGTGGCGGGAGCCTACCTGCCGGCGGACATCTTTGTGCGTTATCTGCGCCTCCATCATGAGGATGTGATCTACATCTGCGGCACGGACGAACACGGCACCCCGATCTCTATCACCGCCGATAAGGAGGGAATTTCCCCCCGGGAAGTGGTGGACCGCTATCATGCCTCGATCAAGGCAGCCTTTGCCGCCCTCGGCATCGAATTCGACAACTTTTCCGGAACCGCCAGGGAGGGCCATCACCAGATTTCGCAGGAATTCTTTTCCGCCCTCTATGAGCAGGGGCATGTGGTGCCCAAGGTTACCCGGCAGTTTTACTGCGAGCAGGACCGGCGCTTTTTGCCCGACCGCTATGTGGAGGGAACCTGTCCGCGTTGCCAGGCCAGCGGCGCCCGGGGCGACCAATGCGACAGCTGTGGACAGATCTATGAGACCACGGCACTGCTCGAACCGCGTTGTAAGATCTGTGGGAACCAACCCGTGATCCGGGAGACCAGACACTGGTTCCTGCAACTCAATGACTTCCGTGAACAGCTGCGGGCATGGATCAGCCACAAGGATTACTGGAAGGAAAATGTCCGCAATTTCATGCTTAACCTGCTGGAACAGGGCTTGGTGGAGCGCCCCATCACCCGTGACCTGAGCTGGGGCATACCGGTGCCGCTGGCCGAAGCGGAGGACAAAGTCCTCTATGTGTGGTTCGAAGCGCCCATCGGCTATATCTCCTCCACGATGGAATGGGCGCAGCGGATCGGGGAACCACAGCGCTGGAAAGACTACTGGTTGGATCCCGAAACCCGCCTGATCCACTTTATCGGCAAGGACAACATCATCTTCCATGCCCTGATCTGGCCGGCCATGCTGATGGGTCAACGCCAGCGCTATTGCCTGCCGCATGATATTCCCGCCAACGAATTCATGAATCTGGAGGGGCAGAAGATCTCCACCAGCCGCAACTGGGCGGTTTGGGTGGATGAATTTGTGGAAGCCTTCCGGCCGGAATACCTGCGCTACTATCTGGCGGCAAACGCTCCGGAAAAGGGGGACAGCGATTTTTCCTACAAGGATTTTCAGCTCAAGATCAACGGCGAACTCAACAATGTGCTGGGCAACCTCGCCAACCGGGTCTTCGCCTTTGCCAGCAGGAACTTTGAGGGTGTGATCCCCCCCACTCCGCTTTCCGAAACCAGCCAAAGCCTGCTGCGGGAGGCGGAGGAGATTCTGAGACAGATCGATGCCGGCTACCGGGAATACCAGGTGAAGAAGAACTGCAAACTGGGCCTGGACCTTGCCCGCCTGGGCAATCGCTATTTCGATGAACGCAAGCCTTGGGCGATGATCCAGACCGACCGCCTGCAGGTGCAGGAGACCCTTTTCATCTGCGCCCAATTGTTGCGCCTGATCTCGGTGGCGCTGAATCCCATCCTGCCCCAAAGCATGAACGAACTGCGCCGCATGTTGGGGCTGCCCAAACTGGAGGATTGGGAAAGCCTCGAGTCCGAACACACCTTCCGGCTGCAGGACACCCATCCGCTGTTTTCCCAGATCGAGGACAAGCAGATCGAACAGGAGATCGCCAAACTGCAGCAACGAGCCGCTGTCAGCGATGGCGAAGAACAGGGCTGCGAACCCCTCAAAGAGCAGATCAGTTATGATGACTTCGCCCGCCTGGACATCCGCATCGCCAAAGTGCTGGCCGCGGAGCCGGTGCCCAAGACGGACAAACTGCTGCGCCTGAAAGTGGATATCGGCTGCGAGCAGCGGGAATTGGTAGCCGGGATCGCCGAACATTACACTGCGGAAGATATCATCGGCAGGGAAGTGGCGATGCTGGTGAACCTGGCTCCCCGCGCCATCCGTGGCATCCAGTCCCACGGCATGATCCTGGCCGTGAACACCGCCGACAAGATCAGCCTGCTGGTTCCGGAACAGGAATGCGGAGCGGGGGCGGTGATCAGGTAGTTTGGTAAAAAGTGAAAAGGTGGAAAGGAAGCTGCGCCGGATGTTTATCCTGATGCTCTCAAATCCTTTTAAAATCTGTCCTGCTGAACATCTGAGCTACATAGTTTAATCGGGAATCGAGATGCTGTTCCACCTTTCCACCTTTCCACCCTTCCACCTTTCCACTCCACAAATCCCGAAATTCCTGCTCTGCCTGCTGCTGCTCTGCCTTGCCAGCTTTGCCACGGCAGCAGAATACCGCGATGGGGAGCTCTGGCTGGAGATACTGCTGAATTCCGGAAGCCAGCTTGGCATCAAAGCTCAGGACAACTCAGACCTCAACATCAGGATCACCGAACTTGCCTCTCCCATCTCCCGGGAATTGAGCGGAAACTTGGTAATTGAGCTGCTCAATGCCGAGAAGCTGGCCTTCTGGGGATTTTTGAACCGGTCCGAGCCCTGGCAGGAAAACTCGTCCGGCCTCCTGAGGGAATACTTTGCCTGGGAGGACACCCTTTTGGTGATCAAGCGGGAAAACCTGGTGTTTGAGGACATCACTTTCTCCGCCCTTGATTCCGCCAAGCGATACGCCACCGAGACCGGCATCCCGACCTCCCAGATCCAGAGCATCCCTCTGATCAATTCCACCGTCCGCATCCGGACCGACCAAGGCCGCTTCCACTATTTCGAAACCCCCCTGCTGATCCACACCGAACGCCCGGTCCAGATCGGAGGTGTGAAGCTTGGTTTCCAGGGGGATTTCATCCTCAAGACCATCGGAGAAAAGCTGATCCTGACTCATTTCCTCCCCCTGGAACAATACATCGCCGGCGTGATCCAGAACGAGATCGGCAGCACCGCACCGCTGGAAGCGCTGAAAGCGCAGGCCGTTGCCGCCCGCACCCATGCCATCAGCCTGCTCCTCTATAACCGCCACCAAAGCGACGGATATGACCTCTGCAACAGCACCCACTGCCAGGTCTATAAAGGCGACCATTTGCTCAATGCCAATATCCTGCAGGCAGTGGAAGAAACCCGCAACCAGGTGCTGATCATCGATGGCGGCATTGCCGACGCCACCTATCACAGCTGTTGCGGGGGCAAGACCGATTCCTCGGCCAATGTCTGGAAAGGCAGGCCCTTGAGCCACCTGATGGGCGTAACCTGCATTCCGGAGGCTGAAAACCTGGATCTCAGCCAGGAAAAGCAAGCCCGCCAGTGGATCGACACCCCCGTCAATACCCAAGGCATGAGCTCTTGGGAGAGGGCGAGCCTAAACTGGCAGAAGAGCGTCTCCCGGCAGAGCCTGTGCAAAAACCTGGGCCTGAGCTATCTGAACCGCATCGTGATCAACCAAAGGGGAAATTCCGGCAGAATCGTGGACATGAGCTTCCATGGCAACACCACAGTGCGTCTCACCAGCGAATATCGCATCCGCCAGGCTTTCGGAACAGCCAGCTCCTCCTGCTTTTACATCAAGGGAAACTATTCCCTGGGCAACAATGGAACCATCGTGATCTACCCCGGCAGCACCATCAACATCAAGGGAAAGGGTTCCGGCCACGGAGTTGGCATGTGCCAGGTGGGGGCTTTGCGCCTCGCTCGCCAGTCAGTTTCCTACACGGACATACTTTATCATTTCTATCCCGGAACCCAGATCACCGGGCAGTGGATGCAACATGAGTGAGCAGGACCGCCTCTATCGTGGATTGGCCTATGACGGGCAGTTCCGCGTCTTCGCCGTGCACTCCACCCAAACCGTCCAACAGGCAAGGGACCTGCATGATCTCTCGCCTTTGGCCACTCTGCTGCTGGGCAAAATGATCACCGCCGCGGCAATGATGAGCCTGGAACTCAAAGTCCCGGGCTCGGAGCTCACCCTGCGGGTGCAAGGCGATGGCGAATTGCAGGGGGCGACCGTGATCTGCAGCTTCTCGGGAGACCTGCGCGGCCATGCCTTCCAGCCCCGTCTCTTCTTTGAACAGGCCCAGGAGAACTTCCTGCCCGGCAAGCACATCGGCAAGGGCACCCTCAGCGTGTCCAAATACTTTCCCCATGCCGAACCCCAGACCGGCCATGTCAGCCTGGAAAAACCGGAATTTGCAGAGAACCTGGCCAATTTTTACCTGCAGTCTGAACAGATCCCCACTGCGGTGAATCTGGGCATTCTGCTCTCCCACGACGCCACCATCAAAGCCGCCGGGGGCTATCTGATCCAACAGCTCCCCCATGCCGATCCCTTCTATGCCGATGTCCTGATCGACAATATTGCCCACACCCCCAACGTCTCCGATCTGATGGACATGGGTCTGTCCCTGCCGGAGATCCTGAGCCGCTTCGTGTTCAAGGACGCGGCCTTTAAGCTGGAACCGGTGCACGGCATCCGCTACCGGTGCAACTGCTCCCGGCAGAGGTTCCGCAGTGCTTTGAAGCTCTTGGGAAAGGATGAATTGGAGGACATGCGCGAGGGCGTGAAACCGGTCTGCCATTATTGCAACCGGGAATATCAGTTCAGCACGGTTGATATCGCTGGCCTGATCTCTGAACTGGAGAATCATTCATGAAACACTTTCTCATCATACTCATCCTGCTCTGCTGCAGCGCCTTGCCGGCGATCAGCGGCGAGGACATCAGGTTCCTCCTGGATACCGAACAGTTCCATTACCTCACTAAGTTCGCGCCCCAAATCTCCGCTCTGCTGGAAACCAATCCTGAGGAAGTTCAAACCATCCTCAGCTATGCCCAACGCAGCGGAGACAACGCTCTGGCGCTGCGTTGCCATTGGCTGAAAGTGGAGCGGGAACATTCCTTGGAGGATGCCCTGCAATGGCTGCAACTGGCGGAGATCGTGGAATTGGACAGCCTGGAACTGGGCGGGAAGGTGGAGTGGTTGCAGGAAATCTTCGCTGCCCCGGAGGACAAGCTGATCCTGGACTACTACCTTTTTGGCACTCCGGACGAAGTCTATATGGAGCAGATAAAGCACCTGGACACATACAATTCCGTGATCGAAGCCCTGGCCAAATCCTGGATCGATGAGATCAGCGTGCAGCGGTCTGATTCTCTGGCCCTGGAACTGATCGATCGCTTTGAGGAGAGTTTTCCCCGCTCCCGCTGGAAACAGGTTGCCTATTACTACCGCCTCTACCATCTCAGCCAAAGGCAGGACTTCTTGGGTACATCAGCCTTGATCGGCTCCTGTGCCCGCCTTGATCCGGTTCACAGCTACATTTCGGTATTATATCTGCTCAGCCCGGCATACCGCAAAGCCCATCCCGAAGAGGAAAACTCCGCCATCCTGAAGCAGGCCTCAGAGCTGCTCGAATTTGAAGACGACACCGGGGAACAAAGCTATCAAGTGCTATACGAGGTCTACGACCGGCAGCATTGGCGCAACCGGATCGCCCTCACCAAGGCCAAAGTCCTCTATTACCAGTTGCTTGATCAATATGGCTTGTATGGGGATGAGGAAGATATCGGAGCCTTGTTTGCCAAGCCCTATTCGCTCTTCAATTCCCTGCTCATGAGTTTGGAAAACATCTCCTTTGTGAACAACGACAGCGGCGAGCAAGCCGAACTGCACTACTGGAAAGGAAAGACGCAGGCTCTCTATAACAACAGGCATTTCCAACTGATGGCAGTGAAGAACTTTGCCCAAGCCCTGGTTCTGGGTGCGCCCCGCAGAAAGTATGATGACCTTGCCCGGAAGGAGATCGAGGCCATCAAAGCCAGGCTGGGCGTCCCAACCGAGCTCCACGCCTGGGTTAGGCAGCTCCTGCGCTATGACGGCATCCGCTTCGAGGAGCATCCTTTCCCGGACAAACGTTACACCCGCGTCGCCATCGGAGACTATGACAACGATGGTTACAACGACCTCCTGTTCAATGGCAACGCCTTGTACCGCAACCTGCAGGGAACCGGCTTCGAAGACGTGAGCGAAGGCACCATCTCCAGAGCCTTGAGGAGCAACGGCGGCCTCTGGGCAGATTTCAACCAGGACGGGTTGCTCGATTTCGTGGCGATCTCCCACGCTGAGGATGGGGAGGGCGACACTCTGATGAAGAATATGGACGGCACCCGCTTCGTTAGCGTGAATGAGCGCGCCGGGGACATCGACGACCGTTCCCCCACCGAAGGAGCCGCCTGGGTGGATATCGATGCTCAGGGCTTTCCCAGCCTCTATTGCGCCAATTATGAGAAATGGCAGCAACGCAGCGGATATCCGGATTTCTTCTGGCACAACTCCGGCGGCTATTTCAGCGATGCCAGCCAGGAGCGCGGCTTCCGCCTTCCGGATTACAGCGTGAATCCCGGTCTGGCCGGCAGGGGCGTGGCTCCGGCGGATTTCGACAACGACGGCAAACAGGAGATCCTGGTCACCAACTATCGCCTGATGCGCAACTTCTGCTGGAAGCAGGCGGATTCGCTGTTTGTGGACGTGGCGGCGCTCTATGGTTTGAGCGGAACCTATAAGAACGGTTATTATGGCCACAGCATCGGCGCCGATTGGGGAGATTATGACAACGATGGCGATCTGGACCTGTTCATCGCCAATCTGGCCCATCCTCGCTACATCGAGATCTCCGATGTCAGCATGCTCTTGCGCAACGATGGTTTGGCCAGTTATGTGGTGGAAAGCGATACCCTCTACTACTGGAAATTCACCGATGTCACCCGCGAGGCGGGCATCACCTACGACGAGCTCCATTCCGACCCCCTCTGGTTCGATGCCGACAACGACGGCTGGCTGGACCTCTTCATCACCTCCGTCTATGAAAACGACCGCAGTTACCTCTATCGCAACAACAGGGACGGCACCTTCACGGACATCACCTGGCTGGCCAACGCCCGGGTCTACAATGGCTGGGGAAATGCCTCCGCCGATCTGGACCGCGACAGCTTGCCCGATCTGGTGGTGGGCAGCGGAAACGGCACCAAAATACTGCTGAACCGCACCCATACAACCAACAAAGCGCTCTATCTAAAACCAGTGTGGAAGAGCGGAGCAGTGGCCATCGCCGCCGACTGGCAGGAATTCCACCAATTCCCCAATTCCCCCGCCTTCGGCACCCGCATCCAAGTTACCGTGGAAGACCGCAACGGCAGGCACCGCAACCTGATCCGCGAGCTCAGCAGCGCCAAGGGAACCACCTCCCAGAACGCCCCGGAACTGCATTTCGGCCTGGGCAACGGCAGAGTGGTTTCCATCGAAAGGATCGATTATGAGAAAGATTAGAACCAATGTGATAAATCCGCTCACACCCGATGAAGCCCAGGTCCTTGCCGACCATATACTGATCCTTGATGAGGGTCTGATCATTGATTTGAGAGCCTTCGATCCCGCTTTGGACACGGAATATGAGGACAGGCGGGATCAGCTTGCCCTGCCCGGATTCATCGATCTGCATGTACATCTTTCCCAATACAGGATGCGCGGCCATTATCAGCCTGCGCTGCTTCCCTGGCTGCAGAACCAGGTGTTTCCCGTGGAGGCAAAATCCCGCGACCGCGATTATGCCCGCCTCCTGGCTGGGGAGTTTTTTTCCGCCCTGTTCGCCGTGGGAACCACCACTGCCGTGATCTACACCGCCCCCTTCCGCCAGGCCTGCGAGACCGCCTTTGAAGCTGCCCGGGCTTGTGGAGCCCGCTGCTTCATCGGGATGACCCTGATGGACCGCAACAGCCCGGAAAACCTGATCCAGAGCACCGAATATGCCCTCCAAAACAGCATCGAACTATTCCGGCATTACAATGCCTCCACACCGCTTTTGAACTACATTTTCACCCCACGCTTCGCCCCTTCCTGTTCGGAAGAGCTGATGCGGGAGATCGCCGCTTTCGCCGCCGGCAATGGCGCTTTCATCCAAACCCATCTGTCCGAGAACCGGGATGAGCTGGACTGGGTGCACCGCCTTTTTGGCCGGGATTCCTACACCCAGGTCTATGCGGCGATGGGATTGCTCACGCCCCGAACCATCCTCGCCCATTGCATCCATCTCTCTGATCCGGAACTGGATATCTTGAAAGACCACGACTGCCGCATCGCGCACTGCCCGGATTCCAATTTCTACCTCAAGAGCGGCGAGTTCGACTACCCCCGCCTCAGCGCCAAAGGCCTGCAGATCGGCATCGGTAGCGATGTGGGCGCCGGAACCAGCCTGAACATGCTCTACCATGCCAAAATGGCCAATTTCCGCCAGAGCGCTTATCCCCTCCTGCCGGAAAGATTGCTCTATCACATCACCCTGGGCAACGCGAGGATCCTGGGCCTTGAGGATCGCATCGGTTCGCTGCAGCCGGGCAAGGAAGCCGATCTCTGTTTCCTGGGGGTGCCTGCCTTCGGCCTGGATGAGGATAACATCCTGTCCGAGTTATGCTTTGCCGGGCATGAATTCCCCGTTCGCGAAACCCTGGTCGCCGGAAGAAGCGTATATCAAAGCTGATCCCCCCGGCGGAACTGGCGCTTACTCTTTCCCCTGCTTTGGAAGGAATATTGCATTTATGAACCAGACCGGGAAATGCCCGGACACTCAGTTCTTTTCTAATCCCTTGATCATCAATTGATAATAACATACAAGGAGGAACTCGTGAAGCATCTCACACTCTTGTTCCTGATCGTAGGAAGCCTGATCTGCCTGCCCGCAGCGGTGGTCTGGAATGATTCCGTCCCCATCCGGCAGGGAGTGAATATCGAATGGTTCCGCACCGGGATCGACACCGCCGATGGCGGCGTGATCTATGTGTGGTCGGATACCAAGCTGGGGGAACGTGACCTCTGGGCCCAGAAAGTGGACGCCCAGGGCAACCTGGTCTGGGGCGATCCGCTGCTGGTGGATGGCAAGCCCGACCGCCAGGAAGACCCCGTGATCACACGCACCAGCGACAACCATTTCATCATCGCCTGGATCGATTTTTCGGATGATCCGGATGGCAATGTCTATGCCCAGAAGATCACCACCCAGGGCCAGCTCTTGTGGCCAGCCGGTGGCAGGCCTGTGTGCACCGCCTTCGGTGTCCAGATCAGCCTGAATATAGAACCCGACAACTCCGGCGGAGCCTATATCATCTGGTCGGATTCTCGCAATCCCAGCAAAGACCTCTATGGGCAGCGCATGGATTCTTCCGGAAATCCGGTCTGGGCGGTCAATGGCATCCCCATTGCCAACGGCGTGGGCGATGAGGAGCAAAACACCATGCTGCCCGATGGTGAAGGCGGTTTGATGATCGCCTACACCCATTCCTATGTGGGTGCCGAGGACATCTATCTGAAACGCTTCCTGCCCAATGGCAACATGGCTTGGGCGGATCTCCTGGTCCTCTCCGATGCTCCCGGAAACCAAGGCAAGGTGCGCATGGCGCCGATCGCCCCCGGCGAATTTGTCTTCACCTGGCAGGACCAGCGTAATGACGATCCCGACATCTATGCCCAGAAGGTGAATATCAACGGCCAGATTCTCTGGAACGATCCCTTCGTGGTCTATGGCGACAGCGGATCCCCGGATTTTGCCCCGCAGCTCAATCCCCGCATCGTGGGAACCAGCGACAACGGCGTGATCATCATCTGGGAAGATTTCCGCCTGGACAATCAGAATCCCGACCTGTTCGCACAAAAGATCAATACCGCTGGAAACCTGCTCTGGGGAGCCAATGGAATAGCCGTCAGCGTGGCCGATTTCGCCCAGTTCGGAGTCCGCATGGCCTCCGATGGTGCCGGCGGATGTTATGCGGTGTGGGATGATCTGCGCAATGGCAATTCCCCCAACGACGATGTCTATGCCCAACACCTTTCCGCCACCGGAACCGCCCTCTGGGAAGCCAATGGAAAGCCCATCTCCACCGCTACCAACGAACAGAACAGCGGGCTGGTGAAGGTTGCCAACAACCATGTGTTCATCAATTGGATGGATATCCGCAACGGAAGCGTGGGCATCTATTTCCAAGTGTTGGATTCCACTGGCAACATTCTGCTCGAACCCGATGGCCGCGAGGTTTTCTGGGGTTTGAGCGGCGACACTCCCCTGGACAACTATGTGGTACTCCCTCGTGCCAACGATGTGGTGATCGTATGGCAGGACACCCGCTATGCCAATCTGGGCTATCGGATCTATTTCCAGTTCCTCAATCCTGATGGCAGCACCGCTCTGGAGGTCAACGGCCGTCCCGTGACCCTTTTCACGGGGGCCGATCAGATCACTCCCCACGCGGTGGTCACTCCCGATGGCCATATCGCCGTGGTTTGGGAGGACAAGCGCAACGCCAACCCCAAAATCTACCTCCAACTGCTGGATCCCGCCGGGAACAGGCTCTGGGGCGATTATGGAATGGAGCTCACGGATAGCGATCCCATCCGCCAGAAGGATCCCCGCATCTCCTATCTGCCTGATCAGGACCAGTTCTACATCGGCTGGTCAAACTACGATCAGGTGGGCAGCAGCTTCTTCTATCATGTTTATGGCCAGATGATCCACAACAATCAGAAGCAATGGGGACCGAATGGGGTGATGGTCTCCGCCCTGCCCACCGACCAGCTCAACAACGAATGCGTGCTCAACGACCTCAAGGGTCAGTATTACGTCTGGCAGCGCTACAATCCCCTCGAAGGCACGCAAAGCGTCTATGTGAAAAAATTGAATGCCCTGGGCGAACCGGACACCGGCTGGTCCAATGAAGGCTTGAAAGCCTCCACCCATCAGAACTGGGATACTATCCAGATCTTCCCCATCTCCACCCTCACCGAGGATGGGATCTTTATGATGTGGCGCGACGGGCGCGACGATTTCATCCAGAATTACTGGGGGCAGCATGTCTCAGCCAGCGGGCAACGCCTCTGGGACGATCTGGGTGTGAATCTGGCCGATTATGGCAGGGAACAGGAAAAGCCCACCCTGGTCGATCATGACCAATACCGTAATTCCATCATCTTCGCCTGGTGCGAGAACATCAACGGCATGCACGACATCATTGCCCAGAAATATTCTCTGGCTGGTGTGCCCCAATGGGGGAACCTGGGCTATTATGTGGTTCAGAAAGACAGCACCCAATCCAGCCCCCACCTGGCGCGCTTCTCCTCCGGCGGCATGGTGATCGCCTGGACCGAATATCTGAGCATCGAATCCGACATCTATTACAAGTATATCAATGCCGACGGCAGCTTCGTGGGTTCGGAGGGCGGAGACGTCCTCTGCGATGCCGGAAAGGCGCAATACGATCCCAAGGTGGTAACCATCGGCGAAGATGCCTATGCCATCTGGGCGGATGGGCGCTCCAGCGGAAAAACCGAGATTTTGGGCCTCTATGCCCAACGGCTGAACAACGAGGCCTCGGCCATCAGCGACCCCCATGCGCCACCCAACAGCTCCTTCAACCTGCTGCAGAACTACCCCAATCCCTTCAATCCCAGCACCAATATCAGCTTCCAGATCAAGGACAGCGGCGCGCCCTACAACCTTTCGGTCTACAACCTGAAAGGACAACTGGTCAAAACCCTGGCCGATGGCTTCCTGGCCCAGGGCAGCCACACCTTCACCTGGGACGGCACCGATGCCAAAGGTTCTCCCATCGCCTCCGGAATCTATTATTACCGCCTCAGCGATGGCCAATCCAGCCAAACCAAACGCATGGTGCTGATGAAGTAGTTCGCTGGGTGAACAGGTTAACGGGTGAACAGGTTAACGGGTGAACAGGTTAACGGGTGAA
>CAZVXK010000067.1:0-13303 GCA_964631665.1 uncultured Candidatus Cloacimonadota bacterium | reverse complement strand
TGAGCGGCAACCTGTGGGAATGGTGCTGGGATGAGTATAGCGGTTCCGCCCGTGTGAGACGCGGCGGTTGCTTCGACAGCGCTGCCGGCAGCTGCACCGTTTCGTATCGGGGCAGCTTCCCCGCCACGAGCGGCAGCGGCTACATTGGCTTCCGCGTCTGCAGGGATTCCCCGTAGCCTTTTGGGTTTTTCCCTTTTTGCCTTTTGCAGGCTATGTTAAAAGGTTCGTCAGCTCGGCGGGGACCGCATCAGGGGGTGCAGGGGGAATTTTCCCCCTGCTTCCCGCGAATTATTTTAACGCTTGATTTTCAAGTAGTAAGGGGATAATACCAGAATCAAGGAGCAATGCATATGTTCAAACTGATGTTGGTCCGCTTTGATCGGGACCGGGGAGAATTCGAAGACCAGGAGTTCAACCGTTTTTGTCAGGAGCACAACATTGTCCGCATCGACAAGGAGTTCATCAATTCCGAGGGGAACATCTACTATTCGTTTTTCATCGAATATGTCCCCCGCAAGAGTGGCTATGGGAAGCCTGATCTGGACAGCCTCAATCCTCTGGAGCAGGAGCAGTATGGCAAGCTGCGGGACTGGCGCAACGAGCTTGCCGCCAATGAGGGACTCCCGGCTTATATCATCATGTATAATTCCCAGCTCTTCGAGATTGTGCAAAAGCAGCCCCGGGCGATCGGCGATTTCGCTTCGATCAAAGGCATGAAAGGCAAAGCGGAGAAATATGGCGAAGCGATCATTAGACTCCTCCAGGAGGTTGCGATCACCCATGAAACATGATTATCCCCTTTATGTCAAATGGATGGACACGGCTCTATGGATCTTGCAGAGGACGGAGCGCTATCCCAAGAACCTGCGATTTTCTTTGGCGCAGAGGGTGGACAACACCTGCCTGGAGATCCTGGAACTGATCGTCCAGACGATCTACAGCTCCTCCAAACGCGAGCTTTTGAGCAGGATCAATCTCAAGCTTGATGTGTTGCGAGCTCTGCTGCAGATGAGTCACAAGCTGAAGTTGCTATCTGAAAGCCAGTATGAATATATCAGCCGGGAGCTGCTGGAAAGTGGTAAAATGGTGGGAGGCTGGCTGAAAAGTGCCTAAGCGTGTGGGTTACCTGTGGGAAGAGCTTGTATCCTGGCGCAATCTCTACCATGCCTATCAAAAAGCCTGCAAGCATAAAAAACGCAAGCCGGAGACGGCAGAGTGGATGTTCAACTGCGAACGGCTGCTGATCGAACTGCAGGCGGAACTGAGGGAGCAGCATTATCAGCCGCAACCCTATAAGTACTTTACAATCACAGAGCCCAAAAAGAGGACGATCAGCGTGGCCGCCTTCCGGGACCGGGTGGTGCATCACGCGCTGGTGAATGTGATCGAGAGATATTTTGAGAGCATGTTCATCAAGGATTCCTATGCCACGCGCAAAGAAAAAGGATTGCATCTGGCGGTAACGGCAGCTCAACGATACTCCAGACAATTTGGCTGGTTTCTGAAGCTGGATATCGAACGGTTCTTTGCCAGTATTGTCCACGAGATACTGCTTGATTTGATCGGCAGAAAGATCAAGGATCATCATATCATCAATTTATGCAAGATCATACTTGATAACCAGAACCTGAGCCTGCAACAGGAAACCGGCGTCGGCCTGCCGGTGGGAAACCTCACCTCTCAATTCTTTGCCAATATCTATCTAAATCAATTGGATCACTATATTAAGCAAGAGCTGGGGTACAAAGCTTATGTCCGCTACATGGATGATTTCATCTTGTTTTCCAACGAATCCGACCGACTAAAACATGATTTGCTCTGGATCGGAGATTTCCTGGCTGCCCGGCTAAAACTGCGGATCAAGGATAAATCCCTGCAATTGAACAAAGTAAACCAGGGGATACCGTTCTTGGGTTTCAGGGTCTTTCCCGGGCTGATCAGAATCCGCCGGGAAAATCTGAAACGTTGCCTGAGAGGAATTCTGGATCAGGAAAGAGCATATGCGCAAGGTAAGATAGACAGCGACAGCTTATATCAAAGCACGCGCAGCCGCCTGGGCTTCATTGGCTATACCGATAGCCACCGGCTGCGAACAAGTCTTTGGGGTAAGGATCAGCAAGCGGTTCCAACCGTGTGAAACGCGGCGGTAACTTCAACAACAATGCCAGCAACTGCACCGTTTCGAATCGGAACAACAACAACGCCACGAACAGCAACAACAACATTGGCTTCCGCGTCTGCAGCATCTTTCAGTGAAAAGCCTGCCCTGTACGCACGACAGGCCCAAAGTGGGAAATCCAGATCCTTATCCCGTTCCCAGTATTGGGACAAATAGAAACCATCACGCTGGCCAAGTAGGTTAAGCATCCCGAAAGGCCGGCGTGTTTTTGTATAAAAAAAACCAATAACAAGATCGGTCTGAATAGCAGTTACCTTCGAGACAGTGTTTTATAAAAGCGGGATACTGAGGGCAAGGGTAAGATATCTCTATTGTATTGTATCAGAGAAAAATGTCTGGATTAGGGTGTATATGGGTCATTTTGCAAATATTATTCTATTGTAATGATGGACTATATCTGTTTTATACCGATATAAAATTGGCAAAAGCAATTCAAAGATAGTGAAAAATAGACCCTGAAGGCAGCCTCCAGGGTCGGATATGGATCAAATGAGGTCAGGAACGCAGATGGGAATAGACCAGATCGGCCTGAAGCTCCAACCGTTCATCGAATCCCTTGCGTTGTCCGGTAACGATGGCTCCGTTCAGAACGCGGGCGCCCATGGTGCCGGCAGTGCGACGCATCCGGTTCAGGGACCCCTTTCCACCCATCCAGGCAAAGGGGAAACCCATGGTTAAGAACGGTAGCATCAGTTTTCCCTTCATTTGGTGTGCTAATGCCAACATGGCCTGGAGGATCACCGGAGAGGGATTGAATCCCCAAACCGGCCCGCCAAATAGCACTGCATCGGCAGAGGAAACATCCGGCAGGCTCGTGAAGGAAATTCCATTCTTCTGCCGGATCGATTTGCCATCAACCGGAGTAGCTGTCTGCAGATGGGTGAGATCTACCTCGTGCCCGGCCGCGGTTAGTTTTTCTTTGATCTTTTCGGCAAATTTCAGTGTATTGCCGGTTTTAGAGTGAACTATGATGGCTATCTTCATTGCAGCATCTCTGGTGTTGGTTTGGCGTTGTCGTCCCTGGCCCAGCGGTCATCGATCCTGGTGCGAACCGGGCTGTTGTTTTTGAAATAATTCACGATGGCATCGCGCAGATTGATCTGATGGTGGATGATGTCGGATTCCGGCACCTGGGTGAGCAATCCCAGCCCGGCGTTCCCCTGCATCAGGAAATCCGTGGTAACGCAGGTGTAGATCTTGTTCGGATCCCAGGGTTCTCCACCGATGCGCAGGGTGGTTACACGGTCGAAATTGGGGCGTTTCTTGGAATAGACCACATTCACGCCGGAAACCACAAGACCGTGGCGTCCGCCTTCCACGCGGGTTTCGATGATGCGGCGCAGAAATTCGCCGGTGCATTTGAAACTAACCACCATGTTGTCGAAGGGCATCACCTCAAATACGTTGCGGTAGGTTACGGGACCGCTTTTGATGTCGGCACGCACGCCGCCCAGATTGAGGAAGGCAAAATCGGCATTTACCTCCGCCCGCATGGCATCGGTGATGGTGTTTCCCATCAGGCTTTGGGCGTCCACATTGGTTCGGGATAGATAGACTCCGGCGCTGCCGATGATTTCATCCATGCCCGCTTCGGCGATAGCCACTTGGGCGGCTATGGTTTGGGAGATTTCAGGATCGGGAATGAACTGGTCTTCGAACAGGGTTACCATGGCGCCTTCGCGTAGGGCGGGAAGCTCGTATCCGCTTACAGTCTTGGTTTCCGGATCGATGGTGAGGGTGATCCAGCCCAGATTGGAGCCATAGGCATAGCCCTGGATCACCATGGTGTGGGTGTAGGGATCGATCCAGGGTTTGGGGATGCCGCGGTGCATGTGGCCTCCGATGAACAGGTCAATTCCAGGCACCTCGCGGGCGATCTCCTGGGCGTCATATCCCCACACGGCATAGCGTTCTTCATGAAGTGGATTGCCTTTGGCATCATAACGGCTGAGATAGGTGGATTCAATGTCATAGGGGAGGCCCGCGTGCCCCAGAACGATCACGATATCCGCCTTTTCCTTTTCCCGGACGATGCGCACATACTTGTCCACAGCTTCCTTCTCGCTCACAAAATCAATGTTCTTGATATGCTCCGGGAAACTCATCTTTTCGGTGTCCGTGGTGGTGAATCCCACGATGCCGATGCGCACCCCCATGCGGTTCACAATGCGATAGGGCAGCACATACCAGGGCAGATCGCCAGTGCGGCGGTCGATGATGTTGCAGGAGAGGATGGGGAAATTGGCATATTCCAGGGTTTCCATCAGGTCTTCATCGAGGATGTCATACTCGTGATTGCCGACGGTCATGGCGTCATATCCGATGGCGTTCATGAATTCGATCACCGCCCTTCCCTTGGTTACGGTGCCCACGGGACGCCCCTGGAAGAAATCACCGGCATCCAGCAGCAGGGAGGCACGCTTCTTTCCGGAAAGGGAACGCACCTGCTTGATCAGGGTGGCAGCGGAACCCCCGCCGCCCAGTTGGGGCGGGAATTCGGGATTCATGAAGGTTGCCTGCGAGCGGTCGATGCCGCCATGGACATCATTGGAAAACATTATGTCCAGCCGCAGGTCTTCCGCGTTCGCCACACTCAGGAGGGCGAGGCAGAATAGCATTAAAAGCAGTATCTGTTTCATATCGTTTACCAGGTAAAGGTTAAGCTGGCGCTAAGGCTGATGTTGTTTTCCCTCACCTTGTCCGGGTTTTCCCAGCCGCGGTTGGTCAGGGCGATGTATTGATTGGGCCAGAGGATATAGGAGCTGCTGCCAGTGTATTGTTTGTCATTGTAATAACCGTCGGGGAACAGGTCCAGTGCTTCATATTCGCGCCAGGAATAGCCAAAGCCCAGATCAAGCTGGATCCCTTTAACCAGTTCGAAACTGCTGCCGGCGGTGATCATCGGGGTGATGATCTTCTTGGCGATGATGGAACCATCCGCCTCCACATTGCGCAGATAGGTATTCACCGCCTGGAAGCCAAGCCTGAGCGGAAGGCGGTTTTCCACATGGTGCTCCACCCCGGCATAGAAATTGAAGACATCGTCGAAATGTCCGCTGATCTCGCTATACTGCACATATTCCACATCCAGATTGAACCAGGTGCGCATGATGTTGCGGGGCTGATAGTTAATTCCGATGCGGGTTTGGGGTGGCAGGATATAATCTTCAGAGATGGCAGTTGTATCGCCGATGGCTGCCTGGCCCAGATAGGCATCCCGGAGTGTGATTATGCTTCCGGTGCGGTCAAGAGTGGTTTTGGGGATATAGGTTGCGCCGAAGCCGAAACGCCTGTTCGCCCTGATGGCAAGTCCGGCTTTGATCTGATTCCCTTCCAGCTCATAATCCTCTTCCTGGGTGAATTCCGGAAGCACCACCTGACCGGCTGTGTTGATCGCCCACTGGCTCCAGCGGATGGTTTTCAGATTGTTCACGCTGCCATTGAGTAGGGAGAAATCGGCGCCCAGATTCAGCTCCAGATTATCGTCCAGTTGATATCCCAGGCTGAAAACCCCGGCCATTTGATTCAGAAGACCCTCATTGCGGATCTCATTGATGGCGATCTTTTCCGGATATCCATCGTTGTCGGTATTGCGGTTGTTGCGGATCTCTTCCTTATAGATGCCGTCAAAGCTCAGCAGGGGTTTGTAATAGGCACCCAATCCCAGGCGGAACGCCCCGAACCGGTAGGAACCAAAACCCGCTCCGGCATAGTCGTCGAAGAAGTTGATATTGGAGGCATAGACCGCATCGTCGATATAGTTGTCGAAGGAATTGTAGAGCGGGACGTGGCGGTTGTCCTCATTGCGGTTGATATGCATCCCGCCCTGCAATCCCAGGGTCTTTTGCATCAGAGTGAGGTTGGCGGGATTGGTGCTGATGCCAAAGGGACGCAGATCGTTGAAGGTGCCGCTGCCGCCCATGGCTTGGCTGCGGGCATCGAGGGTGAGGAGTTTGTTGCCGAAATAGGTGTCGGTGATCGACCAGGCGGAAAGCAGCGCCAGGCTGCACAGCATCAGGGATGCAAGCAGTATTGATTTCATGGATTTATATCTGTTCATGGTTCCTCCAGGTTAGAAGCGGTAATCGAGGGTGAGGCGAATGGTGTTTTCCTTGTGTTCCACGCGCTGATAATAGTTTTCACCCTGCACGGGAACGTTGTATTGACGGATGGAAAGCTCTTTGGTCTCATAGGTCTTGTTCCTGAATTTCAGGCTCAGATACATATTCTGTGAGATACGGCTGTGCAGGGCGATCCAGGCTTTGCTGCCCTTGTCGCCCATAAAATCTATTTCCATGTCCTCCCAATCCCAATGCGAGATACCATGGCTGAACCAATAGATGAAGGAGCCCTGCAGCTTCAGGTTGCGGTTGAAGTTATGGGTATAGTTCACGCCGATGTAATCTCCGGTCATCAGAGTCATGGCTGCCGCCATGGAATTGTTTCCCGGCACTGCAGGATTGGTGAGTGAGGTATAGGGAGGGCTGAGCACCGTGTTGTAGCGATACTCGAATTCCAGGAAGTCCCGGTTGGAAAGGAAGGTGCGCACGCTGAGGGTATATTCGTTGGTTTTGGAAACACCCCTTTCCGCCAGATCGTCATAGCGGTTCACCTGGTTCTTGTAACGCAAGCGCAAAGCCAGCTGATAGAGCGGACGGAATTCCAATTCGCTCTGGAATCTGGCGCTGCGGCGTCCATCGGTGAGCCGCTCCCAGATGTCCAGGTAGCTTCTGCCAATGGTGAAATAGCGGTTGAACTTGTAGCGGGTCTCAAAATAGACCCCCTGTTCCGGCTGGGCTTGTGAGCTGTTCAGATAGATGTCCGAAAGCAGAGGATTGGTCAATGTATAAACATTCTTTTCCAGGATGGTGTCGTCGAAGCGTTCGTGCTCGGAGAAGGCGTTGCTGTAGGGATTGTCAAAATCAACATCGTAATGGCGCAGCAGTGTGAGGAAATAGAGGTTTTCGAACTGGGTGTAGGCGCTCACCAGATAAGCCTTGGGATCGTCGCCCAGCTTGAGGTCTTTGCCATCCACGCTCAGCTCCGCATATTCGCCCTGGATGGAGGTGTTGCCGATCACGGTGTGCCAGTCGAATCCAAGCACCCGGCGATAGTTGCGTTCATAGCGATCGGTGAGGGTGCTATAGAGCCCGGCGATTTCGGCATCCATCATCTTGAATTTGGGATAGTAGTAGGAATCCCTCACCAGCAGCATCTTCAGATCATCGAAGCCGGGAACCACGAAATGGGCATTGTCATACAAGGCAGTATAGGTGGTGAAGCCCAGTTTGGTTCCAATGAAGGGGCTCACCTGAACATGCGTTCCCCACAGCTTTTCCTTCAGGGCATCCTTGCGATAGGCCAGGTTGACATAGGGCACGGCATAAGCTGTCCCGCTTTGCAATTCCTGATTGAAAAAGGCCTCGGCAGCCCTCAGCTCGGAATTGTCAAAGCGTATCGTGGGAACCACATAGCTGAAGAGTTTGTCCTTGCCGTTCACCTGCACGGTGCTGCCATCGGGGTTCACATAAGCCACCGCATCTTTGTTGTCTTGTGAAAACCAGGCGGAAACCCCGACCATGGGATGAATGACCTCAACCGCCGCTCCGCGCAGAGCATATTCCTGCGTTCGCGAAAGATCGGGTGTGATGCCCAGGATGCGTTTGCTGAAGCCATATCCGGTCTTACGGGCGCTGTAGAAATCCGTGTTTTCCATCACCAGCCCTTCGCCATAGGTGGCACGGTAGTGGCCCAGATAGAGCTTCAGGCGGGTGTTGTCGAACCAGGGCAGCTGGGTGTTTTCATAGCCGGCATAGAACTTGGAATCGGCGATGATCTCCTCCGCGGTTTTCTGGTCGAGGCTGGTTTCCCCTTTGGCGGTGTAGTTCATCCAGCCGATCTTATAATTGTTGCCATAGCGCATGCGGAGTTTCATCAGGACATCCGCATCCACCTTGTCCAGGTTGAAATAGCCCCAGTAGGCCAGGTCCTTGTTGTGGGGAACCACCACGCTGGAATTGCTGTAATCGCTGCGCAGGAAGGATTCGTGGAACATATCATATTGCCCTTCTTCAAAATAGCGGGTATAGTATTGAAACTGGGCGTCATACATGAAGCGGTTGCGCACCGGGGGCTCGGAAAAATAGACATAGCTGCGCAAATTGGTGTAACCATAGTAGGACAAACCCACCGTGTTGCGCAGGTCACGCGTGTCCGCGATCGAATCCCCCCGGGCGATGCGGCGCAGGATTCCCACGGCATCCACCGGTGAAACGTTGGGCAGGCTGATCAGGTCGTCGAAGTGCATGCGGTTAACGTTTTGCGGGGTCATCAGATAATCCTCCCAAACGTCCGCCATGCCTTCGGAAGCGCCTTCATTGCTGTCCAGCCGTTCCAGCAGGTCGCGGATCTCCTCCCGGCGGGCTGCCGCTTCGTCCGTCTCGGTGTAAAGGGATACCACCACCAGGTCTTTGAGGCGCAACAATGTCCTCTGATCGATGGAGGGAATCTGCCGCAGCTCGTAGATGTTGCTGAAAATGGCCACATGATCACGGTATTCGAGAATGTCCCGTGCCTGTTTTTCAGTGATCGGAAGCTGCATCAATTCACTCAGTGAAGCAGTGTTCAGATCGATCTTGGCTGCGATCAGCCCTCCCATGAGCAGGGCTAAGAGCAAGACAATAAACTTTTTCATTGCTTTTCCTTACAGTGCTTTATGCTATTAATAACTTTCGGGTAATCAGCGAATTTACAAGCTAAAAAATCGCACCTTTTCTGTAAAGCCTTTTTTTACCGCTCGCTTCGATCTGCCAGTTTCAGATTAAAACCCTGCCGGTCTAAAGGGATCACAAATGCCTTGACACCCCAGCCCTGCCTGAAAAGCTAACTTTACCTGAAAAAGCAAGAGGTGGCCCATGAAACGAGCCCTGATCACGATCCTGCTGCTGATCAGCCTTTCGGCGGTCTTTGCAGGAGCGAAAAAGCCCAAAGCCAAACCCAGACCTGCCTGGTTGGACGATCCCTATATTGAGTTCAACCAAAAGGAATATCTGTGTGCGGTGGGTGCCGCCTTTACCCAAACGGGGGCGGAGGCGGAGGCACGGACCCGGCTGGAAGGACAGATCGAAGCCCGGCTCCTTCCCTCCGCAGCGCCCCAGGCATCCTTTCAGGATTTGCTGCAGGAGGGCACCGCTCCCTGGTCTGTGGCGGAAGAGGACGGAACGACACCTCTGCAAATATCAGAAGTTCTCGCTCAGTTGGACATCACCACGCCCAATCTCTGGAAGGACGAACAGGGCAGATTCCACGCCCTGGCCTGCCTGAACCGGACCGAGGCTGCCAGGCTGATCAAGGAGAGGATCGATTCACTCAATCAACGGATCTTGGAAAAGTTCTCCCAGGTAGCCCAAACCGATGACCCCTGGCGCCAGTATGCCCTCATCGCTGCCGCCGGCAAAGCCGATGTCCACAACCAGGAATATCGGGCAGCGCTGCAGATCATTGACCAAGCGGAGTGGTTTGCCCTGCGGCCAGCCTATGATTCTGAAATTTTGAGATATCAGGTTGCCGAAGCCGCACGCAAACTGGCGATTTCGGTGACCGCTTATGGCGAGGGGCAGGATCCTATCAGGGCGGAGCTCATCTCCTGCCTGGCGGAGCTGGGTTTCAGCCTGAAGGACAAAGCCGGATTTCAGGTGATCGCAGACCTGCAACTGGGCACGAACACCGGCAGCCAGGAGCAATCGGGCTCGGCTTATAGCTTCAATATCAGCCTGTTCGATGCAGAGGGGAACCGACTGCTGCATTATATGGCTGCTGCCACAGCTGAAGACAGCCCTGCCTCCCCGGAAACCGCCATTGCTGAGAGCAGGGACAAGGTGCGTTCGGGTTTCCTGCCCCTGTTGTTGAACTGGCTGGAAGACCTGGCGCAAGATGGTGGCGACGGGGATGGCTGACCAAGCTTAACCTTCACTGGGAAAGCTGCTTCCCCGCTGATTCTCCACTGATTCTCCACTGATTTCCCATTGATTTTCCGTTGATTTTCCGTAAATAATCCCATGCTTCTCTCTCGACCGTCCCTCCCTCCAAAGCGTTAATCAAGTCTTTATCAAGCCTTAATCAAGCGTTAACAATTAACGCTTGATTAACGCTTGATTAACGCTTGATTAAGGCCAGGGGTAAAGGGCGAAGGCAGGGAAAGAAGAGTAACTGACCATCCAGCAATGGATTGGTAGCAGCTGAAGGGGATCAGTGGTTCGGGAAGAAAAAAGGTCGGTTTAATGGTTGAGGATCAGATCCTGCAACGAGCGCTTTGGCACATGATGCACACCGGCCTCGTCCCGCCAGTATTCGATATCCTCGGGATCCGTAACATCTTCGATGACAACCTCTTCCACCGGCTTGCCCAAAGCCAGGGCCAGCACGATCTCCAGCTGCCCGGGGAGCTGGAACAGCTCATGGACAGCCGTTTTGTCCACCGAAGCGATCATGCAGCCGCCCAGTCCCAGTTCCGTGGCGCCCAGCAGGATGCTTTGGGCGGCGATCCCGGTGTCGGTGAGGTGGAATTTGGAGGTTTGAGTGGGGGAGAGGATCAGTATGTAGGCGGTGGGCCTTTCCCCGTGCGGTGGGCCATCCCAGTAACGCAAATAGCCCGCCCATTTGAGATGGGGGAAGAGCAGTTCGCAATCCTGGGGCTCATGGACCAGAAAGAAGCGCAGGGTCTGCAGGTTGGCGGCGGTGGCGGATAGGCGCGCCAGGTCGATCAACTGGACCAAAGTGTCTTTGCCGATGGGCTGGGACTGGTCGAAACGGCGGTAACTGCGGTTTTTGGTGATAAGTTCACGGATCATGTTCATTCCTTTGGGGTGGGCAAACCGGAGCGGGGATTGAGCTTGTGATGCAGGGTTTTGCGGTCGATGCCCAGGATCTCGGCTGCCTGGGTTTTGTTGCCCTGCACGGAATCCAGGACGTTTTTGATGTATTCCAGCTCCACCTCCGCCAGGCTGCGGGTGAGGTTTTTAAAGGTTTTCAGGGTGAATCTCAGATAATCGGGCAGGTCGGAAAGGGTGATGGTGTCGCCTTCGCACATCAGGAGCAGGCGATAGACCAGGTTTTCCAGCTCGCGGACATTGCCCTGCCAGGGATGGGCAAGAAAGGCGTCCAGCACCTCATCGCTGATCTGGGGCGGGATTCGGTTGATTTCCTGGGAATACTTTTTAAGGAAATGATGGGTGAGGGGGATGATGTCCTCCGGGCGTTCCCGCAGGGGCGGAATGCTGATGGGAAGCACATTCAGCCGGTAAAAGAGGTCTTCGCGGAAATTGCCCTGATCCACCAAAGCCTGCAGGTTCTTGTTGGTGGCGGCGATCACCCGCACCCGCACGTTGCGCGGGCTCTTGGCGCTGATCATATAGACCTGCTTGTCCTGCAACACCCTTAGCAGCTTCACCTGCATGGAAAGGGAGGTTTCGGCGATCTCGTCCAGAAAGATGGTGCCGCCGTCGGCAGTGATGAAATAGCCGGCGCGGGTTTCATTGGCACCGGTGAAGGAACCCTTCAAATAGCCGAACAGCTCAGATTCCATCAGTGTTTCGGGGATGGCGCTGCAATTCACCGGCACGAAGGGAGCCCGTTCGGACCGGGAATGATAGTGGATGGCGCGGGCCACCAGTTCCTTGCCGGTGCCGCTTTCGCCTTCGATCAGCACGGTGGCGTCGTTGGAACAGGCTTTCTTGATGAAGTTGCACACATTTTGCAGGGCGGGCGAACTGCCGATCAAGCCATAGGGATTGGAAGGCGGGATGGCCTTTTGCAGCGAAAGTTTCTGGCTGCGCACCTTTTCCACCGCCTTGTCCAGCGCCCGGAACAGCTCCTCGTCCGTGAACGGTTTGGTGAGATATTCCTCCGCGCCCACTTTCACTGCTTCCACGGCACCTTCGATGGTGGGATAGCCGGTAAGCATGATCACCCGAATGCGGGGATAGTGGCTGTGGATATGGCGGATCAGCTCCAAACCGGTAACCTTGGGCATCTTGTAGTCCGTGAGCACTATATCCACCGCTTCGGAAGCCAGCAGATCAACTGCCTGGGCAACCTCGACCGCGGTGAAGGTTACAAATCCCCGGGGGGCAAGCTTGCGGCTGAGCATCTCCAGCACGTCCGGGGAATCGTCCACTATCAGGATGCGGATCGGATTCCGGGGCATCACACACCTCCGTTCATGATTGGCATCCGGTTTCGGAAGCAGCAGTGCCGGCAGGGAGGAAAATGCGGAAGACCGTGCCTCTGCCAGGCTTGCTTTCCACCTTGATCTTGCCATTGTGGGCGGTGACGATGCCATGCACGACGGACAGGCCCAGTCCGGTGCCCTGGTCGATGTCCTTGGTGGTGAAGAAGGGGACGAAAATCTTCTGCATCACTTCCTTGTTCATGCCGATGCCAGTGTCTGCCACGCAGAATTCGATGTCGGCTCCGGCTTTGCGGGTGGTGATGGTTACCTCTCCACCCGCGGGCATGGTTTGCATGGCGTTCACGGTGAGGTTGACCATCACCTGGTGGATCTGTCCCGGATCGGCAACAATGCAGGGCAGGTCGGGCTGCAGCTTGCGCCGGATGGAAACTCCCTGGCGGGCGCAGCGGCTTTCCAGGAAATAGAATCCGTCCCCGATCAGTTTGTTCAGATCCACCTCCTCCTTTTTGGGAGGCATCTGGCGCGAGAACAACATCAGCTTGCGAACCACCTCCCGGGCGTGCAAAGCAGCGTTGATCACCTTCTGGACATCGGCGTCCAGGGCTTCCGGCAATGAGGGATCGCCGGCCAGGAGCTGTGAAAAGCCCAGGATTGTGCCCAGCGGTTCATTGATCTCGTGGGCGATGCCGGCGGAAAGCTGTCCAATGGTGGCCAGGCGGTCGGCATGGCGCAGTTGTTCCTGCAGCCGGGCATTGGAATCCTCGATGCTTTTGCGCTCGAGCACCAGGGCGATCTGCTGGGAAATGGTCTTCAGGAGCTGCTTTTCCTCATTCAGAAAGGCCAATTGCCTCTGGTTTGGTGGGATTTCAGGGTAGAAAACCTCGATCGTGCCGCGGGGCTGATAGTTCACCACGATTTCGGAGGTGATGGCAATC
>CAZVXK010000066.1:0-13778 GCA_964631665.1 uncultured Candidatus Cloacimonadota bacterium | reverse complement strand
GTTTCTGAACGCACTGGTGGGGCGCGGCGCCCATCTGGTGACCGTGAACGACTATCTGGCGGCTCGCGACGCCGAATGGATGAGCCCGGTCTTCACCTTCCACGGCCTCACGGTGGGCTGCATCACCACCAATATGAACCATGCCGACCGCAAACAGGCCTACCAAAGCGACATAACCTATGGCATGAACAGCGAATTCGGCTTCGACTACCTGCGCGACAACATGGCGGTCTCTGCCGAGCAACTGGTTCAGCGTGATTTCTACTTTGCCATCGTGGACGAGGTGGACAGCATCCTGATCGATGAGGCGCGAACCCCTCTCATCATCAGCGGCCCGATCGCCCAGGACAAGAATTTCTATCAGGAACTGCGTCCCCAGGTGCAACAGGTTGTCCAGGCGCAAAACCAACTGGTGCAACGCTTTTTGAGTGAGATCAGGGAGGAGACCAGCGAGAACAATCCCTCCCCCAATTCCGAACGCCTGGCCACCAACCTGCTCCTGGTGCGCCGCGCCGCTCCCCGCAACAAGGCTTTTCTGAAACTGATGCAGGACGGCGAACTGAAAAAGATGGTCAACGACATCGAGGGCGCCTATCTGCGGGACAAGAAACTCCACGAACTGGACGACCGCCTCTTCTATGTGGTGGAGGAACGCCAGAACAGCGTTGATCTCTGCGAAAAGGGGCGAGACATCCTTTCCCGGCACGATCATGACTTTTTCATCGTGCAAAGCCTGGATGAAATGCTGCTGGAAATTGACCGTGACGAGAGCCTTAGCGAAGAGGACAAGCGCCGGCAAAAGCAGGTGCAGACCAACCGCTTCATGGACAAGAGCGAGAAACTGCACAACATCAACCAGTTGCTGCGTGCTTTCACTCTGTTTGAGAACGATCAGGAATATGTGGTGATCGACAACAAGGTGATCATCGTGGATGAATTCACCGGGCGCCAGATGCCGGGACGGCGCTTTTCGGACGGGCTGCACCAAGCCCTGGAGGCCAAGGAAAACGTTACCATCGAAGCCGGCACCCAAACCTTTGCCACCATCACGCTGCAAAACTATTTCCGTATGTATGAGAAACTGGCGGGCATGACCGGTACCGCCGTTACCGAGGAGGCTGAATTCGCCGAAATCTATAAACTGCCGGTGATGGCGATCCCCACCAATGTGCCGGTAACACGCATCGACCATGAGGATGTGATCTATCTCACCAAAAACGAGAAATACCAGGCGTTGATGAACGAGATCATCTGGTGGCATGAACGCCGGAAACCGGTGCTGGTAGGAACAGTGAGCGTGGAGGTTTCCGAAACGATCAGCCGCCTGTTACGGCGCCGGAACATACCCCACAACGTGCTGAATGCCCGCCACCACCAACGCGAGGCGGAGATCATCACCTTGGCCGGACAGCCCGGCGCGGTTACCATCGCCACCAATATGGCGGGCCGGGGAACCGACATCAAGCTGGGTCCGGGAGTGGTTTCACAACCCATCGAGGAATACCGGGGCTTGTCCTCCTCGCTCACTCAGGAGCATCCCTATGGTCTGCCGGTGGATGGTTTGCACGTGATCGGCAGCGAACGCCATGAAAGCAGGAGGATCGACCGCCAGTTGCGCGGACGTTCCGGACGCCAGGGCGATCCGGGCACCTCCCGGTTCTACCTTTCGTTGGAGGACGATCTGATGCGAATCTTTGGCTCCGACCGCATCGCTCCGATGATGATGAAGCTGGGCCTCAAACCCGGCGACGCCATCCGCCACCCCTGGATGACCAAGGCGGTGGAACGCGCCCAAAAACGGGTGGAGGAACACAATTTCGAGATCCGCAAGAACCTGATCAAATATGACGAAGTGATGAACCAGCAGCGGGAGGTGATCTATTCCTATCGCCGCAGCGTGCTTAAGGGATACAGCCTCAAACACGAGATCCTGGAAATGATTGAGGAAACGGTGAGCGCCGTGGTGGAGCAAAATGCTCCGCGGGACAGCTATCCCGAGGATTGGAACCTGGAGCGGCTCGCCCACTGGTTCAGAACGGCCCTCAATGTGGGGGTGCATCATGAGGACTTGGAAGGCAATTTCCGCAATGAGGACCAACTGAGGGAAACCATGATCGACATCGCCCGCCAGGCCTATGATAAAAAGGAACTGCAGGTGGGCGAGGAGGTGCTGCGCGATATCGAGCGCCGCAGCCTGCTGGAAGTGGTGGACAACGAATGGCGCGACCATCTGCATGAAATGGATCTGCTCAAGGACGGGGTGCACCTGCGCGCCTATGCCAACAAAGATCCCCTGATCGAATACAAACGGGAGAGCTTCGATCTCTTTCAAAACCTGATCACCCGCATCCAGGAAAACGTAACCCGCAAGGTCTTCACCACCTACATCCTCTCCCAGGAGCAGATGCAAAGCCTGCTGCGCAACGCGGATGCCAAACACGAGGACATCAATGCCTTCCTCCACGCCCAGCAACTGCAGGTTTCCCAAAATGTGAGCGAAGCTCCGCAATTCTCGGGACCCTATTCCGATGCCGCAGAGAAGGTGCGCCCCGTTCGAGTGGCGGAAAAGGTGGGCAGAAACGACCCCTGTCCCTGCGGCAGCGGCAAGAAATATAAAAAATGTTGCGGAATACATGAGAATGAATAGTAACATTGTTATGAATCTGAACAAGGAACTCTGAATATGGCCAAAGGTCTGATCATAGTGGAATCGCCTGCCAAAGCAAGCACGATCTCGAAGTTTCTGCACAACGAGTTTGTGGTGAAAGCCTCGCTGGGGCATGTGCGCGACCTGCCCAAACACGACATGGGCGTGGATATCGCCCACAATTTCCGCCCCGCCTATGAGATCGAGAAGAAGAAGAGCAAAGTGATCGGCGAACTGCGCGAAGCCGTGAAAAAAGCCGATGCGGTGTATCTGGCCAGCGATCACGACCGCGAGGGGGAGGCCATCGCCTGGCACCTGTCCAAGGTGCTGGAAAAGGAATTGCAGGATAAAAAGCTCTTCCGCATCGTGTTCAACGAGATCACCTCCAAGGCGATCAATGCCTCCATCCAGGATCCCGGCGCCATCGATACCGCCAAGGTGGATGCCCAGCAGGCCCGGCGCGTGCTGGATCGCATCGTGGGCTATATGGTGTCGCCTCTGCTGTGGAGGGTGATCGCCAAAGACCTTAGCGCCGGACGGGTACAGTCCGTTGCGTTGCGTCTGATCTGCGAACGCGAGGCGGAGATCCAAGCTTTCGTTCCCAGGGAATATTGGAAGCTGGAGGCCGATTTCTGGAAAGGGGCATTGTCGCCCTTCAAAGCCAGCCTGGAGAAATGGGAGGGCAAAAAGTTCGAGATCCCCGATGAGAAGACCGCTTTGGCGCTCCAGGCAGAGATCGGGTCCTCCGAAGCCATTCTGACCGAGCTCAAACGCAGCACCCGCTCCCTCGAACCGCCACCACCCTTCATCACCAGCACCCTGCAGCAGGAAGCCTCCAAACTATTGGGATTCCAGTCCCAAAAGACCATGATCATCGCCCAGGAACTGTATGAGGGAGTCGACCTCGGCGGCGAACGCACCGGCCTGATCACCTATATGAGGACGGACAGCACCCGCATCGCCGATGAGGCGGTACAAAACTGCAAACAGCTGATCAAGGAACGCTTTGGGGCAGACCTGGTGAATCCCGCCACCCGAGTATTCAAGAACAAATCCTCCGCCCAGGATGCCCATGAAGCCATTCGCCCCACCAACGCCTTTCACACACCCGAAAGCGTGGATAGGTTCCTCTCCAAAGACCAGTTCAAGCTCTACACCCTGATCTGGCAACGTTTCATCGCCACCCAGATGAAACCGGCAAAGCTGCTGCAGACCAGCGCTCAGATCACCCTTGGCAAGGCACTGTTCACCGCCACCGGCAACCAGGTGGCCGAGCAGGGATTTATGAAAGCCTATCCGCATGTGGTGATCGTGGCAGGCGAGCAGATCCATCCCGACTACGCCAGGCAGGACCAGCTTGAACATTCCGAACTGGCCAGATCGCAGCATTTTACTTCACCCCCGCCTCGGTTCACCGAAGCTTCGCTGATCAAGGAATTGGAAGCCAGGGGCATCGGACGTCCCTCCACCTATGCCACCATTATCAGCACCATCCGCAACCGCAAGTATGTGGGCATGGAAAAGAAAAGCTTTGTCCCCACCACGCTGGGAGTGGATGTGAACCGGTTTCTGGTGGATAAATTCGATCCTATCTTCAATGTGAAATTCACCGCCGAGATGGAGGACAAGCTGGACGAGGTGGAATTCAGCCGCATCGTGTGGCACGAACTGGTGAAAGGATATTATGACCAGCTCACCGGTTTGATCGGCGGCGTGGATGTGAAGCAGGTAAAGAAATCCTTTGTGCAGGATACCGGTATCATGTGCGATGTGTGTAAGACAGGGATGATGCAGGTCAAGCGTTCCCGCAGCGGAGAATTCCTTGCCTGCAATCGCTTTCCCGCCTGCAAGAACAGCAAGAGCTTCAGCCGCGATCCGGAGGGCAACATCGTGATCTCGGAACCCAAGACTCTTGCCGAAGCTTGTCCCCAATGCGGCAGCCCCCTGATCGAGCGCAATGGCAAATTCGGCGCTTTCATCGCCTGCACCAGTTATCCCAAATGCAAATACTCCCGCCCCCTCACCACTGGCATCACCTGCCCGGAATGCCACAGCGGCGAGATCGTCAAACGCAAGAACAAGCAGGGCAGGATCTTCTATTCCTGCAACCGCTATCCGGACTGCAAGTGGATCTCGAACGATCAACCCGTCGCCATCACCTGCCCACACTGCGGTAATCCCCTGCTCTTTGAAAAATACTCCCGGGACCGGGGAAACTATAAGCAGTGCCCCAAGTGTAAGAGCATAATGGAGTAAGCTGCCATGCACGCTGGCGATGCCCTGCGCAGTGCCCTGCAGACGATTCTCAGCCACAAGCTGCGCTCGCTGCTCACCCTCACCGGCATCGTGATCGGCGTGCTGGCGGTTGTAAGCATGTTTTCCAGTGTGTATGCGCTGAAAAAAATGATCAATACCAATATGGAGGGCATGGGCTGGAACTATTCGATCGTGATCACCGCCAGCGCTCCGGAAGGGGTAAGCGGCCCACGTAGCATGAGCCGTGCCCTGCGGCGTGCCCAACAGAGCGTGCAGACCATCAATTATGACGACTACCTTGCCCTCAGGGAAGCCCTCACCCTGAAAAGTAGCTATGCCATGATCTCCCACAGCTCTCTGCTGCGGTTGGACAACAAACAGAAGCAGGTGCGCTTGAACGCCACCAACAACGAGTATTTCGCCAATAAGACCTATCCCATCCTCCGGGGGCGCTATTACAACGAGTATGAGAATGACAACATACTGCCCGTGGCGGTGCTGGGCTACTATTTCGCCGAGGACCTCTATGGCAAGGAGGATCCGGTGGGCAAAACACTGCAATTGGGAGCCCACCGCCTCAAAGTGGTGGGGGTTCTGGATAAGGACAAACTGGTAGCCAATGAGGGGATGAACTTCAACCAGCAGGAGCGCAAGGAAGAGCTAAGCGCGGTGTATGTCCCCCTCAAATATGGGGCTTACCATTTCGGCACCGGCAAGGGGCTGCATATGATCTATCTGCAGGCCCATTCCGAGGCGGAATTCCGGGAAATGAAGACCAAAGCCCGCCAACTCCTGCTTTCCCGCCACAATATGTATCCCAATTTCAGCTTCATGGATATCGGTGAGATGATGCTGGTGATCAACCGGGAGATCGAGAGCTTCATGTCCAAATGGAACATCACCCTCTCCGCCATTGCCTCCATTTCGCTGATCGTGGGCGGGATCGGGCTGTTCAGCACATTGCTGATCTCGATCCAGGAACGCATGACCGAGATCGGGGTGCGCAAGAGCATCGGCGCCACCGAGGGGGACATCTTTTTCTATTTCATCTTCGAGGCAGTCGCCCTTGCCCTGATCGGAGCGCTGATCGGGATCGTATTGGCCTGGGTGATCCTGAGGCTGATCAGCGGTGCCATCAATTTTTCCCTTGCTCTGCCGCTGCAGGGCGTGGCGCTGGGCTTGTTCTTCTCCTTCCTGATCGGCATTGTCTCCGGCCTCTATCCCGCCATCAAAGCCGCCCGCATCGATCCCATCAAGGCGATCTACTACTTCGAGTGAGTAGATTCCACCCGTCCTTCCGCCTTCCTGCACAGCACACCTTTCTTCCGTCAAAAGCAAACCAACCGTGTTTTCATTTGACAAAAAGTGCGCTCCGCAAAATTTGGCATTGGAAAAAGTCTTGTTTTATCAACGCAGGGCAGGGGACGAATCATGCCGTTTTCCTGCCCTGCGTTGATAGAATGACTATGGAGAATTGATGCGAACATTTGATGCCATTCTTCCTTATCTAAAGAAGAGTTATGGCAGGATCGCCGGTGGCATGGTGATGCTGATCCTGGTGGACGTGGTGCAATTGATCATGCCCCGGGTGATGCAATATGCGATCGACAGCATCCAGGAACGCAGAATAGACCAGACCGGCTTGATCTGGGTGGGGCTGGTCATCTTCGGCCTTGCCATTGCCGTGATGGTGCTGCGCTATTTCTGGCGGATCCTGATCATCGGCAATTCCTTTCGCATCGAACGTTTCCTGAGGCAGGATTTCTACAACCACCTGCTGCGGCTTTCCCAGAACTTCTTCAACCGCAGCAAGATCGGCGACCTGATGGCCCATGCCACCAACGACCTGAACGCGGTGCGCATGATGTTTGGCATCGGACTGATCGCCGCCATGGACATCGTGTTCATGACCATCACCTCCTTTTTGTTCATGGGTTCCATCAATTGGCGCCTCACCGGTCTGGCGGTGATCCCCATGCCGATCCTCTCCATCACCATCGGCTATTTTGGCAAGAAGATGCACAAAACCTTTGCCAAGGTTCAGGCCAGCTTTGCCACCCTCAGCGGCAGGATCCAGGAAAGCATTTCCGGCATTCGCATCGTGAAAGCCTTTGTGCAGGAAAAGGCGGAGCTGCACAAAGTTGACGAGGTCTCGCTGGACTTTGTGAAGCAGAACATCAAGCTGGCCAAGATCTCGGGCATCTTCCACCCCTTCATGAGTTTCGTGATCAGCATCTCGATGATCATCACCCTGTTGTTTGGCGGCCGGGCCACCATCCGGGGCGAGATCACCATTGGCGAATTCATCGCCTTCTTCCAGTATCTGGGGATGCTGGTGTGGCCCATGATCGCCATTGGCTGGATCGTGGACATGTATCAGCGCGGAACGGCATCATTGAAACGCCTGAACGACATTTTCGTGGTGAAACCGGAAATAAACGATAATCAGGCGGATAACACGATCAAGGAACTGCGCGGCGAGATCGAGATCAGAGACCTTAGCTTCCGTTACGGAGGCGATCTGCCCCTGGTTTTCAACCGGATCAGCACCGCCATCGACGCCGGCAAGACCCTGGCCGTGGTGGGGCCCACCGGCTGCGGCAAGACCAGCCTGATCGAGCTTCTAGTGCGCATCTACGACCCTCCGGCGGACACCATCTTCATCGATGGCAGGGAAGTTCACAAAATCCCCCTTAATGTACTGCGCCGGGACATGGTGCTGGTGCCGCAGGATATCTTCCTGTTTTCGGATACCATCGCCAACAACATCCGTTTGGGCAATCCCGACACCAGAGACGAGGAAGTCCATGAAGCAGCCCGCATCGCCCAAGTTTATGACGAGATCATGGAGTTTGACCACAAGTTTGAGACCATCGTGGGCGAGCGCGGGATCACCCTTTCCGGCGGACAGAAGCAGCGTGTGGCGATCGCCCGTGCCCTGCTCACCAATCCCCAGGTGCTGATCCTGGATGACGCCCTATCAGCAGTGGACACCAAAACAGAACGCTTTATCCTGGAACGGCTGATCGACATCCGCCGGGGCAAAACCACCATCATCATCGCCCACCGCATCTCCTCCATCCAGCATGCCGACCACATCATCGTACTGGGAGATGGAGTGATCGTGGAACGCGGCGACCACCGTGGCCTGATCGAGCAGGGCGGGCTGTACCGCGACCTATATGAAAAGCAGCGCATCCGCGCCCGTCTGGAAGGGGAGGAAGCATGAATTTCGGTGGCGGCGGCGGTCACGGACGCGGCGGATTTACCGAAGACGACCTGAAGGGCAGGATCTATGACCGCAGGCTCTATGGCCGACTGCTCCGTTACTTGAAACCCTATTTGAAATGGGTAGTTCTTTCCTTTGGCATCCTGATGCTGGTGGCGGGGGCGGAATTGGTGCTTCCCCTGATCCAGCGCACTGCCATCGACGACTATATCGTTTCCGACAAGGCCATTGCCATTTTCCCGGATAAGGCACAGTTACAGCAGTTTCTGGCCAAGTATGAATACCTCAACCTTAAGCCCTTCAGCCACAATGGCAGGCAGTTCCTGATCCTTGCCGCCAAAGACCGCAACCGGATCAACAACACTGACCTGCAGGAACTGAAAGAGAAAGGCATCCTGAGCGAAACCACCGTCTTTCTGATCGTGGACAAACCCGAAAACCTGGAGATCCTTCAGCAATACGAACATTTGCAGGAAAACACCTCCCCCCACGGCGGCAAAAACGGAACCCGGGGCTGGTTTAGGATCGGGAAAGGACAGATTGCCATCAGCAGGGAAAACCTGAACAAGCTTCCCGGCCGGGAACGCTTCCAGGTGCGCAGCGAAGCGGCTCACAACCTGTTCTATCTGGCGCTGGTCTTCTTCCTGATCATCCTGCTCCGCATGGTGGGCAGTTATCTGCAGGCGGTGATCACCACCACCTTCGCCCAAAAGGCGATGAACGACCTGCGGCACGACGCCTTTGCCCATCTGCAGAAGATGCCGGTAAAGTATTTTGACCAGAATCCCGTGGGCAGGCTGGTCACCCGCGTTACCAACGATATCCGTGCCATCGACGAAATGCTGGCTTCAGGTGTGATCACCATCGTGCAGGATGTGATCGTGGTGATCGCCATCATCACCCTGATGCTGATCCTGAACTGGCGCCTGGCGCTGGTGAGTTTCATCATCCTGCCCGCGGTTGTGTGGGTGATTTCCGAATACCGCAGGCGCACCCGGGTGATCTATCGTGAAGTGCGCAAATACCTTGCCGCGCTCAATGCCACCCTGGCGGAGCATATCAGCGGGCAAAAGATCATCCAGCTGTTCAACCAGTATTTTCACAAACGGGATGAATTTACTGGAGTGAATGAGCAGTATTTCGTGGCTTCCGTCAAGCAATTGAAGCTTTTTGCCTTTTTCCGCCCCATCATCCATGTCTCCTCCCAGGTGGCGGTGGCTTTCATGATCTGGTATGGCGGGGGACAGATCCTGCGCAATGTGATCACCATCGGCTTGCTGATGGCTTTCACTCAGTATATCCACAAACTGTTCGAACCGATCAACGACTTCTCCGAGAAGTTCAATGTGCTTCAGGGCGCACTGGCGGGAGCGGAACGCATCTTTGGCCTGATGGATGAGCAGCCGGATGATTACCGAGAGGCAATCCACCGCAACCTGAAACTGGAAGGTGAGATCGAATTCGACCATGTGTGGTTGGCCTACAATCCCAACGAGTGGGTGCTGAAGGATGTTTCCTTCAAAATCCGCCCCGGCGAGAAGATCGCCCTGGTGGGGCACACCGGCAGCGGTAAAACTTCGATCGTGAACCTGATCCTGGCCATGTATCCCTTCCAACGGGGCAGTATCCTGATCGATGGCAGACCTCTGAACTCTTATTCCCTGGCCGACCTGCGATCCAATGTAGGGATCGTCCAGCAGGATGTGTTCATCTTCAGCGGCAACATCAAGGAAAACATCGCTTTGAACAACCCCCAGTTGAGTGATGACGAGATCGAGCAGGTGTCCAAGTATGTGAATGCGGACAAATTCATCTGCAAACTGCCGGAGAAATACAACGAACCGGTGATGGAACGTGGTGCCACCCTTTCCACCGGGCAACGCCAGCTATTGGCTTTCGCCCGGGTGCTGGCCTACAATCCCTCCATCTTCATCCTGGACGAGGCCACCTCCAACATCGATACCGAAACCGAGATCCTGATCCAGGACGCGCTCAGCAAGATCATCGAAAACCGCACCTCGATCATGATCGCCCACCGGCTTTCCACCATCCAGCATGTGGACCGCATCCTGATGTTGCACAAGGGTGAGATCGTGGAGGAAGGCTCCCATTTCGATCTGCTGGACAAGCAGGGCCTGTATTATGACCTCTACCGTCTGCAGTACACCTAAGACCTTGAATTTATGATCTATGGCATGTAATTTGCATTATAGATCCAAGCATTGAAAAAAACTGGTTGACAAAATCAAGCAGTGCAAATCTAAGAGTAATATGGAAATTATCCCTTGATTCAGAAGGAGGATCAATGAAAAAAAGATGGTTGATAATCTTTGCCCTGGCACTGGTAACAGCCATATTTGCAAATGGTAATCGTTACGAAGTGGTGGCATGGCAGGAAGATTTCGAAAGCGGCGCCACAGGATGGACTACCATTGACGGTACCATCTCCCCCAATAACTGGCATATCTACGATGCCGGCGGTACGCAAGGCAACTGCTGGTGGATGGGCGATCCCGCCCTGGCCCAGGGAGGCAATATCGGTGGTTATTACGACCATCAATACCTGGTGCTGGACACACCGGCCCGCAGTATCACCGCGGCAAATGCAACCCTAACTTTCAAAATGCGTTACAACATCGAGGATCCCGCCGGAGCAACCGCTCCCTACAACGGCTGGGACGCACTCAATGTTCGAGTTTCCACTGATGGCGGCACCACCTGGACACCTATTACCGGAACCCCGGCATATAATATGACCTCATCCTCTGCCTTTGGTTTCGAGCATGGCGAAGGACCGAACATCCCCGGTTGGGGCGGCGTGTTGACCACTTGGACCGATGCGACCTTCAGCCTCAGTGCCTATGTGGGCCAATCGGTGAAGGTGCGCTTTGCCTTTGCCTCCGACCCGGCCTATTGCACCCAGGACGCCCCGGCAATGTTTGGCGCCATGGTGGATGATATTGCCTTTGGCGGTTACACCAACAATGGCGTGGACGACGGTCAGATGACCTGGGCCAGCCTGGTGCCCGTGGGCGGGGACATCTGGCATCTGGCAACCGATCCCACCGCTCCCTCACCCACTCACATCATGAAATGCCAAAACGACCAGGGAACCTACAACATCAACATGCTGAACTACCTGGTGAGCCCCCCCATCCAGCTTCCCACCAGCGGGGACATCCGTGCCGACTTCATGATCATGGGCAGCTTCAACGATCCCGACACCTTCCCGCAGGTGGATTATTTCGGCTGGGAGATCTCCCCCAATGGCGGCCTCACCTGGTATGCCATGAGCAATCCCTACGGAGGCACCAATCCCAACTATGTGTATAGTGATGCGCCTCCCGCCTGGGCTTCCATGACCCAAAGCTACAGCCTGGACGGTTTTATTTCAGACTATGCGGGTGAGACCATCCAAATGCGCTGGTACTTCAAATCCGACGGCGATACTCCCGACGGGATCGGCATCATGATCGACGACGTGACGATCTACAATGATGTCTTCATCGCCGCTCCGGAAAACCTGACCGCTACTGTTGATGGCAGCAATGTCACCCTGAACTGGACCGAGCCCGGTGGCGGCGGGGGCGGCGGTGAAGAAGGCTGGCTGCATTATGATGGCGAGCATTCCAACAACTCCATTGGAACCGGTTCCGCTGCAGATTTCTCCGTGGCGGCCAAATGGGATGCCATGGGAGATTATGGAATCTATCCCTGGGTGGGAATGAATATCACCAAGATCATGTTCTATCCCGCCGAAGCCAACTGCACCTATGCCGTGCGCATCTGGAGCGGCAGCACCGGCACCCTGGCCTATGAACAGGCCGTGACCCCCACCATCAACCAATGGAACGAGATCATCCTCACCACCCCCTGGACCATACCCTCCGGAACCAGCATCATGGCTGGTTACCGCTGCAACACCACCACCGGATATCCGGCCGGTGTGGATGCCGGACCGGAAGTGGGCGGCTATGGCAACATGATCCACTGGAACGGTTCCTGGACCACTCTGACCGCTCTCAATTCAGAGCTAACCTTCAACTGGAACGTCCGCATCTATGTGCAGGATGCCACCGGCCGGGAATATGAGCTCACAACCCTGCCCATGGAATCCCCCATTAACGAAGGCACCATCGGCCAATCTGGCGTCCGCCATGACCGCGATGTCACAGCCTACAAGATCTATCGCAACAATATTCAGATCGATGAAGTGGCCGGAACCGTGCTCACCTACACCGATATGAATGTGGCTGGCGGATTGCACTCCTATTATGTGACCGCCATGTATGGCGCCAACGAATCCACCCCCTCCAATGTGGTGAATGCCTTTGTGATGCCTCCAATGCACACAGAGCTCTATCATGACGACGGCACCGCGGAGCAGGGCTTCTCGGTGGGCTCCACCCGCCAGATGGCAGTGAAGCATATGTATAATGGTGAAGTTACTGTGAAGTATGCCAAGATCTATGTCCATACCGTGGGAACCGCCGGCATCATCGTCTGCGTGTTCCTCAACGACGGCACCGATGGCTTGCCCGGAACCCAGCTCGCCCAGTATCAGTATCCCGCCGCCTCTGTGGTGCAGGGCTGGAACTGGATCACCCTGCCTGCGGATATCATCATCCCGGAAGGCACCTTCTACCTGGCGATCCTGGAAACCACCAATGCCTCCCTGATCGGACTGGATACCTCCAGCAACGGCTATAGCTACCAGCGCCTGACCACAGCCTGGGAGCCCCTCACCACCGGTGAACTGATGATCCGTGCCATCGTGGAACATGGCGTTTCCAACGACGACAATGTGATCCCCGTGTACACTCTGGATGCCAACAACTATCCCAATCCCTTCAATCCGGAAACCACAATTGCCTACAGCCTTCCCACCACCGGAATCACCACCCTGAAGATCTACAATCTGAAGGGACAGGTGGTCCGCACCCTGGTGAACGATGTCCGTGAAGCCGGACAGCACAGCGTGGTCTGGAACGGAAAGGATGACAAAGGCAACCGCGTGGGCAGCGGAATGTATTTCTATCGCCTCACCAGCGACCAGAAGACCATCACCCGCAAGATGCTGCTTGCCAAATAAATAACTAACAAAAATCAACCCTGATAATGGCGGGATGCAAATCCCGCCATTTCTTTTTTCCCCGCAAAAACCCTTAACCAACAAAAATCCACGCAGTGGACTGCACATATCGATCTGCAGGGTATTTTGCAGGTTATAGGGTGGGTAAATGTAGGGTAACTAATTGGATATTTGTATATGAGGCTCAGAAAAAAATCGTGTTGCGAGTCCCCGGGATGGCATTACATGAAAAGCAAGGCTGTTTTGGAGTTCAAACGGCCTTCGTAACCTTAACGTGTACAACAGATTATGAGGCCGCGTGGACTTCAAACAGCATATTTTCATTCGCGGTTGCGAAACCAATTTCGTGTGAGTTTAGAAGAAATGGATTTGATAAGACAGTAGAGTAGCAACGGGACGGCATTTCAGATAGCATGAGCAATCCAACCTCCTATCCGAGTCCCAGCGGGACGAAATTTCAGATAGCATATGCAATCCAACTTCCTTTCCGAGTCCCAAACGGGACGAAATTTCAGATAGCATATGCAATCCAACTTCCTTTCCGAGTCCCAGCG
>CAZVXK010000065.1:0-13790 GCA_964631665.1 uncultured Candidatus Cloacimonadota bacterium | reverse complement strand
AGGGCTGCCGGGCTCCTGTCCGGCAGAGGCAGCCGTGCTGCCTTTTTTACAGCGTCCGCCGCCCTCTGAGACGGTTCGGTAGCTGCTGAAGCGGCCCTTGGCCGCTGTGGCGGGCAAGAGCCCGCCACCCCTTTACTCAGATCTGATGATCCAGATTCTGCCAGCCGGGCACCGGCCGCAGCAGGCCATCCTCCACCGCCGCTTTCACCGAAATGCAGGGCAGGTTCTGGGAGTGGATGCGGGCTTTGGTGATGGTGCGCAGGTCCACCTGATCGGGATATTTGGCCTGCAGCGCCCACATCATCTTCACAAACAGCCCATACCAGGAAGGCACCCGCACCTCCTCGTCGCTATCCCTCAGTTGGGAGAGATAGAGCTTGAAGTCATAACGGTACAAATTTGACGGCTCCAGGGCCTTGAGCTGGCGGGCGATGGTGGCATAGGTGTGGTTTTGGGGTTGGATGGGCATTTCCGGGATGCGGCGCATCAGGGTGCGTTTCAGGCGGGGGTGATAGTAATACAGCGCTCCGTCCAGCTTGCCGGAAAATCCCTTTATCCCTTCTTTCACAGTAGCTTTCATGATTTCCTCCTTTGATTGGTGCCACTTTTCCCGCTGGAGTGAAAGTGTCAATCACTTCTTTATCAAGCCTTAATCAAGCGTTAACAATTAACGCTTGATTAAGGCTTGATAAAGGCTTGATTAAGGCTGGGGGAAAAGGGGGAAGAGCATAGAGTATCAAGTGAAATTGCAGATAGTATCAATAGTATCAATTTCGATGCAGATAGCTGTTTTTAGTGAGATCCCAGTATCACCCTTTTTGCACATCTGTATAAAAGGATTTCACCAAGTTGCAAGCCTTTAAATTCTGGGCTAACAGCCTCAGGAGTACCTCTCTTTGGGTTCTTCAATAGCAAGCACGTTCATCCCCGGTGCAGCATTACCCATTACCCATTAACCACACCCCAAATTAATACCAACACTATTGGTTTCCCAAGCGTTAGTAAAGTGAATAAACATTTTACAGGAGATACAATGAAAAGCGCAAAGTTAGACCACTTGCACAGCCCGGAACCGGACACCTGCTCTGCCGGACAGCAGAACACAGTAAAGTCTGCAGCCAAAGATCAAAAATCTGACAAACAAGCCTGGGTGGAGTTTGACCTGCTCAAATATTGGCACAACCACCGCCAGTGGCTGCTGCAGCCCGTTCTGCACAGATGACCAACCCGGATCTGCCACGCTATCCCTGCTGGAGTGAAGGCGATTACGATTCCTGCGGGGATTTATATGAGCAAACCGGATCGACTCATGATCCCGCCGCCAGGGTTTGCTGGCGGTACCCTGGCTTGGTGGCGGAATCAACAGTTATTGCAGGATAATGTTCAGTGCCGTTCCTGGCAGAATTCGATCAGGACGCCCAAACTGGACTTGGGATGGAGGAAGGCGATCTCGGCATTATGGGCGCCGGGGCGGGGTTCCTTGTCGATCAGGACAATGCCGTCCTCTCGGGCCTGTTCCAAAGCGGAGGGCAGCTCATCTACGGCAAAGGCCAGATGCTGGATTCCTTCGCCCTTCTTTTCGATGAACCTGGCCACCGGGCTGTCCTCGGAAGTGGGCGCCAGCAGCTCGATGCGGGTGTCGCCCACCGGGAAGAAGGCCACTTTCACCATTTGGGAGGGAACTTCCTCGATCCCTTCCAACTGGAGTCCCAGCTTCTGATAGAAGGCGATGCCGGCATCCAGGTCCTTCACGGCGATGCCGATATGGGAGATGTGCTTGATCATGGTTTGGGTTTTCCCTTCAGATACTTTTCCGCCAGGTCGAAGCCCAGCTTCATCGCCTTGTGGTTCAGTTCCACGAAGGCGGGTTTGACTGTTTCGGCGATGGATTGCTTCAGCGAAGCCTCTTTGACGATGCCGGTGACCTTCACCAGAAAAGCCAGGGAAATGATGTTGGTGGTGATGGGGCTGCCCAGCTTTTCGATGGCGATCTCGGTGAAGGGCAGCTCAAAGGTATTTTCGGCAGCCAGGGCGAGGTTTTTCACATGGGTGGTGTCGATGATCAGGATGCCGTTCTCGCGCAGGTCGAAGAGATATTTGTCGCAGGCTTCCTGAGTGAGCGCCAGCAGGCAGTGGAAATGGGTGGCCTCGGGGAAAAAGATCTCCTGGTCGCTGATGATCACATCGGCACGGGAAGAGCCTCCACGGGATTCGGGACCATAGCTCTGGGTTTGGGTTACGCGGCGTTTGTCCAACACGGCTCCCCGGGCAAGGATGATCCCGGCCAGGATGAGGCCCTGTCCACCGCTTCCGGAAAGGCGAATCTCATAGTTCTTCATGCTTCTTCACCTCCGGTCGCCTGCACCCGTTTCACCAGATCGGCATAGCGGTCGCAAAATTCGGGGCGGATCTCCTTTCTGAACACGCCGCGCACGATCTTGCCCTCCACCTTCTCGGGAGGGAGTTTGGCTACGGCAGCCAGGGGGATGGAGTTGTCCCGCATGTCCTTCATCATCTGGGGCGCGCCGCCTTTTTTATTGAGGCGTCCATAGATCACCGGGCAGGCACTGATCACCTCGATCAGGGCGAATCCGGGATGCTCGATGGAATCTTTCACCATATTCTGAACCTCCTGGGTGTGGAAGGCAGTGGTGCGCGCCACATAGGTGGCTCCGGCACCCATGGCCAGCTCGCAGATATTGAAATCCGGCTCGATGTTGCCATAGGGGGCGGTGGTGGCAATGGCGTTATGGGGAGTGGTGGGGGAGCACTGGCCGCCGGTCATGCCATAGATATTGTTGTTGACCAGGATCACGCTGAGATCGATGTTCCGGCGGGCGGCATGGATGAGATGGTTTCCGCCGATTGCGGTGCAATCGCCATCCCCGGTGATCACGATCACTTTCAGATGCGGTTTGTGGAGCTTGACACCGGTGGCATAGGCAATGGCGCGGCCATGCAGGGTGTGCAGGGTGTTGAAATCCACATAGACCGGCATGCGTGAGGAGCAGCCGATGCCGGAGACCATCACGATGTCGTCGCGGTGGATGTCCATGCCGGCAAGAGCGCGGATGATGGCACCCAGGACGATGCCATTGGAACAACCGGAACACCAGACATGGGGGAATTTCTTGTCGTGGCGCAGGTATTCGTGAATGATTTTCTGGGGTATGGTGGCCATGATTACATTCCCTCCTTCAGTTTGCGCAGGATGTCGGTGGGGGAGATCAGCTTGCCGTTCACGCGCTGGATCTTGATCAGCTTGCTGTCGCTTCTGTCCTTCACCAGCCGCTGGATCTCGCGCACCAACTGGCCTTGGTTGAGCTCGGGCACCACCACGATATCCACATCGCGGAGCATCTTGCGCACCGCATCATCCGGGAAAGGCCATATGGTGAGGGGCCGCAGCAAGCCCACGGGAATGCCTTCATGGCGGGCCATCGCCACAGCGGCTTTGGCGGCACGGGCAACGATCCCGGCGGCGAAGATGGCGATCCGGGCATCCTCCATCTTGAAGCTTTCGATCTGCACCAGGTCCCGGATATTATAGGTGATCTTCTTGCGCAGGCGTTCCATCATGTCCTGGGCTTCCGATGCCTTGTTGGTGGGGAAACCGAGGGCATCGTGGGTGAGGCCGGTCACATGGAAACGGTAGCCTTCGCCATAGCTGGCCAGGGGCGAAAGGTATTTTTGGTTTTCATCGTAATGCTTGTACCAATGGGGCGGAACGGTGGGTTTGATGCGTGAGATCACACGCACATTCGCCATATCCGGCAGGCGCAGATCCTCGCGCATGTGCCCCAGAACCTCATCCAGGAGCAGGATCACGCAAGTGCGGTACTTTTCGGAGAGGTTGACGGCTCGAATGGTGAGCTCATAACATTCCTTCACGCTATCGGGATAGAGCACGATGGCAGGGCTGTCACCATGGCTGCCCCAGCGGGATTGTTGCATATCGCCCTGGGCGCAACTGGTGGGCATGCCGGTGGAAGGGCCCACGCGCTGGACATTCACCACCACGCAGGGGGTTTCGGTGATCTTGGCAAAGCCGATGCCTTCCTGCATCAGGGAAAAGCCGGGTCCGGAGGTGGCGGTGAGAGCCTTGGCTCCGGCCAGCGAGGCTCCCGTGATGGCGCAAATGCTGGCGATCTCGTCCTCCATCTGGATGAAGACGCCGCCACGTTTGGGCAGCTCGAGGGCCAAAATCTCGGCGATCTCGGTGGAGGGAGTGATCGGATAGCCGGCAAAGAAGTTGCATCCGGCATCCAGAGCCCCATAAGCCACAGCTTCGTTGCCCTGCATGATCACATGATGGCGTTCGCGTTGCTTCTGCAGTTCCTGCAGTTTGGTGCTGGTTTTGTCCTTGGGTTTGGCGGGTTTTTTTGGGTTCTTGGCAGGGGTGGTTTTCTTTTTCAACATCAGGGTATCCTCAGCGGTCTTTGGCGCCGGTGATGGCGAAGTCCGGGCAAAGCCGGTCACAGGTCTCGCAGTGGATGCACTTCTCCGGTGCAAGCACATAGGGCGAGCCGTCGGCCTTGCGTCCCAAACAGCCGGTGGGGCAAAAGGCGACGCAGATGCCGCATCTCTTGCACCAGTTGTAATAGATGAGTACGGGAGAATTAACATCGCCCGGCGCCTTGACTTCGGTGAGCTCCACCTCCATCTTTTCGGGTGTGTCTTCCTCCCGGATGATCATGCCTGCGCGGTCTTTCTCGACTTTTTTAGGCATAGTTCCTCCCGGTTCTATTTTCTTTCTTTTATCTGTAATGAGATGTCTCAATGGTGTTTGGAGATCACCTGCTTGAAGAAGCTGCCCAGACGACGGCAGCCTTCGCGGTTCTGCTCCTCGGATTCATAGGAGAAGTTCAGGCGCATGGTGTTTTGCCCTTTGCCATCGCAGAAGAAGGAGGTGCCAGCCACATAGGCGACCTTCTCCTGTTGGATGCAATCCATCAGCAGGGCGCTGGTATCGATGTATTCCGGTCCCATGGCCATCAGGAACAGGCCGCCCTGGGGCTTGATCCAGGAAAATTCCTCGGGCATGAATTCCTGCAGGGAATCCAGCATCACCCTTTGCTTGGCTTTATACATGGCTGAGATCTGCTTGATCTTGGGGTCCAGCAATCCCTTTTCGATGTAACGGGCAGCGATGCGTTGCGTGAAGGGAGGGGTGCAGAGGTCGGTGGCTTGCTTGGCCATCACAATCTTATCCAGGATTTCCGGATGCCCCACCACCCAACCGATGCGGAAACCGGGGCAGAAGATCTTGGAGAAGGTGCCCAGCAGTACCACCTGTCCGGTGCCGTCAAGTTCGTAGATGGTTCTCTGGTGCTCGCCCTCATAGCGCAATTCGCGGTAGGGGCTGTCCTCGATGATCAGGATGTCATACTTGTGGGCGATGGCGATGATCTCCTTGCGGCGGGCTTCGCTCATGGTCATGCCGGCAGGGTTTTGGAAATCGGGTATCACATAGATGAATTTGGGCTTTTTCCCACGGGCAATGGCTTCCTTGATCCGGGTTTCCATGATTTCGGGATTCTCACCCTCGTCATCCATGGGAATGCCGATCATGTCCGCGCCATAGGAATTGAATGCACTCAAGCCACCCAGATAGGAAGGCAGACCCACGATCACCACATCGCCGCGGTCGATGAAGATCTTGGCGATCAGGTCCAATGCCTGTTGGGAAGCAGTGGTGATGATCATGTTCTCGATGCTGATGTCCACGCCCACCGCTTTGTAACGGTTCACCATCATGGTGCGCAGCAGAGCGTCGCCCTCGGTGGCGCCATATTGCAGGGCAAAGGCGGCCTCGGAATCCATCACTTCGTCGATGATGGCCTTCAGTTCCACCGTGGGGAAGGAAGCCGGGGCGGGAAATCCACCCGAAAACGAGATCAGACCGGGCTGGCCCAGCAGCTTCAGCAGCTCGCGGATGGCGGAACGCTTCATGCCACGGATGTTCGTGGAGATGATGTCTTGCAGGTCGGTAATCATTTTGATCCTCCAGCTATTTTATTTGTTGTTGTTTTCATAGACCAGTACCTTCTTGTTCGAGCGGCGCCACTCGCGGTAGGCAGCCTTGATCTCAAGCTCCCACACGATGCGCTTGTCATTGTCCTCGAAGCTGATGATGTCCAGGTAATAGGTGCGCTTGGATTTGCCCAAAAAGCTCTTGCGGGGGAATTCCACCACGATCTCGCCATCTATGTTGAGGATGGTGACCTCATTCAGAAACACGCCATCGGCAATTTCCAAAATTGCCCGTGCTTCCACGCTGCCGGTCTGAACATCCCTGAAGTGTATATTCATTCAGTTCTCCATAACTATACATTTTTCCACATTAAAATGGGCTGCTTTAAGGTCAAGGATTATTTTAACCCAAAAGCTGCCAGCCATTCCGGAGGCGAAGTGGCAAGATGTGGAGGAACAAGGGTTTCAGAATAGACCGGCCAGAATTTCCTCTGCCCGCACCGGGCCAAAATACTCCTGAAGGGGTTGTTTGGACAGAAGGTCCAGGATTGCCTCCCGGGTGTGGGGAACCCCCACCAAAGCCTGCTCCAGTTCAGCAGTGTCCCGGTCGCCGAAGAAATCACCATAGATTTTTAGGGAAGCGATCATGCCCCTGTGGACATCGGTATAGAACTCGATCGTGCCTGCAGCGCAGCGGAGAGCCTGATAGTGGTTGTACTTCGGTGACGCCCCAAAGTTCCAGTCCCAGGTGGCATATTTCTCATCCACCAAGGATCGGATCGCCTCCTCTTCCTTTGGGCTGAAGGCATGGTCACGTGCTTCGGGATAGAGCAGAAGCACCTGAGCCCGAATCTTCAGCATAAATTCCTCCAGCCCGATGGGATGGGGGAGGTGGTCGGAAACATTGGTTACCCGCGCCTGGACTGATTTCACAGCCTTGCCGCTGAATTTGAGTGGATTCACTTTGAGCGCTTGGGTGAGGTCGGCCAGCTTGGATGTGAACAGGATGGTGCCGTGCTGCAGGACCTTGCCCCGGATCACAGCACGAGCGTTGCCGGAAAACTTCATCCCTTTGATGGTGAGGTCGTTGCGTCCCTCCAAGCGGGCATCCACCCCCAGCTCCCGCAGGGCGGCAAGCACTGGCGCGGTATATTTGGCAAAGCCGTTCTCTTCATTGGCCAGGTTTCGCATTATGAAGCTAAAGTTCAGGTTGCCCAGGTCGTGGAACACCGTCCCGCCTCCGGTCAGCCTTCTCACCACGGGGATGGAGTGCTTTTCCACATAGTCACAATTGATCTCCGCCAGGGTGTTCTGATGCCTGCCCACGATGATCGAAGGCGCATTGCGGTAGAGCAGGAAAACATCGTCATCATAATGATCGAGGATATATTCCTCGCTGGCAATGTTGAAGGGGGCGTAATGGCAACGGCTGACCAGGCACAGCATTGGTGTTTATCCTTTATCTGTCGAGCTTGTCCAATTCGGAGCGCACGAAATCCACCAGTTCGCGGATGCGGGCTTCGGAAAAGTCGAATTCGATGCCGGCGGTGCGGTAGATTTCATCCACCGGCTTGCTGTAGCCCAGATTCAAGAAGTCCTGATAACGGCGCAAGGCCTCGCTTGGGTTCTGGCAGTAATTCAGATAGATGGACAGCGCCCCCAGTTGAGCCATCCCATATTCGATGTAGTAAAAGGGTACCTCAAAAATATGCAACTGCCTCATCCAGCGCAGTTTGCGCAAGTCCTCCAGGCCGCTCCAATCCACTATGGTGGCAAACCGGTCGCTGATGGAGAGAAAGGCTTGGTCGCGTTCCTCGGGGCTGTGCTCGGGATTCAGATAGATCCAGTGCTGGAAGGCATCCACAGTCATACACCAGGGCAGGAAGCTCAGCGTTCCTTCCAATTGGTCGCGTCTGGCTTTGTTCAGATCGGCGGGATCGGTGTAGAACTCATCCCAATGGTCCATACTGAGCAGTTCCATGCTCATGGAGGCAAGCTCTGCCACTTCACTGGGCGTATCGCCATACTGGGCCAGGCTTATGTCCTTCATGGCAGCGCTATGCATGGCATGCCCGGATTCGTGCAGGAGGGTTACCACATCGTTATGGAGCTTCACATGATTCATAAAGATAAAGGAGGAGCCCAGATTGTTGATACTGGAGTTGTATCCTCCTGGTGCCTTGCCCTTGCGGTTCTCCAGGTCCAGCAAACCGGTGTTGTTCATCAGATGCAACTGGTTGGCATAGTCGGGATTCACCCTGTTTAGCACCCGGTGGGTCTTGGTTATGAATTCCTCTGTGGTGTCGAAGGGCTTTAGCTTCCTGCCATCCAAGTCCACCATGGTGTCCCAGGGTCGAAGGGTGTCCAGCCCCAGCTTGGTGCGGCGGTGTTCATCCAATTCCTTCACAAAGGGAACCACCACTTTTTCCACCGCTGCATGGAATTGGATGAGGTCTTCGGGGGTGTAGGAAAAGCGTCCCATCTCGGTATGCATGTAATCCCGATAATTGGGAAATCCGGCATTGTGGGCGATCTGCACCCGCAGGGCTTTGAGTTCGTCGAACAGATGGTTAAGTTCCTCACGCTGCCCGGCATACAGGCCCATGGCCAGGCGGTAGGCGGCTTCGCGCTTGCCGCGGTCGGCATCCTTTTGATATACCGAGAGCTGGGCCACGGTCTGTTCTTTGCCGTCGAACTGGACTGTCATCTTGCTCACGATACTGCCGTACTTATTGGCCAGCTCGGATTCCTGGATCTTCAGGGGGACGTTTTCCTCGCGGAAAAGCTCGATATCTTTGGCGATGATGCGGTTCAGATGGTCATACCGCTCCGGGGGAAGATTGCGGCGCTGCTCAGAGCCGTAGAAGAGCTGTTTCAGAGCGAAGCCAAGAGGTTCCATCGGGGCATAGACCTGGCTGTAATAGTCGTTGTAGGCAGTGGAGTAGCTTTCGTCATCTGCATGCACCGTCATCCTGATATAACGCCAGGAAAGCTCGTCCGACACAGCTTTTAGCAACTCGGAATACTCTTCCATCAGAGTAATCAATTCGTCCGGACTTGCGGGCTGGCGCAGAGTTAGGTCTTTTAAAAAGCCATGCACCTGATCGGCGGAAGTGACATCAAATCCCTGGGGCAGATATTTGAAGGGGATGGGAGCGAGTTTATCCGTATTGTTCATCTCTTGCCTTTACGCCTGAGCCGGGCAATACGGATGAGCAGGATGGAGATCACGCCCACGATCGCCATGATCTCTTTGACGCTGATCACCGGATAGAAGCGCACCTTGTCGTCCTTGATGGTGTAGATCCCCACCGGAGAGGTGTTCATACCGCCACCACCTCCACCGCCTTCATCCACTTGGTTCGGTGCTGCCTCGGTTTCTTCCGGGGCTGGTGTTGATTCCTGGGCAGTGGTTTCTGCCTTCCTGGCTTTCTTTTTTCTGACCGGAGAGCTGCCTCCTCCCCCGCCAAAGCCAAAGCTGATCTTTGCCACCGGAATGATGGACAGGTCGTTCACTTGCATGGGTTTGCCAAATGCCATCTCCACCCCTGTGCTGCTGGTGAAGATGGAGCGTATCTGGGCCAGGATCTCAGTGAATTTCATTTTTCACCTCCATTCGTCTGATGGATTCAATTCTTTCCATGGGGCTGATACTTGTCAACTGGATTTTTTTCATGCTTCGCAGATGGCACTCCGGCAGGCTATGGAGCACATTGTGCTTGACAAGATATAGCCCGTTGGCATTATAGCAGTTATGATCCAGATAGCGCTAACCCTTTACCGGACAAGGAAACCACGCTGCGCCTGCCTCTGCCTGATCGCCTTCCTGCTACAGGCTGTTGCTCTGCCGGCGGTGGTGACTGAAGTGGCTTCCCTGCGCGGCTTCCTCTATGGCAACGAGCCCAATTGCGCCTATGATAACTGGGTCTCTCATCTGGCCGAGGGCAGGGTGTCCAATCTCAATGTCTATGCTACCTGGGAGGTGCAGAACAACGACTTTGGGGATTTCCTGATCCCCTCGCTGGAGCAGCTTGTTCAATGGGATGCGGTGATGGTGGATTTTCTGTCCTTGAACCTGCAGGCGGCGCAGCAAAAGCTGGACCATTATGGATTCCCCTTTGAAGTGGTTCAATTCCAGGACCTGGACAGCGGGCGGAATCTGTATCTGATCAGGGAGTTGCTGAACAACCACATCGACGATAACGGAACTCCGGAACCGGAGGACGACGAGATCGGCAGCTTCGATTTTGGTTGGGGGCTCTATATCTACAATCCCTGGGCTTCACGCCCCATCATAATCTCCGCACCCCATCCCTGCGACGACTATCCCTCGCCACCCTTCGCCCTGGAGGCTTTTCACACCCTCGATGCCCGTTTTCTGATGATTGCCGGGGCGGGGCGGGAAGTGGCCTACAACTCTCCTTATAACAGCAACAACCAATCCATCAGCGATCCCTCCCGTTATCTGGAGCATCCCTTCAACTATGCTTATCACCAGTTTGCCGACCAGATCAGGGCTCTCACCGGCAGAACCGAATTCTCGCTGCAGATCCACACTTATGACTGGAACAAGTACCCCACCGACCGCAATGTGATGCTCTCAGCCGGCAATGGGCGCTATTACCCTGCCCTGCCGATCAGGGACAATTCCCGGGTCCGGCATGACCTGATCAATCTATCTCCCTATCTGATCCATCCGGCGGGAACGATCGGCGACAATTCCGAGGTGACGGTTTCCCAATACTACAGTGTTTACCACAGCACCGATTATCGCATTCGCTATCAAAGTGAAGGGCACGACATCGCCATCAGCGTAAACAACAACCTGCCGGGCGCAGAGTATAACCAACAGATGCTCTACACCGAACAGCCCAATCTCTATGATGTCTATTCCCCCTTCCTGCATGTGGAGATGGATGAGTTGCCTTCCAGCTATACTCAAACCACTGCCAACTGGAAATGGTTCTATGGCTATGATGAAGCCACCCAAACCTGGGATGCTGACCAGCGCTACACCCGCTTCATTGACTATTACACTCCCTGGCTCACCGCCCTCAATGCAGTGATCGACGCCATGCTGGATCTGGATGACAATTGTGCCCCCTCCAATCCCTCCAACCTTGCCGTCGCCTCTCTGAGCACCACCACCATGTCCATCACTTGGGATCGCAGTTATAGCTATGATTTTGACAGCTATGAGATCCACTATCGCTATGAACAGAATGAGGTCATGATCTACCGGGTGCTCGATCGCCACGACTACCCTGAACTGGCCTGGCAGGCTCTGGGCAGCCATAGCTTCCAGGTAGATGCAGGAAACAGCATCTATTACATCCGCGTCCGGGCCCGGGACAAGCATGGCAACCATAGCGCCTACAGCAAGGAACTGAAGGTTTTCAAGATGGGCAATGCCCTGTCCGGTTTCTCCGTGAATTCCGGCGATAATCAGATTTCCCTGGTCTTCACCAGCAGCCTTACTTCCATACTGGGTTTCAACATCTACCGCGCAGTGGGGCAGGGGGATTTTCATCTGCTGGCCTCCTGGTTCACCAATCCCGCCCTGCAGGTAAATGCCAATGGGAGTTATGGTTTTACGGACAACCATGTGGTGAACGGCATCATCTACCGTTATCAGATCAGCGCTGAATACCAAAGTGGCTTTGAGCATTACGACTGGAGGATCAGAACAGCCAGCCCCTTTGCCGTCTATGCGGTCAGACTGCTTCACCTTGGGGAAAATCTGGCGGACAGTCTGATGATCGGAATCAATCCTCTGGCTGCGGACGGGACGGATTCCTTTGATCTTTACACGGTGGGGTCGGCTCCATCCTTTGTGCTGACTTCTGATCTATCCTCCACCTGGTACAATTACTATCAGGATATCAAAGCTGCCTATGACCAAAGCTCCGGCAGCAAGATGTGGCTTCTCAAATACCGGGTTCCCTCCGCTCCAGCGCTTCTGCAGCTTCAGCTCTCGCCGGCTCTGGTGCAGGCCGGTTTTGACCTTATGCTTTATGACCGCCAGTCCCTTGACTGGCACGATCTTAATGCCGGCAATTACCAATTCGTTTGTGCTGCCACGGGATGGCAATATCTGGAATTGCATTGGGGCTATCAGCCTCCGCTGGTGTTGATTGGAGAAATGGAGAACGGCTTTGGTTTCGGGGGCGATCCAGTGGCCTTTGGATGGCAGATCTTGAATTCCGGGCGCGTAACCGGGGTGAATTTGCATCTGATCAGCCCCCGGGATTCGCTGTTGGTGGTTGACGGGCTTCCAGCCGAAAGTGGTCAATACACTTGGACTCCCCCAATTCCTTTTACCAACGCGTTTCTCAGGATTGAGGCGGTCTGCCAGGATGGGAACAACGCCATCGCCCTTTCGAACTGGCGCCTGAATGTTGTCCCACCGATGCTTACTTATCAGCAACCGGCAGGTTATTCACTGCTCAGCGTTCCCCTGGAGGGATTCGATCAGAACCTGGCTTCGCTGCTGGGTTCACAGGCTCTGGGCTGGCATTTCGATGGCGCAGTAGGTTGGCAACCATCGCCCAATTTCACTGCTTCAATAGCAAATCTGGTCTGGCATCCCCTGGCCTTCCAACTTTCGCTGTCGGCTGAACTCCCTGCGACTGCTCAGAATTTTCCCCTCGTATGGGGCTGGAATGCCCTTCCCAACCCTCATTGGCATCATTATGAGCTGAAAGATCTCCTCTTCAACCAGGCGGGCGTAACCAAAACCTATGCCCAGATGGTGTCCCAAGGCAGTTTGCCACCACGGATTTATCTCTATAGATCGCAGGGTTTTATTCCAGCAGACCACCTTCCTCCGCAACAGGCTTTCCTGCTGCAATATCTGGACACCCAACCCTGCTCGGTGGTCTTCGATCCCACCCTGAATTCCGGGCCACCCATCCCTTGGCAAACCAACTGGCAGATCGGGATCAGTCTTTCCGACGGTTTTCTGTCTCCGGATGCAATTCAGCTCGGTATTTGCGAAACTGGATCGGAAGCGTTCGATCCCCTTTACGATCTGCCCAAGGCACCGGATTTCCCCTTGCAGCCCTGGCGTCTGGCCTTGCTGCAGGTGGATGCCCAAAGCGGCTATGAACGGGAACTGCAATGCGAATTCAAGGGCTTGTTTCCCCATTACAATCCTGTCGAGAAGGTGTGGCAATTCCGCCTGCAGAACAGCGATCTGCGCTGGCTGCGCTTTGCCCTGGAACTGGAGGAATTGCCTGCGGACCACAGTGTGGAGCTGCAATTTGGGGATCAATCAGTCGTTTTCACCGGCTCCGGCGTGATGTGGGTGCATCCTGCCACCATTGGTGTCCACACCGGCTATCTGCGGGTTCGCAACCATCTGCCCACCCATCTGCTACATCCAGTAACTGCATCTGCCGGTCAGGAATCTGGCGATCAGGACTTCGCTCTGCGCCTGCAACCCGATCCCTTCCGCTCGGAACTCCGGATCAGGCTAAACACAAAGGCTAACCAACCGCTGTGCGTTGAGATCTACAATCTAAAGGGAGAACGGGTGATCCGCCTGTTCCAGGGTCTCAGCAAAGAAGGGGAAACCCAGCTGGTTTGGGACGGCAGGGATGCCACAGGACGCAGCGTGGCCGCTGGGATCTATCTGTTGAAAGCCACCCTTGCCGGCCAGGTGTATCAGCATAAACTCATGCGACTGAAATAACTGTCTCTGCTTTGAGCTTCTCTGGCTGCCGATTGCCTCAGCCGATTGCCTCAGTTCTCCTCCTCCTATGGAATTCAGGTTCGCTCCCGTTAGCAATACGGAATCATTACGGAGTCATTACGGA